>JBEVHG010000051.1:0-12064 GCA_040511335.1 Mycobacterium sp. | reverse complement strand
TCGCCCGCCACGCAGACGTATCAGCCTCGAACTGATGCAGTAGCCGGTCCCATTCCATACACGTTGGATCAGGCGCCTTGAGAAACCGCTGAGGTTTGCTGGGATCATCAGGCGATGCGAATTCTGAGGGCGGTGCGGGTGCCGCAACCAAGGGCGCCCGAGCTTGAGCAGAACCTGAGTTTATTGCCCCGCATAGGTACGACAATGCTGTGGCGCTTGCCCCGGCGACGGCAACCAGGTGGTTATTGACTGGAGTGTAGGTCGGAATGGCGTCGCTATACGCGCGAGCGTAGGCGATGAACTGCTCGTAAAGCTCACGCACTGCACGGTGGGGTGTGAGCTTTACTATAGGCGCGGTTTCGTCGGCGGCACTGCGCATAGCCTGGCCGACTTCGTCGTACTGGGCGCGCAGCTGCGGGGTCCATTCTGTGGCCGGGATCGCGGGATTGCGATTCTCCCAGCCATTTCGTTGCATCTGTCCGAGCGTCTCACTGATCGGCATCCAGGCCGCACAACTCGGATCTTCGGTGATGACGGTGGCCGGGCCGGTGTCATTCGCACTGGCTATTCCCGAGTTGTTACCGGACGGCGGAGAGGTAGGAGAGCCGTTGCCGCCGTTGTCGCCAGTCACCGACATCGTGACGGCTGCCGTCACACCGATCACCGCGAGCAACGCCACCGCGCCGAGCGCCCATTTCCAGCCGTTGCCCCGCTTCTGCGGCGGCGGACCTGCCGTCCACGGCTGTTGCGGCCACGGCGGCTGTTGAGGTCCAGGCCCCGGGTACGGGCCCGGCCCGCCGACTGGCGGCTGAAAAGGACCACCGGGTGGCGGCGTTGGTGGGTTACCGCCGGGCGGTGGCGGCAAGGTCATCGGCCGGCCTCCTGTACGACGGCCACGCGGGAACTAACAGTGACACGGAAAGCGCTGCTCACAGAGCAATCTCCGGGGAAGACTCAGCCGGGCGCGTCGGCGCCGGCCGAGGCGCCACCGGAACGCCGGGCTGCGCCTGCGACCGATCAGGCTCTGGTGCCCGCTCGCCGCCGGTGTTGCCCGGCGCCGCCTGCTCGGGGCGGGCAGGCGCGGGTTCAGTCCGCGGCGGCGTCTCCTCCGGCTTCTTCCCGGCGGAGGGGTCCTCTTGCTTGTCTTCTTCGCCGCCGTCAGGATTCTGCTCGTCCTTGCCGGCCATGTCCGACATCTGGCCGACCTGCTGCATCGCGCTCTGCACGCCCTGCATGATGCCCTGCGGAACCGCAGCGGCCATGCCCATCATTTGCAAGGGAATCTGGGCCGCCTGCTGCGCCATCTGCATCGGCATGCCCATCATCTGCCCGAGTTGGCCCGCCTGCTGCCCGGCCCCGGCCGCCGGTGAACCGGCCATGCCCGCCGCCGACGCCCCGCCAGCAGCGCCACCGCCCGGCGTCCCCGCACCGCCCGTGCCACCGGAAGCCGAATCGAGCTCACCCAAACGCCGCAGGATCTCCTCGGCAATCTGACGGTCGGTGTTGTCGTAGGCACCCGCGGCGTTCAGCACGTTCTGCGCGTACCGGGTCAGCTCTTCCTTGGTCGCCGGCAGCGCGGCAACCGCAGGGCTGACCACTTCGGCGACTTTGCCTGCAATCGCCATCGACAGCGGGTCGGCGCCCGGCGGGCTGAAGACCGCTGGAGGCGGCGGGATCGCACTAGCCAGTCCCTCCAGCCTGCCGCCCGCCGCGGCCACCAGCGGCGTATCGACCCTCAACGGCTCAGTCATCGCCCACCCCGCCCTGCCTCACAACAGCCGACGCGCGCGAAGAGGCCCCAGCGCACATCGGCAATCCCCCTTCTGGCATCACTCAGGCGAATGCTACCCGACCAGCAACATGGGCGATCACACAACTTTTGCTGGTCAGCACGGCGCATTCGCTCAGTGAAACGAGGAATTTGGTCTTGCGCCGTCGGCTCCCAGAATCCGGCCGCTAACCCGCGCTCGCCCTAGAGCTGCGTCACGTCGGCCGGCGACCAGTAGGCCTTCATCGACGTGATCTTGGTGTTGTCGTCGAACACCTGTACTTCGATCGGCTCGATTCGCATGCGGTTCTCGCCGCAGTCGACGGTAAGCCGGAACAGGAAGGCCGCCTCGTTACCGGCCACCCGCAACGTCACCAATTCGCTTTCCCGGTTCAGGTCTTCGACGTTGGCGTAGAAGCCATGGATCGCCTGGCGGCCGATGTGCACCTCGCCGCCGACCGGGTCTTCCAGGGTCGCGTCGTCGGCGAAGAAGTCGACCAGGTCGTCGGCCCGACCCTTCGCCATCGTCTCGATGTAACGATTGACGGCTTGGGTGATGTCCTCGGTGCTCGGCATGGCCGCGAGGCTACACGGGGACACCCAAGGCGGCAGCCAGTTCCCCGGCGGTGGTGACCGGCAGGTCGCACACCCGGCCGCGGCACACGTAGGCGGCGTCGGACCCGCCCACCCGGTCGCGGTCGACGAGTAGCTCCGAGGAATTCACCGCACCCCCGACGACGACGGCCCCGCCCGGCGCCAGGGTTCGGGCGGCGGTCAGCAGGTCCGATCCGGCCGGATCACAGGCCACCGCGATCTGAACGGGCCCGCGCACCGCCGCTTCCGCGACGGCCAGCCAATGTCCGCCCGAGCGCGGAAGCCGCGCCAGGATCGGCGTCGCGGCGGCCAGCGCAGCCGCGGCGGCCGCAGTGTAGCTGTCGGCCCGCGGCGCGGGAGCCAGGTGGCCCGCGATCTGCAGGGCCTCGGCGATCGAGGACGCCCCCGACGGGGTGGCGCCGTCAAGCGGGTCGGCTGGCCGCACCATCAGTTGTTCGGCGTCGTCGGCGCTGTCGTACCACCGGCCCTCGCGCTCTGGGTCGGCGAAATGCTCCAGCGCGATGTCGAGCAATCCGGTGGCGGCGTCCAGCCAGTCTTGCTCGCCGGTGATCTGGTGCAGTGTCAGCAGCCCGGTGGCCAGCGTCGCATGATCCTCCAGGATCGCCGCGCTGTCGCCGACCCGGCCGCCCAGGCTGGCCCGTCGCAGCCGGCCGTCCACCAGATGCAGATCGATGATCGACCGTGCGCATTGGATTGCCGCACTGAGGAATTCGGGACGATCCACGGCAATGCTGGCCTCGGCCAACGCCGTGATTCCCAGCCCGTTCCAGGCGGTGACCACCTTGTCGTCGCGACCCGGCTGGGGGCGCGTCAGTCGGGCGGCCAACAGCTTGGTCCGGACCGCCTCGAATCGGACCGGATCGTCGGGATCGGCCGGCAGCTGCAGCACCGAACTGCCGTGTTCAAAGGTCCCCGAATCGGTGACATTGAAAACCTCTGCGGCCCAGAGGCCGTCGTCTTCACCGAGCACTTCGCGCAGCTGTGCGGGCGTCCAGACGTACGTCAGTCCCTCCTGGCCGTCGGCGTCGGCGTCCAGTGACGAGGTGAACATGCCCCCCGCGCCGAGGTCGTCGATAATGAATCGCGCGGTCTGCTCGGCCACCCTGCGCGCCAACGGGTTTCGGGTGCGCCGCGCCCAGTGCACGTACACCCGGAGCAACAGCGCGTTGTCGTAGAGCATCTTCTCGAAGTGCGGCACCACCCACGACGCGTCGACGCTGTAGCGGGCGAATCCGCCGGCCAGCTGGTCGTAGATGCCGCCGCGCGCCATCGCCGTGCAGGTCCGTTCGACGGCCTCCAGCGGCAACACGTCTCCGGTGCGTTCGTGGGCGCGCAGCAGCGCTTCCAATAGCGCCGACGGTGGAAACTTCGGCGCCCCGCCGAACCCGCCGCGGGCGGTGTCCTCATCCTGTAGCACGCCCGCGACGGCATGGTCACATATGGCCGCCTGCACCGGTGGCCCGCCTCCCGGCAGGCCGGACGCCATCGACCGCAGCTCACCCGCGATCTGATCCGAGGCCTGCTCGACCTCTTCGCGCCGAGTGCGCCAGGTTTCGGCGACCGCGGCGAGCAGCTGCAGGAAACCCGCTTTCGGGTAATACGTGCCGCAGAAGAACGGCCGGCCGTCGGGAGTCAGGAAACACGTCATCGGCCAGCCGCCCTGACCGGTCAGCGCGACCGTGGCGTTCATGTAGACCGCGTCGAGGTCCGGCCGTTCCTCGCGGTCCACCTTGATGCACACGAACCCCGCGTTCATCGCCGCGGCCACCTCGTCGTCCTCGAAGGACTCGTGGGCCATCACGTGACACCAGTGGCAGGCGGCGTAGCCGATGGACAGCAGGATCGGCACGTCGCGGGACGCCGCCTCGGCCCGCGCCTCCGGCGTCCACTGCTGCCAGTGCACGGGATTGTCGGCGTGCTGGCGCAGATACGGGCTGGTGGCCACCGCGAGCGTATTCGCCCCAGAAAACTCAGCCGGGCTCACGCGGCGAACTCTCGTTGTCGTCGGGGATATCGCCCTCCGAGCCGACCGTTCCGTCGTCGGCGGCCTGGTCGTTTTCGGGATTCTCCCTGTCGAAGGACTCGGGCAGCCTCTTGAGGTGCCGGTTCATCGACCAGATCAGCAGGAACGTGCCGATCATCAGCAGCACCACAATCAACAGGCCGAACGGGGCGGCCTTGCCGAAGTCCGGCCCGGTGTCGCGGGGCGGCTCCTCGGCGAGCAGGGCGACGACCATCGCCAGGGCGTCGGTCACTGGTCCGCCTCGATCCCGTCGAACAGATCGGTTTCCGGAAGACAGACCGGCACCCGCGAGCGGGCCAGCTCGTACTCCTCGGTCGGCCAGAGCCGTTGCTGCCATTCGATCGGCGCGTGGAAGAAGTCGCCTTCCGGGTCGATCTGGGTGGCGTGCGCGCGCAGCGCGTCGTCACGCTGCGCGAAGTACTCGGAGCATTCGACGCGGGTGGTCACCCGGTCGGCGAACACATCGTGTTCGGGGTCCCAGTGCTTGAGCCACTTCTCGAACGGGCCCTCTTGGCCGTGCTTGGCGAACTCGTCCTGCAGCAACTGCATGCGTTGCCGCAGGAAGCCGTGGTTGTAGTACAGCTTGGCCACGCTCCACGGCTCACCGGCGTCGGGGAACCTGCTGACGTCGCCGGCCGCTTCGTAGGCCGCGACGGACACCTGGTGGCAGCGGATGTGATCGGGATGCGGGTAGCCGCCGTTCTCGTCGTAAGTCGTCATTACGTGCGGTTTGAACTCGCGGACCACCCGTACCAGCGCTTCGGTGGGTTGCTCGAGGGGCACCACCCCGAAACATCCTTCGGGCAGCGGCGGCGGCGGATCGCCCTCCGGCAGCCCGGAGTCGACGAAACCCAGCCAGGTGTGCTCGACGCCGAGGATCTCCGCCGCCTTGGCCATCTCGTCGCGGCGGATCTCGGCCATCCGACCGTGCACCTCGGGCAGATCCATGGCCGGGTTGAGGATGTCGCCACGCTCCCCGCCGGTCAGCGTCACCACCAGGACGCGGTGTCCGTCGGCGGCATAGCGGGCCGTGGTGGCTGCACCCTTGCTGGACTCGTCATCCGGGTGGGCGTGCACGGCCATCAACCGCAGTTCACTCAACCTGTTCCCTCTTACCTGTGCCGGGGGTCTCGGTCCTGTCCAGCTCTATAGTTCCAGTCGTAGTACATCTATCCGACCGACGGGCACCCAAAACTGTCATGATCGAGCGACCCGCCGACCGCTACGGACGGCAGCGGCTGTCGCGCCGCGCCCGCCGCTGGATCGCCGCCGGTCTGACGGTGTTCATCCTCGTGGCCGGGGTACTGATCGCGTTGGTTGCCTTCGAACGGCTGGGCAGCGGTGAGGTCGAGGGCAAGCTGGCCGGCTATCGGCTGGTTGACGACGAGACGGTCTCGGTCACGATCAGCGTCACCCGCGCCGACCCGTCTCGCCCGGTGGTGTGCATCGTGCGGGCCCGCGCGATCGACGGCAGCGAGACCGGCCGCCGCGAGGTTCTGGTGCCGCCGTCGGCGCAGGCGACCGTGCAGGTGACCACGATCGTCAAATCCAGCCAGCCACCCGTGGTGGGCGACGTCTACGGCTGCGGGACCGACGTGCCGTCCTACCTGGTGGGCTCCTAAGAAAGCGGGACAGCAAACATCGCGAGGCAACAGCGCAACAAACGCCGAACTGCGAATACATGAAAATCCGCTGACTTGGCGCGGTGGTATCATGGTCCGATACACGGTTCCTGCTGGGACCGTGTATTGCTGCTTTAGCGCGCCCGACTTTGCGCCTGCGAAAGCGGTGATACGCGCGAACGCTCCCGGCAGCCGCACACGAGACTTTTACGCAAACAGCGCGAGAGCACGACGACAGGAGCGCGACAAGATGACCGATACCCAGGTCACCTGGCTAACCCAGGAGGCATACGACCGTTTGAAGGCGGAGCTCGATCAGCTGATCGCCAACCGGCCGATCATTGCCGCCGAGATCAACGACCGCCGCGAGGAAGGCGACCTGCGCGAGAACGGTGGCTATCACGCCGCCCGCGAGGAGCAGGGCCAGCAGGAGGCCCGCATTCGTCAGCTGCAGGAACTGCTCAACAACGCCAAGGTTGGCGAGTCGCCCAAGCAGTCCGGCGTGGCGCTGCCCGGTTCGGTGGTCACCGTGGAGTACGAAGACGGTGAAACCGAGACGTTCCTGATCGCCACCCGCCAAGAGGGCGTCAGTGACGGCAAGCTCGAGGTGTACTCGCCGGCCTCACCGCTGGGCGGTGCCCTGATCGACGCGAAGGTCGGCGACACCCGTACCTACACGGTGCCCAACGGCAACACCGTGAAGGTGAAGCTGAAGAAGGCAGAGCCGTACCACTCCTAGCGCGACCGCTCGGTGCGGGCGCGTTACAGTCCGCACATGGCGCAGATCGCCGAGGACCTGTTTCTGCTGCTGCTGGACAATGCGTCCGCGCAGCCGGGCCTTGATCGAGCGCGCCGCGAGCGGGTGCTGTCCGCGGCGGTGCTGCTGGACCTGGCACTCGCCTGCCGCATCAGGCCGGCGGTAATGGGGGAACCCGTCGAGACGGGCCGGCTGGTGGCGCTTGCCGCGCCGGGGCCGATGGATCCCGTCGTCGAGCCGGCGTTTCGGCTGCTGGCCCGTCGTCCACTGCGACCGGCCGCGGCGGTGTCAAAGCTGCGCAAGCACACCCAGCAGAACCTCACCGACTACCTCGAGCAGACCGGCCAGATCCGGCGTATCCGGTTGCAGTCCAAGCGATTCAACCAACCCTACGCCTGGCCGCTGACGAATCGGGATCGGGTGGGCGACGCGCGCGCTGCGCTGTTGTCGGCGTTGTTCGACGGCCGCCCGCCGGCCCCACCGACGGCAGCGATCATCTCGCTGCTGCATGCCGTCGACGGCCTCGGCGCGCTGCTGAGCCTCAACGAGCGCGGCTGGCGGTGGGTGCATGCACGCGCGGGCGAAATCGCCAGCGGCGGTTGGGTTGACGAATCCGCAACGGCACTGCCGGAGATGAACCTGGCGGTCACCGCGTCGGCCGTGCGGCCGGCGCTAATGTAGCGCCTGCTCCAGATCGGCGAGTAGATCGGCGGCGTCCTCGATACCGACCGATAGCCGTACCAGGTCGTCGGGCACCTCCAGTTGCGAACCCGCCGTCGACGCATGGGTCATCACGCCCGGGTGCTCGATCAATGATTCGACCCCGCCCAGCGACTCGGCGAGGATGAAAACCTCGGTGCGCGAGCATAAGTCGTGAGCGGCCTGACGCCCACCGCGTAGCCGCACCGAGACCATGCCGCCGAAGCCGCTCATCTGCCGGACGGCGATCTGGTGACCGGGGTGACTGGGCAGCCCGGGATACAGCACGGTTTCGATCGCGGGATGGCCGGCGAGGAATTCGGCTACCAGCGCGGCGTTTTCGCTGTGCCGCTGCATTCGCAGCACCAGTGTCTTGAGGCCGCGCATGGTCAGGTAGGCGTCGAACGGGCCGGGCACCGCCCCGGCACCGTTCTGCAGGAAACCGAATGCGGCGTCGAGTTCTTCGTCGTTGGTCAGCAGCGCGCCACCCACCACGTCGGAGTGGCCGCCGATGTACTTGGTGGTGGAATGCAGCACGATGTCGGCGCCGAGGGTCAGCGGCTGTTGCAGCGCCGGTGAGGCGAATGTGTTGTCCACCAAAACTTTCGCATTGTGCGAGGCGGCAAGCTGGACGATAGCCCCGATGTCGGCGATGGACAACAGCGGGTTGGTCGGGGTCTCGACCCAGATCAGCCGGGTCTTGGCGGTGATGGCTTGGCGCACGGCGTCCGGATCGGACAGCGGGACCGGCGTGTGCTGCACACCCCAGCGGGTGAAGACCTTGTCGATCAGCCGGAAGGTACCGCCGTAGGCGTCATCGGGGATGACAACGTGGTCGCCGGGTTGCAGCACGGCCCGCAGCACGCAGTCGCTGGCGGCCATTCCCGAGCTGAAGGCCCGCCCGAACTCGGCCTCTTCGACGGCGGCCAGTGACGCCTCCAGCGCCGAACGGGTCGGATTACCGGTCCGGGAATACTCGAATCCGCCGCGCAATCCGCCCACCCCATCCTGGGCGAACGTCGAGCTGGCGTAGATGGGGGCGTTGACGGCGCCGGTGCCCGGATCCGGTCGGAATCCGGCGTGGATGGCCTTGGTGGCCAGTCCCAGCCACCGGTTGCGATGCTTACTCATCACCGATCAGGGTAACGGCGTCCGGGGTGAACCCTTCCCGGCGCATACTGATGGACCATGACCGCTACCGCGCGTATCGAAGACCTGCTTGACGTCGAGTCGCTGCTCGCTCCCGAGGAGATCGAGCTGCAAAAGACGGTGCGACGATTCGGTGAGCAGCGGCTTAGGCCCTATATCGCCGAATGGTTCGAGTCCGGCGAGGTGCCCGTACGCGAGCTGGCCGCGGACTTCGGCAAGCTCGGCCTGCTCGGCATGCACCTACAAGACTATGGCTGCGGCGGCTCAACGGCCACCGCCTACGGCATGGTGTGCCAGGAACTCGAGGCCGTCGACAGCGGACTGCGCAGCATGGTGTCGGTGCAGGGTTCGCTGGCGATGTTCGCCATCCACCGGCACGGCAGCGAGGAGCAGCGCAAACAGTGGCTGCCGGGGATGGCCACCGGCGACGTGCTCGGCTGCTTCGGGCTGACCGAGCCGGACTTCGGGTCCAACCCGGCCGGCATGCGCACCACCGCTCGCCGCGACGGATCCGACTGGATCCTCAACGGCTCCAAGATGTGGATCACCAACGGCTCGATCGCCGATATCGCGATCGTGTGGGCCCGGGCCGAGGAGGGCATCGTCGGCTTCATCGTGCCCGCCGGCACTCAAGGCTTCACGGCGCGCGACATGACGCACAAGTTGTCGCTGCGGGCGTCGGTCACCTCGGAGTTGAGCCTCGACGACGTGCGGCTACCGGCCGAAGCCAAACTGCCGGAGGCCCGCGGTTTGTCGGGCCCGCTGGCCTGCCTGTCGGAGGCGCGGTTCGGCATCGTGTTCGGCAGCGTCGGCGCCGCGCGCGACTGCCTGGAGACCGCGCTGGACTACGTCGGCACCCGCCAGGTGTTCGACAAGCCGCTCGCGGGCTATCAGCTGACTCAGGCCAAGCTCGCCGACATGGCCGTCGAGTTGGCCAAGGCACAGCTGCTGGCACTGCACCTGGGCCGGCTCAAGGACGACGGCCGCATCCGGGCGGACCAGATCAGCATCGGTAAGCTCAACAACGTGCGCGAAGCCATCAAGATCGCGCGGCAGTGCCGGACCCTGTTGGGCGCCAACGGAATCACGCTGGAGTATCCGGTGATCCGGCACGCCAACAACCTCGAATCGGTGCTGACCTACGAGGGCACCTCCGAGGTACACCAGATGGTCATCGGTGAGGCGCTGACCGGTGTCAGCGCCTTCCGATGAGCCGTCCTACTGCGGAGCTTGTTGCGGTGGACCCGGCGGAAGCAGCTGCGGATTCAGTTCCTGCGGACTCAACGGCACACACACCGTCGACATGATCTTGTCCGCCAACGTCTGCCGCTTGGCGTCCCACAGCGGGAACAAATAGCCGATGTAGCAGATGAGCGTATCCACGAGGTGGGCCAGCTGGCGCACGACGGATAACCCGAAACCGATTGGCTGCCAGGTCTTCTCGCTCACCACCTTGAACTTGACTACCGACTTGCCGATGCTCGACCCGGTCGTGCCCTGACGGTAGCCCCAATTCCAGATGGCGTAGGCGAGCACCAGGAGCGACGACAGGACGTACATGATGATGCCCAGCGCCGAGAAGTTAGACGTGCAGTACACGCCGTAGTCGTATTCGCCGCCGTCGGTGACGCAGTTGTTGTCGGCGGTGCCGAACGCGATGCCCTGGCCGATACCCGTGATGACCGCGATCGGCAGGATGTCGATGATCCACGCACCGACGCGGTGGATCCACGGGGTGTAGGCCTCCTTCGGCAGCGTCGGGCCCAGTGGCGGAGGCGGTGGCGGGTACCCCGGGAAACCTTGCGGAGGCGGAGGATACCTACCCTGCGGCGGCGGAGGCGGCGGGTAGCCGCCCGGTGGCGGCGGTGGCGGTGGCGGGTAGTTGCCCGGCGGCGGTGGCGGTTGATCGGTCATAGACGCCTTCCAGTGGTGAAATTAGCTGGCAACGAGCGGTGCTTACCCTACCTGAGAATTAGCTCATATCAGGGTTTCTCGGTAGAACTTCCTCACGAGGGCATATGGCGGCGCACGCCGGTAACCCTTACCGGGGTAACGAGAGTCGAATGTATTTGCCGGACGAAGAGATTCGGCTAGCGGCGCGGGTTGCCGTCGGACAGGAATCCGAGTAGGTCGTGTCGGGTGAGCACACCGATCGGCTTGCCCTCCTCGACCACCATCACCGCGTCGCATTCGCGGAGCGCCTTCGCGGCGGTGCTGACCAGCTCGCCGGCCCCGATCAGCGGCAGCGGCGGGCTCATGTGCACGGCGACGGCGTCAGCGAGCTTCGCGCGGCCCTCGAACACCGCGGAGAGCAGCTCACGCTCCGACACGCTGCCGGCCACCTCACCGGCCATCACCGGCGGCTCGGCGCCGACGACCGGCATCTGCGAAACCCCGTACTCCCGCAGAATGTTGATCGCGTCGCGCACCGTTTCCGACGGGTGCGTGTGCACCAGATCCGGCAGCGCGCCGGACTTGCGGCGCAGCACGTCACCGACGGTCGCCTGCTCGATCGACCCGTCCAACCGACTACGCAGAAATCCGTACGACGACATCCACGCATCGTTGAAAACCTTTGAGAGATAACCGCGTCCGCCGTCGGGCAGCAGCACCACCACCAGCGAGTCCGGTCCGGCCTGCTCGGCGACCCGGACCGCGGCGACCACGGCCATGCCGCACGACCCACCGACGAGCAGGGCCTCCTCACGGGCCAACCGGCGGGTCATGTCGAACGAGTCCGCGTCGGATACCGCGATGATCTCGTCGGGCACGGTCGGGTCGTAGGCCGACGGCCAGAAGTCCTCGCCGACACCTTCCACGAGGTACGGCCGGCCGGTGCCACCGGAGTAGACCGATCCTTCCGGATCAGCGCCGATGATGCGCACCTTGCCGCCGGACACCTCCTTGAGGTAGCGGCCCGTACCGGTGATCGTTCCGCCGGTGCCCACGCCGGCGACGAAGTGAGTGACCTTGCCGTCGGTGTCGGCCCAGATCTCGGGCCCGGTGGTCTCGTAGTGGCTGACCGGGTTCATCGGGTTGGAGTACTGGTCGGGCTTCCAGGCGCCGTCGATCTCTTCGACGAGCCGGTTCGACACGCTGTAATAGCTGTCCGGGTGGTCGGGCGGTACCGCCGTCGGACACACCACGACGTCAGCGCCGTAGGCGCGCAACACATTCTGCTTGTCTTCGCTGACCTTGTCGGGGCAGACGAAGATGCATTTGTAGCCGCGCTGCTGGGCCACCAGCGCCAGGCCGACGCCGGTGTTGCCGGAGGTGGGTTCGACGATGGTGCCGCCGCGCCGCAGCTCGCCGCTGGCCTCCGCGGCGTCGATCATCTTGATCGCGATGCGGTCCTTGGCGCTGCCACCCGGGTTGAGATATTCGATCTTGGCCGCGACGATGCCGGCGCCGTCCGGGACAACCGAGTTCAG
>JBEVHG010000050.1:0-6095 GCA_040511335.1 Mycobacterium sp. | reverse complement strand
ACCGGCTGTCATGACCATGACGGACCCGATCGCAGACTTCTTGACACGTCTGCGCAACGCCAATTCGGCGTACCACGACGAGGTGACCCTGCCGCACTCGAAGATCAAGGCCAACATCGCCGAGATCCTCAAGAGCGAGGGCTACATCAGCGACTACCACACCGAGGATGCCCGGGTGGGCAAGGCGCTGGTGGTTCAGTTGAAGTACGGTCCCAGCCGCGAACGCAGCATCGCCGGCCTGCGCCGGGTTTCCAAGCCCGGCCTGCGCGTGTACGCGAAATCCACCAACCTGCCGCGGGTGCTCGGCGGCCTGGGCGTGGCGATCATCTCCACATCCTCGGGTCTGCTCACCGACCGTCAGGCGGCACGACAGGGCGTGGGCGGCGAAGTCCTCGCTTACGTGTGGTAGCCGGGACAGGGGAGTAGAGCTATGTCGCGTATTGGAAAGCAGCCGGTTCCGGTTCCCACCGGGGTGGACGTGACGATCGACGGCCAGAACGTGTCGGTCAAGGGACCCAAGGGCACCCTGGAGCTGGCGGTCGCCGAGCCGATCACCGTGTCGCGCAACGACGACGGCGCCATCGTGGTGGCCCGGCCCGACGACGAGCGGCACAACCGTTCACTGCACGGGCTGTCGCGCACGCTGGTGGCCAACCTGGTCACCGGTGTCACCGAGGGTTACACCACCAAGATGGAGATCTTCGGCGTCGGCTACCGCGTGCAGCTCAAGGGCAAGACCCTGGAGTTCTCGCTCGGCTACAGCCATCCCGTGGTGGTCGAAGCGCCGGAGGGCATCACCTTCGCCGTCGATTCGCCCACCAAGTTCTCCATCTCGGGTATCGACAAGCAGAAGGTCGGTCAGATCTCGGCGAACATCCGCCGCCTGCGCCGCCCGGACCCCTACAAGGGCAAGGGCGTTCGCTACGAGGGTGAGCAGATCCGCCGCAAGGTCGGAAAGACAGGTAAGTAGTCATGGCGTCAAAGACAGAAACTGCGGTGCGTAAGTCGGTGGGGCAGAACGTGTCCGCGAACCGACGGATCGCGCGGGTGCGCCGCCATGCCCGGCTGCGCAAGAAGGTGTCGGGTACCGCCGAGCGGCCGCGTCTGGTGGTCAACCGGTCTTCGCGACACATCCACGTGCAGCTGGTGAACGACCTCGACGGCACCACGCTGGCCGCCGCGTCGTCCATCGAAGCCGATGTGCGCGCGGTGGAGGGCGACAAGAAGGCCCACAGCGTGCGGGTCGGCCAGCTGATCGCCGAGCGTGCCAAGGCCGCCGGAATCGACACCGTGGTGTTCGACCGCGGTGGCTACACCTACGGCGGGCGGATCGCCTCTCTGGCCGACGCCGCGCGCGAAGGCGGGCTGAAGTTCTAATGACTGCTAACGGAAGGACTGCATGATGGCCGAGCAGGCAGGAGCCGCGCCGGCGACATCCGACGGCCGACCCCCGAGGGGTGAGGGACGCGAGGGCCGCGGCCGTCGTGACGACCGCGGCGGCCGCGGCGGCCGTGACGGCGGTGACAAGAGCAACTACCTCGAACGCGTCGTCGCGATCAACCGAGTTTCCAAGGTCGTCAAGGGTGGCCGGCGGTTCAGCTTCACCGCACTGGTCATCGTCGGTGACGGCAATGGCATGGTCGGCGTCGGCTACGGCAAGGCCAAGGAAGTTCCGGCCGCGATCGCCAAGGGTGTGGAGGAAGCGCGCAAGGGCTTCTTCCGGGTGCCGCTTATCGGTGGCACCATCACCCACCCGGTGCAGGGTGAGGCGGCCGCCGGTGTGGTGATGCTGCGCCCGGCCAGTCCGGGTACCGGCGTGATCGCCGGGGGTGCGGTCCGCGCCGTGCTGGAATGCGCTGGCGTGCACGACATCCTGGCCAAGTCGCTGGGTAGCGACAACGCGATCAACGTGGTGCATGCCACCGTTGCCGCGCTGAAGCTGCTGCAGCGCCCCGAAGAGGTGGCGGCCCGACGTGGGCTGTCCATTGAGGACGTCGCGCCGGCCGGCATGCTGCGGGCGCGGCGGGAGGCCGAAGCGCTGGCCGCATCGGCCGCGCGTGAAGGAACGGCATAACCATGGCTGAGTTGAAGATCACCCAGGTGCGCAGCGCCATCGGCGCCCGGTGGAAGCAACGCGAAAGCCTGCGGACGCTGGGACTGCGCAAGATCCGCCAGTCGGTGGTCCGTGAGGACAACGCCCAGACGCGCGGACTGATCGCCGGGGTGAATCACTTCGTCGAGGTAGTGCCAGCGGAAGGTGACAAGAAGTGACGATCAAACGGCACGACCTGCGCCCGGCGGCGGGATCGAAGACCGCGAAGACGCGCGTCGGTCGCGGCGGGGGCTCCAAGGGCAAGACCGCCGGTCGCGGCACCAAGGGCACCAAGGCCCGCAAGAACGTGCCGGCGACCTTCGAGGGCGGGCAGATGCCGATCCACATGCGACTACCCAAGCTCAAGGGCTTCAAGAACCGGTTCCGCACCTCCTACGAGGTCGTCAATGTCAGCGACATCAACAAGCTGTTCCCCGAGGGCGGCGATGTCGGCGTGGACGAACTGGTGGCCGCCGGCGCGGTCCGCAAGAAGTCGTTGGTCAAGGTGCTCGGTGACGGCAAGCTGACCGTCAAGGTCAACGTCACCGCGCACAAGTTCAGCGGCGCTGCGCGCGAAAAGATCACCGCCGCAGGCGGTTCAGTGACTGAGCTCTCGTAGCTCTGCTCGCGCGGGTCAGGTGAGTCGCGGAATGACTTCTGCGGCAAGGCGTTCCATCTGCTCGCGGTCCTCGGCGACGGTCGCTCCGACCGGGTTGAGCAGGATCATTTCGGCGCCCGCCTCGATGACCTCTTGAACTCCGCGCACCACGTCATCGACCGTTCCCGACACCGGAACCGCTTCGAGACCCGTCCTCTCGCCGTAAATGCGGTGCAAGCCCGCGATCACCCGCTCACGGGCGCGGACGGCGTCGTCGTCCACCATCAGGTAGACCCGTTTGCCGATAGTGAAACCGCTTGGGTCTTTGCCCTGTTCGTTCAGTTCACGGCGCACCGTTGCCGCTGCATCGGCGAAATTCGTGGTGGTTGAGGAACCCGCGCCGAGGAACGCATCGCACAGCCGCACGCCACGGGCCAGTGCGGCGGGCGCGTTTCCGCCGAACCAGAGCGGCGGGTGCGGGCGCTGCACCGGCTTGGGCTGGATGGGCAGACTGTCGACCTGACGGAAACGTCCGTTGAACGTCACCGTCGGCTCGTCTGACCAGGCCGCCTTCATGAGTTCCACGCCCTCGGTGAAGTACCGGATGAACGTGGCTTTCTGTACGCCGAACGCGGGGAACGGACGGAAGCCGCCGCCGGACGCCACTCCGAGGTCCAGCCGACCGTGGCTGAGCCGGTCGACCGCGGTCACAACCGACGCCAGTTGCAGCGGGTCGTGCAACGAGGTGACCATGGCCGCAACCCCCAGCCGCAGCCGCGTGGTGCACGCGGCGGCCCACGCCAGCAGCTCCATCGGCGCGATCAGCGGGGCCTGGCCGACGGTCTGCTCCAGGGTCCAGCCTCCGTCGAAGCCGAGTTCCTCGGCTCGCGCGAGGTAGCTACGCACCCCCGAGCTGTCGAAACCGTCGGCGGCCAGCTGAGGGATGGATATCGAGAAGTGCACGACACCACCGTAGGCCGGGGCCTCGGTAGTCTCGACTCATGTTCACTTTCCTGCCCGGCATCCCCGGCGCCGATGAGCTGCGTTCACTGGCCCGCAAGGTCGACACCGCCCGGCACCGCGGTGTGCCGAACGGCTGTGTGCTCGAACTCGACCTGCAGGCCGTGCCGCACGAGACCGCCGGGTTCGACCCGTTCGCAATGATCGCCCACGGCGGCCGGCCCCTGCTGCTGCGCGAGGCCGTCGCCGCCATCCACCGTGCCGCCGACGATCCCCGGGTCGCCGGGCTGATCGCCCGGGTGCAGATCCCGGCCGCCGCGGCCGGACCGGTGCAGGAGTTGCGCGAAGCCATCGCGGCGTTCAGCGATGTCAAGCCGTCACTCGCCTGGGCCGAAACGTATCCCGGCACGCTGTCGTACTACCTGGCGTCCGCGTTCCGCGAAGTGTGGATGCAGCCGTCAGGAACCGTCGGCCTCGTGGGCTTCGCGACCAACGCGCTGTTCCTGCGCGATGCGCTGGACAAGGCCGGTATCGAGGCGCAGTTCATCGCCCGTGGTGAATACAAGTCTGCGGCAAACCTTTTCACGCAGGACAGCTACACTGACGCTCACCGTGAGGCCGACAGCCGGCTGATCGAGAGCCTGCATGCCCAGGTGTGGGCGGCGGTCGCCGAATCGCGTCACGTCGAGCCCGCCGCGGTCGATGCGCTCGCCGACAAGGCGCCGCTGCTGCGCGACGACGCCGTCACCGGCGGCCTGATCGACCGCATCGGCTTCCGCGACGAGGCGTACTCGCGAATCGGTGAACTCGTTGGGGCACCAGGGATCTCACCCGAAACCGGTGACGCCGACACCGACCCCGACGCCCCGCCCCGGCTGTATCTGTCCCGTTACGCGCGCGCCGCGGCGCCCCGGCCCGCACCGCCCATGCCGCCGATTCCCGGCCGCAAGACCAAGCCGACCATTGCCGTCGTCAGCCTGCACGGCCCGATCGTCAGTGGTCGCGGTGGTCCGCAGTTGCTGCCGTTCGGAAACTCCAGCGCGGGCGGCGACACCATCGCCGCGGCGCTGCGGGAGGCCGCCGCAGATGACTCGGTGTCGGCGATCGTGCTGCGAGTGGACAGCCCGGGCGGCTCGGTCACCGGCTCGGAAACCATTTGGCACGAAGTGAACCGGGTGCGCGACGGCGGCAAGCCGGTCGTGGCGTCGATGGGAGCAGTCGCCGCCTCCGGCGGCTACTACGTGTCGATGGGCGCCGACGCGATCGTCGCCAATCCCGGCACCATCACCGGTTCGATCGGCGTCGTGACCGGCAAGCTGGTGGCCCGCGAACTGAAGGGTCGCCTCGGCGTCGGCTCCGACTCGGTGCGCACCAACCCGAACGCAGACGCCTGGTCCGTCAACGCGCCGTTCACCGCTGAGCAGCATGCACACGTCGAGGCCGAGGCCGACCTGTTCTACACCGATTTCGTCGAGCGAGTGGCCAAGGGCCGCAAGCTGACTGTGGAGGCCGTCGACGCGGTGGCGCGCGGCCGGGTGTGGACGGGCGCGGACGCCAAGGAGCGTGGTCTGGTCGACGAACTCGGCGGGCTGCGCACCGCGATCACCCGCGCCAAGGTGCTGGCCGGGCTCGACGCCGACGCCGACGTCCGGCTCGTCGGCTACCCGGGCTCGTCGCTGCTGGAGTTTCTGCGGCCGAAACCCTCGTCACAGCCGGCCGCGGCATCACTGCCCGACGCGCTCGGCGCGCTGCTGGGGCGTTCGGTCGCCGGGCTGCTCAATCAGGCCGAGCGGTCGCTGACTGGCGTCAGCGCGCTGTGGCTGGGGGACTACCGCTTCTGATCTAACGGGCTGCGGCACTTGCGGCTGTTCTGTACGTCTGCTGCCAACCCTGTTTGCGGACGCCCGGCCGCCGCGCCCGTTCAGGCGCCAGGTCGACTGCCGCCGGGATAGAGGCACAGACCGCGACAGAGGTTCCTCGGTACCCCAGATCCGGGATAACCTCGCAGACCTTGGCGCCCGGTCCGGCGACCGCGGGCTAAGGAGTTCGCGGCGACAATGCAGCCAGGGCGACGATCACGCCGAAGAGCGCCGCCATAGCTTCAGTTTCGATGCGGGCCCGAAAGATAGGAGCGCTGCAGCGGAGTTTGGTGGCATGTGTCCATCCAAATCTTGATAGCGCATGCGATATCGCTTCTCGGATGTCGAGCGTGGTCGGAAGACCGATGGCAAGGCGCGGAAGCGACTGGTGTGTGGCTGCGCCGTGAAGTCAGCGCCCAGCCGGTTCTACACGGGGTTGGCGCGCAGATACGTGTGGATGCCGGCGAAAGCCTTGCTTGACGTCATCGAGGATCGGCACCGGTCCGCCGAGAGCGCTTGCGCCCCAGACGATCTGAGCGGTGCCCTGACTGAAGGGCCAGCTCTGCTAACGCAGCACCGCGCTGAC
>JBEVHG010000049.1:0-11341 GCA_040511335.1 Mycobacterium sp. | reverse complement strand
AGGGGCCAGGTACACCCCGAGGTCGCAGACCTTCTTGACCAAGTCATTTCCGATGAATAAGCGATGACTGGAGGTGCTCGGCGAAGGCCGAAAATACCCTCTGAGCTGTGCCCCCGGCAGGAATCGAACCTGCGACCTAGGGATTAGAAGGCCCTCGCTCTATCCAACTGAGCTACGGAGGCAGCGCACGGAGTGTATCTCGCGATAAGGGGAGCCCCGCTCACGCGACCACCACTAAAGGCCCTCCGGGTGGCGGGCCGCGGACTAGCGTGGTTACAGCAGTTGGAGTCCACGCGACGGGAAGGGCGAGCCCATGAGCGATGTGCCGGAACTCGACTCGGCCGGACTGCCCGAGGAACTGAGTGCGTTCGACCTTTTACTGCACCGCGGTGAGGCCAACCCTCGTACCCGCTCGGGCATCATGGGGATCGAGCTACTGGACACAACTCCCGACTGGGATCGCTATCGCACCGGGTTCGACAACGCTTCTCGACGGGCGCTGCGGCTGCGACAGAAGGTCGTGATGCCCACGCTGCCCATCGCGGCCCCGCGCTGGGTGGTGGATCCGGATTTCAACTTGGACTTCCATGTTCGCCGGCTGCGCGTTCCAGAACCCGGGACGCTGCGTGAGGCGTTCGACCTTGCCGAGCTGGCCCTGCAGTCGCCACTCGACATCTCCCGGCCGCTGTGGACGGCGACACTCGTGGAAGGACTCGCCGACGGCCGCGCCGCCACCATGTTGCATCTCAGCCATGCGGTCACCGACGGTGTCGGCAGCATCGAGATGTTCTCCCATATCTATGACCTCGAGCGCGATCCACCGCCGCGGGATGTGCCGCCGCTGCCGATACCGCAGGACCTGTCGGCCAACGACCTGATGCGCCAAGGGATCAACCGCCTCCCGGGTTCCCTCTTGGGCGGCGTTCGTGGCGTGTTGGGCGCGGCCGCGCACGCGGTCGGGCAGGTGATTCGCGACCCCGTTTCCGCGGTCGGTGGGGTTGTGGACTATGCGCTGTCCGGCGCCCGTGTGATGAGCCCCGGCGCGGAACCGTCGCCCCTGTTGCTGCGCCGCAGCCTGTCGTCTCGCAGCGAAGCGATCGATATCCGCTTCGGTGATCTGCACAGGGCGGCCAAGGCGGCCGGCGGGTCCATCAATGACGCCTACCTGGCCGGGCTGTGCGGTGCCCTGCGCCTCTACCACGAGGCCAAGGGCGTGCCAATCGCGACACTGCCGATGGCGATCCCGGTGAACCTGCGCTCCGAAGCCGATCCAGCCGGCGGGAACCGCTTCGCCGGGGTCAACCTCGCCGCGCCGGTCGGTGTCGCCGATCCCGAGCTGCGGATCCAGGAGATTCGCGTGCAGATGACCCGGAAGCGCGAGGAACGCGCCATCGACATGGTCGGTGCGATCGCTCCGGTGCTGAGTCTGCTGCCAGACGCCATGCTCGAGTCGATGGCCGGGTCGATCGTCGGCTCCGACGTCCAGGCCAGCAATGTGCCGTTCTACGCAGGTGACACCTACATCGCTGGCGCAAAGATCCTGCGCCACTACGGACTCGGTCCGTTGCCCGGTGTGGCGATGATGGTCGTGCTGATCTCACGGGGTGGATACGTCACGATCTCCGTGCGCTACGACCGCGCCTCGATCACCGACGGCGCGCTGTTCGCCCGCTGCCTGGTGTCCGGATTCGACGAAGTGCTGGCCCTTGGTGGTGAAGGTCGGGCCACTCCGGCGTCGTTCACGATGGAGGTGGCCGAGTCCACTCCATCCTCACCCAATGGGAGTGCGGCACAATGAGTTCGGATAACGGTCAGGCCGACCCTCGCACGATGCGGCTGCCGGGATCGGTCGCCGAGATCGAGGCTAGCCCGCAAGGCCCCAAGGTCGGGGCGTTCTTCGATCTCGACGGCACCCTGGTCGCCGGGTTCACCGGTGTGATCATGACCCAGGATCGGATACGCCGTGGCCAGATTGGCGTCGGCGAGTTCATCGGCATGGTGCAGGCGGGGCTCAACCACCAGCTGGGCCGATCCGAGTTCGAGGATCTCATCGGCAAGGGCGCGCGAATGCTGCGGGGCAGCTCGCTGAGTGACCTCGACGAGTTGGCCGAGCGGCTGTTCGTGCAGAAGATCATGAACCGCATCTATCCGGAGATGCGCGACCTGGTTCGTGCCCACATGGCCCGCGGCCACACCGTCGTGCTGAGCTCCTCGGCGCTCACCGTCCAGGTGGAACCGGTGGCCCGGTTCCTGGGCATCGATAACGTGCTGAGCAACAAGTTCGAGACCGACGACGACGGCGTCATCACCGGCGAGGTGCTCAAGCCGATTATCTGGGGCCCGGGCAAGGCAAGGGCGGTGCAGGCGTTCGCCGCTCGCAACGGCGTCGACCTGGCGAAGAGCTACTTCTATGCCGACGGCGACGAAGACGTCGCGTTGATGTACCTCGTCGGCAATCCGCGGCCCACCAATCCGGCGGGCAAGCTCGCCGCGGTCGCCGAAAAACGGGGTTGGCCGGTGCTGAAATTCACCAGCCGCAGTGGCAGCAGCCCGCTTTCGCAACTGCGCACCGTGGCCGGTGTGGCCTCGATGATGCCGCTCGCGGCCGGAGCCGTCGGCCTCGGCTTGCTGGTCCGCAACCGCCGTCGCGGCGTCAACTTCTTCACCTCGAACTGGGGTCGAGTGCTGCTCACCGCCACCGGGGTGCACCTCAATGTGCTCGGGGAGGAAAACCTCACCGCACAGCGGCCCGCGGTGTTCATCTTCAACCACCGCAACCAGGTTGACCCCGTCATCGCCGGACGGTTGGTGAGCGACAACTTCACGTCGGTCGGCAAGAAGGAGCTGGAGAACGACCCACTGATGGGCACGATCGGCAAGTTGATGGACGCCGCGTTCATCGATCGCGACGATCCCCAGGCGGCCGTCGAGGCACTGCAGAAGCTGGAGGAGTTGGCGCGCAAGGGGTTATCGATCCTCATCGCGCCCGAGGGCACGCGGCTGGACACGACCGAGGTCGGGCCGTTCAAGAAGGGGCCGTTCCGGATGGCCATGTCGACCGGCATCCCGATCGTCCCGATCGTGATCCGCAACGCGGAGGTCATCGCCGCCCGCAACTCGAGCACCTTCAATCCCGGCACCGTCGACGTGGCGGTGTTCCCGCCCATCCCGGTCGACGACTGGACCGTGAAGAACCTCCCGGACCGCATCGCCGAGGTGCGTCAGCTCTACCTCGACACCCTGATGGAGTGGCCGCACGACAAATTGCCCGATGCCGCCCTATACAACCGTGCGAAGCCACCGACGAAGAAGACCGCCGCGAAGAGGGCCCCGGCGAAGAAAGCGCCGGCCAAGAAAGCGTCGGCGCGCAAGGCCGTCGCCAAGAAGGTGCCGGCGAAAAAGGCTGCGGCCAAAGCGAATACCGCCGCAAAGGGCGGCCAGAGGTCCGGTGCGAAGGGCCGACCGTGAAGGTCACGGCTGACTACCTCGCCAGCTTCAGCACCACCGACGATGCGCTCGTGCTGGCGTCGGTCTCATCGTCGGCGGAACGGGAACTCCTGCACGACTGGCTGGAACGTCAGCGCCGCGAGCACCCCGAGTCCAACGTCGAGGTGCTCGAACTACCCGAAGAGGATCCGCCCCCCGCGGTGCTGGCCCAGCTGGTCGAAAAGCTCGCGGCCGATGACGATCGGTCGGTGGTGCCGGTGCGGGTGTTTTGGGTTCCTGGGGGCCTGCCGACCCGGTTGAAGGTGGTGGCGCTGCTGTCGGGCCGTGACACCTACCGCCCACCGGAGTTGTTGCAGCGCCGCATCCTCAAGAAGGACCCGTCACGCGCGCGGGTGGTCGCCGGTGAGCCCGCGAAAGTGTCGGAGCTGCGTCAGCAGTGGAGCGACACCACCGTCGCCGAGAACCCCAGGGATTTCGCGCGATTCGTGATCCGCCGCGCCATCCTCGCCATCGAACGCGTCGAGTACCGGCTTCTGGGTCCGGAGTACAAGTCCCCGCGGCTGGTCAAGCCGGAGATGTTGGCGTCCGCGCGATTTCGTGCCGGCTTGGAGAAGATCCCGGGAGCAACGGTCGAGGAAGCCGGGAAGATGCTCGACGAACTCGCCACCGGCTGGAGCCGGGTTTCGGTCGACCTCATTCCCGGCATCGGCAGGATGCTCAATCGCGGATTTGATCCCCAACTCGACTACGACCGAGCCGAAATCGAGTCCATGCGGCGCGCACTGGAAGTTCATCCGGCGGTGCTGCTGTTCTCGCACCGGTCCTACCTCGACGGTGCGGTGGTGCCGGTGGCGATGCAGGAGAATCGGCTACCACCCGTGCACATGTTCGGTGGCGTGAACCTGTCATTCGGCCTGGTAGGCCCCATTATGCGTCGCTCCGGTGTCATCTTCATTCGGCGCAATATCAGCGAGAACCCGCTCTACAAGTACGTCCTCAAGGAGTATGTCGGCTACGTCGTCGAGAAGCGGTTCAACCTGAGCTGGTCGATCGAGGGCACCCGATCCCGCACCGGCAAGATGCTGCCGCCCAAGCTCGGCCTGCTCGCGTACGTCGCCGACGCTTACCTCGACGGTCGCAGCGATGACATTCTGCTGCAACCGGTTTCGATCAGCTTCGATCAGCTGCACGAGACTGCCGAATACGCCGACTATGCGCGTGGCGGCGAGAAGACACCCGAGGGCCTGAGCTGGCTGTACAACTTCATCAAGGCGCAAGGCGAACGCAACTACGGCAAGATCTACGTCCGCTTTCCGGAGGCGGTGTCCATGCGGCACTACCTTGGCGCTCCGCATGGTCCGATCGCCGAGGACAAGGCGGCCAAGCGACTCGCACTGCAGAAGATGGCGTTCGAGGTGGCCTGGCGCATTTTGCGGGCCACGCCGGTCAACGCGACCGGGCTCGTTTCGGCCTTGCTACTCAGCACCCGAGGGGTCGCGCTCAACCTGGATCAGTTGCACCACACGCTGCAGGACTCGCTTGATTACCTGGAGCGCAAGCAGGCACCGATGACCAACAGTGCGCTTCGATTGCGCACACCCGAGGGTGTGCGGGCGGCGGTCGACGCGCTGTCCGGCGGGCATCCCGTCACCCGCGTGGACAGCGGCCGCGAACCCGTCTGGCGGATCGCGCCCGGGGACGAGCACGAGGCCGCGTTCTACCGCAACTCGCTGATACACGCGTTTCTGGAGACCTCGATCGTCGAGCTTGCGCTGGCCCACGCCCGCCGCGCCGAATCCGACCGCCTTGAGGCTTTCTGGTCGCAGGTGATGCGGCTTCGCGACCTGCTGAAGTTCGACTTCTACTTCGCCGACTCCGCGGCGTTCCGCGACCACGTCGCCGAGGAAATGTCGTGGCAGGAGGGCTGGGAGACCAATGTCGCCGCGGGCGGTGGAGACATCGACGCGCTGCTGCGGGCCAAGCGGCCGCTGATCGCGGGCGCGATGCTGCGGCCGTTCTTCGAGGCCTACGAGATCGTCGCAGACGTGCTGCGCGACGCGCCCGCCGAGATCGGCGAAAAGGACCTGACCAAGCTGGCGCTCGGGGTCGGGCGCCAGTACGTGGCGCAGGCCCGGGTGCGCAGCAACGAGTCGGCCTCGGCGCTGCTGTTCGCCACAGCGCGCCAGGTCGCCGCCGATCAGCACCTGCTGGAGCCGGCCGCCGACCTGTCCGAGCGCCGGGCGGCGTTTCTGAAGGAGCTGCGCGCGATTCTCGACGATATGGACAGCGTCGAGCAGATCGCCCGTGAGCAGTTCTCTGACCGCGAGATGGAACGGCGGCGGTTGCGGACCGAGACCGCGTAACCAAGGTCAAGACCGCCACGCCATACGCTGGGCACATGACCACGGTCGCGGCCGGCCTGCGCACTAGCGCGGTGTGGCCGGTGCTCGTCGGCGTCGGGCTGCTGGCCGGTGCGACGGCCGCGGGCATCGGCGCACTGTCGTTGGCCGACGCGCTGACCGCGACGGGGCTGCCCGATCCGGGGCCGGTGACCAGCTACGGCCTGCCGTTCGTGCGGGCGGCCGGCGAGATCGCGGCGGTGCTGGCCGTCGGCTCGTTTCTGTTCGCGGCGTTCATGCTGCCGCCTCAGACCAACGGTGTCCTGGACGCCGCCGGCTACCGGGCGCTGCGCCTGGGCACGGCCGCGTCGGGGGTGTGGGCGATCTGCGCGGCGGTCCTCGTTCCGCTGACCGTCTCCGATGTCTCCGGACAACCGCTGCGTGACCACCTCAATCCGGTCGACATCTGGTCGGCGGCCAGCCTCGTCGACATCGCCGGGGCGTGGCGGTGGACCGCGTTTCTGGCCGCCGCGGTCACCCTGGCCAGCCTTCCGGTGCTGCGCTGGTCGTGGACACCGCTGCTGCTGGCCGGCGCGCTGACCACCCTGGTGCCGCTGGGCCTGACCGGTCATTCGTCGGCCGGCGGCGCGCACGACCTGGCGACCAACAGCCTGCTGATCCACCTCGGCGCCGCCGCGCTGTGGGCGGGTGGCCTGCTGGCGCTGCTGGCCCATTTCCTGCGGGCGGGCGAGCATGCCGACCTGGCGGCCCGTCGCTTCTCGGCACTGGCGTTCTGGTGTTTTGTGGCTATGGCCGTCACCGGCGTGGTCAACGCGCTGGTGCGCATCCGGCTGACCGAACTGGTGCGCACCGAATACGGCTGGCTGGTGATCGGCAAGCTCGTCGCGCTGTGCCTGCTCGGCGTCGTCGGTTGGCGGCAGCGCCGCACCGGTATCGCCGCGCTGCGGGCCGACCCGGGCGCCCGCTCACCGCTGATCCGGCTGGCTCTCGTCGAGGCGGTGTTGTTCGGGGCGACGTTCGGTATCGCCGTCGGACTGGGCCGCACACCGCCACCGCCGCTGCGCACCGAGCCGAGTCCCGTCGAGGTGGCGATCGGCTATGACTTCGCGGGGCCACCCACCGTCGCTCGGGTGCTCTTCGACTGGCGGTTCGACCTGATCTTCGGCACCGCCGCGGTTGTCATGTCACTGGTGTATCTGGCGGGGGTGCGCCGGCTGCGGCGCCGCGGCGATGCCTGGCCGGCCGGGCGGACGCTGGCGTGGTTGTGCGGCTCCGCGGTACTGCTGTTCGCGACATCGTCGGGTCTCGGGCGCTACATGCCTGCCATGTTCAGCATGCACATGGGGGCCCACATGCTGCTGTCGATGCTGGTGCCGGTGCTGCTGGTGCTCGGTGCGCCGGTCACGTTGGCGCTGCGGGGGCTGCCCACCGCCGGCCGCGGTGAGCCGCCCGGGCCGCGCGAGTGGCTGCTGGCCGCGCTGCACTCCCGGGTCTCCCGGTTCTTGACCCATCCGGTCGTTGCGACCGTGTTGTTCATCGCGGGGTTCTACGGGCTCTACTTCGGCGGCATATTCGACGCCGCGGTCAGCAACCACGCCGCGCACGTGCTGATGAACGTCCACTTCCTGCTCAGCGGCTACCTGTTCTACTGGGTCGTGATCGGTGTCGACCCGACGCCCCGGCAGATTCCCCAACTGGGCAAGGTCGCGATGGTGTTCGCATCGTTGCCGTTGCACGCATTCTTCGGTGTCGTGTTGATGGGCATGCAGACCGTGCTGGGTGAGACGTTCTACCGGTCACTGGATCTGAGCTGGCACACCGACCTGATCGGGGATCAACGACTCGGTGGCGGAATCGCCTGGGCCGCAGGGGAAGTCCCGCTTGTCGTGGTGATGATCGCGTTGCTGATCCAGTGGCGGCGCAGCGACCAGCGCACCGCCACGCGACTCGACCGGGCCGCGGACCGCGACGACGATGCGGAGCTGGCGGCCTACAACGCGATGCTGGCCGAGTTGGCACGGCGGGACAACCTGTCGCGCTAACGGCGCCGGTATCGAATGTCGCCGGTCCGACGGGCCGTCCATCCACAGTGCGCAATTCATCCACAGCCGTCGGCGGCGCGGGGCGGCGCACGCCGGGTATGTCGGCGTCCGCCCGGTAAATGGCGGTGTCACCGACGGTGCGATCGCACGACCAAGGCGCCGTCGCAGCGAAAATGAATGAAAGGAATCAGCAATGTTCGAGACACCCCTCACCGTCGTCGGCAATATCGTCAACGATCCCCAGCGTCGCCGGGTCGGCGATCAGGAAGTGCTCAAGTTCCGGGTAGCCAGTAACTCGCGACGGCGCACATCGGACGGCAACTGGGAGCCCGGGAACTCGTTGTTCATCACGGTCAACTGCTGGGGCCGGTTGGTCACCGGCGTCGGCGCCACACTGGGGAAGGGGTCGCCGGTGATAGTTGTTGGGCACGTGTACACCAGCGAGTACGAGGACCGCGAGGGCGTCCGCCGTTCATCGCTGGAGATGCGGGCCACCTCGGTGGGGCAAGATGTCGCACGCACCGTCGTGCGTATCGAGAAGCCGGCGTCCGACGGAGAGCAGGACGAAGCGTCCGGCGAACGCGACGAGTCCGCCGGCGGCCCTGAATCGGCGGAGACGGACGAGGCGATAGCCGCCAAGGCGCTGCCACTGACGGCGTAGGTCGATTCGGCCACGCCTAGGATGGGCCGGCGAGCAATTCAAGACCACGAAAGGCAACACCACGGCATGGCCGAATTCATCTACACGATGCGGAAGGTCCGCAAGGCGCACGGCGACAAGGTGATCCTTGACGACGTCACCCTGAACTTCCTTCCGGGCGCGAAGATCGGTGTCGTCGGTCCCAATGGGGCCGGTAAGTCGAGCGTCTTGCGGATCATGGCCGGACTGGACATACCCAACAACGGCGACGCCTTCCTGGCACCGGGCGCAACCGTCGGGATCCTGCAGCAGGAGCCGACGCTCAACGAGGAGAAAACCGTCCGCGGCAACGTCGAGGAGGGGCTCGGCGAGATCAAGGTCAAGATGGACCGGTTCAACGAGGTGGCCGAGCTGATGGCCACCGATTACTCCGATGAGCTGATGGAAGAAATGGGCCGGCTGCAGGAGGAGCTGGATCACGCCGACGCGTGGGACATCGACTCCCAGCTGGAACAGGCCATGGACGCGCTGCGCTGCCCGCCGCCCGACGAGCCGGTCACCCACCTCTCCGGCGGCGAGCGCCGTCGGGTGGCGCTGTGCAAGCTGCTGCTGTCCAAGCCCGATCTGCTGCTGCTCGATGAGCCGACCAACCACCTCGACGCCGAAAGCGTGCAGTGGCTCGAGCAACACCTGGCCGAATACAAGGGTGCGATCCTGGCGGTCACCCACGACCGATACTTCCTGGACAACGTCGCCGAGTGGATTCTCGAACTCGACCGCGGCCGCGCCTACCCCTACGAGGGCAACTACTCGACCTATCTGGAGAAGAAGGCCGAGCGGATTGCCGTGCAGGGCCGCAAGGACGCCAAGCTGCAGAAGCGGCTCAGGGACGAGCTGGCCTGGGTCCGTTCGGGCGCCAAGGCGCGGCAGGCCAAGAGCAAGGCGCGCCTGCAGCGTTACGAGGAGATGGCCACCGAAGCCGAGAAGACCCGCAAGCTCGACTTCGAGGAAATCCAGATTCCCACGGGGCCGCGGCTGGGCAGCGTGGTCGTCGAGGTCGAGCACCTGGATAAGGGCTTCGAGGGTCGCCCGCTGATCAAGGACCTGTCGTTCACGCTGCCGCGCAACGGCATCGTCGGCGTCATCGGCCCCAACGGTGTCGGCAAGACCACGCTGTTCAAGACCATCGTCGGGCTCGAGCAACCGGACAGCGGCACGGTCAGGATCGGCGAAACCGTCAGGCTCAGTTATGTCGACCAGTCCCGCGCGGGCATCGATCCCAAGAAGACGGTGTGGCAGGTGGTCTCCGACGGGCTGGACTACATCGAGGTCGGCCAGAACGAGATCCCGTCGCGGGCCTATGTCTCCGCGTTCGGGTTCAAGGGTCCCGACCAGCAGAAACCGGCCGGGGTGCTGTCCGGCGGCGAACGCAACCGGCTCAACCTTGCGCTCACCCTCAAGGAGGGCGGCAACCTGATCCTGCTCGACGAGCCCACCAACGACCTCGACGTCGAAACCCTCGGCTCGCTGGAGAACGCGCTGGACAACTTTCCAGGCTGCGCGGTGGTGATCTCGCACGACCGCTGGTTCCTCGATCGCACCTGCACACACATTCTGGCGTGGGAGGGCGACGACGACAACGAGGCCAAATGGTTCTGGTTCGAGGGCAACTTCGCCGCTTACGAGGAAAACAAGGTGGAACGACTTGGGATCGAAGCGGCCCGTCCGCACAGGGTGACCCACCGGAGGCTCACACGCGACTAATGTCACTTCTGCGTACCTCGGAGCCGCGACGCGGCGACATCCGACGGCGGGTACGCAGCTGTTGAGTCAGGAGTGAGCCGCATGACAATCAATGCGGGAGCCACAGGCGGGGTCAGCGAACCGACGACACTTACTCCGCGCGTTGCCGAAGCGCTAGCCAAGGCCTACGTCGCGACCTACCGCGGACCGCACGGTGACGCACCCGGGGCAGATGAAGCCGTTACCGGCCCGGTGGACCGGACGGCTGCCGGCCAGATGATGTCGCCGGCGCTGGTGGCGGCGCACTACAGGCTGGGCCAGCGCCGACCCGTCGGTGAAACCCGCGTCGCGGTCTACGCCGACGACGCCGCCGGGTTCGGCCCCGCGCTGCAGATCGTCACCGATACCGCGTCGATGCTGATGGATTCCGTGACGGTGCTGCTGCACCGGCTCGGGGTGGCCTACAACGCGATCATGAATCCGGTGTTTCGGGTGCGCCGCGGGCCCACCGGTGAGCTGCTGGAGATAGAGCCGGCATCCGATGCCGCATCTGCCGACGGCATCGACGAGACATGGATCCACGTCGAGCTGGCGCGATCCGCGGATCGTAAGTCGCTGGTGGAGGCCGAGCGCCTGCTGCCCAACGTCCTGGCCGACGCCCGCCAGGTTGCGCTCGACTCGGGGGCGATGGCCGCCACCCTGCGGGGACTTGCCGGCGATCTGGACGCCGACCGTCAGGGCCGTTTCCCCGGCCCTGACCGCAAGGACGTCGCCGCACTGTTGCGCTGGCTGTCCGACGGGCATTTCGTGCTGCTCGGCTATCAGCGCTGCCCGGTGCGTGACGGGCAGTCGTCGATCGAGCCGTCCAGCCGGTTGGGCGTGCTACGGCTGCGCCCCGAAGTGCTGCCACAGCTCACCGCCAGTGACGATCTGCTGGTGCTGGCCCAGGCCACCATTCCCACCTACCTGCGCTACGGCGCCTATCCCTACATCGTGGTGGTCCGCGAGCACCCCGGTGAGCCGGATGCTCCGGCCGCCATCGAGCACCGCTTCGTCGGGCTGTTCACCGTGGCCGCCATGAACGCCAATGTGCTGGAGATACCGCTGAT
>JBEVHG010000048.1:0-10993 GCA_040511335.1 Mycobacterium sp. | reverse complement strand
CCTCGATCGCGGGCCGGTTCACCGACGCGCACCGACGCGCGATCCGCGACAGTCGAATCGGTCCCACCCGCCGGTTAGCCGAACTGGTCGCGCGGATGCCCGATGGGCCGAGCTTGCTGATCTCCGCCTCTGCGATCGGCTACTACGGCTACGACCGCGGCGACGAGATCCTGACGGAGGACAGCGATCGCGGTGAGGGGTTTCTCGCCGACGTGGTGGCCGAGTGGGAGGAGGCGACCACGCCGGCGGAGCGGGCCGGGGTGCGTGTCGTGCTAGTGCGCACCGGCATCGTGCAATCTCCTCGCGGCGGGACTCTTCGCCTACTGCGACCGCTGTTCAGCGCCGGCCTCGGCGGCCGGATCGGCGATGGCGGGCAGTGGCTGTCCTGGATCGGGATCGATGACCTCGTCGACACTTACTATCGCGGGCTGTGGGACACCGCCCTGTCCGGGCCGGTGAATGCGGTTGCCCCAGAACCGGTTCGCAACGTCGACTACACCCGCACGCTCGCGCATGTCCTGCGCCGACCAGCGGTGTTGCCGGTCCCTCCGTTGGGTCCGCGGCTGCTGCTCGGCGACCAGGGCGCCCGCGAACTCGCGTGCGCCAGTCAACGCGTGATTCCAGCCAAGCTGCAACAGGCCGGTCACCGATTCCGCCATCCCGACCTCGACCAGGCCCTGCGTCACCTACTCGGCCGCGCAGAAACATAGCGGACATAGGGAGCGCATGCACGAGGGGTTACCAATGAGCTCACGGCGGGCCATGAAGAACATGAAGAGCATGTATTTCGCCGTCGTGGTGCTGACGGTCGGCACCCACTTCGCGTACCTGGTTTACCTGCCCAGTGGCGGATTCCTGGCGCTGCGCTGGCCGCGAACCATCCTGCTCCATGTGCCGACCGTTGTCTGGGGCATCGGCGCTGTGCGGCTGCAATTCCCATGCCCACTGACCTCGTTGGAACAGTGGGCACGCACAAGAGCGGAGATGGAGCCCTTACCGGCCGGAGGGTTCATCGACCGCTACGCCGCCGGCGTGCTCTATCCGTCTGACGGCACAGGCGTCATGCAGACACTTGCCTTCCTCGCGGCCACTCTCTCGTGGGTCGTGTTCGCGTCCAAACGCAAACGCCAGATCGCATCACAACCACGCACTTAGCGTATGGCGCTGCCATTTTGATCTCTCCGCTGCTACGCGACGTTGTCGCTGGCCTGCCCCAGCAACTGTTGCTCGATGAGGTCGGCTCCTCGGGTGACGCCGCCGGTCGCGGTGAAACCGGCCGCCACCCGTCGTACGCCCTCCGTCATCGTCATCGCCGTGCGCACTTTTGCCAGTAGCCTTGCGGCAGTGAGCTTCTCCGCTGGCAGCCGAGTGCCGCAGCGGGCCACCTGCACCCGTCGGGCGACTTCAGCCTGATCGCGAGCGAACGGCACGACACAGACCGGTACACCGCGGTCGAGAGCTTTGACGGTGGTGCCCATCCCGCCGTGGGTGATAGCGCAGACGGCGCGCTCAAGGGCCACGCCGTGCGGGGCGAATTGGCACACGGTCGCATTGGCCGGCCGCGGCAGATCGGGAGGCACTCCGGCCGGGAACGTCGCTACGACATGGACAGGTTCGTCGGCCAGCGCCTCCAGCGCGGTCCGCCCCAGGATGCTGTCGGCCTGCTTAATCGAGGACGTGCTGACCAATACGATCGGCTGGTCGATGGCAACCAGCCATTCTGGCGCCGTCGCGGGTGTGGGTTCGAACACGCAGGCGCGGATGAGATGCACCGCGTCGCCCCATCCGGGATGCGGATACTCGAACGGCTCACCCCCGACCGCCAGCAGCAGCGGCGCCCGCCGGAAGAACGCGTCGACAGATCTGACCCGGGGCACACCCAGTTCGGCTCGAATGGCATTGATGCGCGGGAGCATGCGGCGGTCGAAGAGATGTGTCACAAACGGGCGCATCGACGCGTCGCGGATGTCGCCGAGCAGACCGGGCAGCGGCCGCAGGCCGGGACCGAACGGCGGCACGCCGCGAGACCGCAGGTAGGGGGTAAATGGTGAAAACACCAGCCACGGAATATCGCCGGCATCGGCCATCGACATTGCGCCCCAACAGTTCGCATCGACGATGAGCACATCGGGTTCCACGCGGTCGATCGCTGCGTTCAGGTCGTCGACTTCGAACACTGCTCGCCGACAAAGCACGTCGATTGACATCTTCAGCACGCCTAATGCGTTGCACGCTAGCCAATCCTGCCCGGCGATGGCCTCAATCCGCGGGTCCACCGGCTCGGCGAGAAAGCCGACCTTTCGCATGCTGGTAACCTCGGCGGCCATCGTGCGCAAGTGAACCTGGTGACCGCGCCCGGCCAACTCGCGCAGCAGCGCACCGATCGGAAACAGATGGCCCAGCGACGGCGACCCGTAAGCCAGGATTACTGCCACGTCTCGATTCTCGCGGTTAGGGGATTGATGTCACACCGATCCGGCGCAAGGCTGGCAAGTTGGCTGCGCCGCGGCCGTGCAGGCAGATGCGCAGCTCTTCGATAAAGCAATGCAACCAATCGAGCGCGGCGGCAGCGGATTCGATCGCCCCGGCGAGCAGTGGCCGGGCGACCGCCACCACGTTCGCGCCCAACGCGATCACCTCGGCCGCATCCATGCAGGTGCGGATGCCACCGGAAGCGACCAGCGGATGTCCGGCAGCGCCGCACGCACCTCCACGATCGCTTGTGCGGTCGGTATAGGCCAGTCAGCCAGGTCCGGGTAGCGCAGCTCGCCGTAGCGACCAGCTGCTCCACGCGCGACCACGATGTCCCTCCTCCTCCCGCGACGTCGATGGCGGCCACTGGCAGCTCACCTGGCAGCCGCATCAATTCGGCTACGCACGGGCGCCGATGCCGTGGCGGACCTCTTTCAACAGAGTCGGACAGCGGAGTTCCCCCGCTACGTCACGCAGCCGGGCAAGAGAGCCGGAGAAGTCAGTGTCACCGTTGTGTTGTATTGCCTTCTGCAGCGGATTCGTATGCACCGCAAGGTCATCCGCTCCAACCCGGTCGAGCGCCTTGGCGATGTCGGGGAGGGCGGCCTTGCTCAGCTGTGAGCCCAATATTGCCGAACAACAAAATATCCGGTGCCGCGTCGCGGACGGCGAAGCTGGCCGCGGCCTGCTCGCCGAGCGTGCTGTCCAACATGATGCGCTGCGAGCCGACCATCATCCCAATGTCCAGCCGTTGAGCGGCTGCGGCAGGTTCCGATTGATGACACCCGACAGTTCGGCGCCGCCGGTCATCGCGCCGACCAGCACCGGGGCCCGCAGGCGTTTGCCGAGAAATTTGATGGACAGGTCGACATCCTCAAGGCGGGTTTGCGTCAGCGCGTTGTAGGGCAGCCGGTAACGTTCCAGCCCGGTCGTCACGTGGTAGCCGACTGCATCGGTAAGGCAAACGTCGATGTGGCGGCGTTTGCGGGCTGTCATTCAGCCGGGGTCCACCGTCATACGCGACTCCGGCGGCGGTTGAGCAGCCAAATGTGTGTGGACAGGGCGGCGGCGAAGGTACACCAGATCGGGTAGAGGGTCAGCGGCACCGCGCCCGCCCCCCGGACGGCGATTGCCCGGCGGGTCAAGTCCGCGCTGCTCGCGGCCAGTGCGACGGCAACCGCCGCCGATGGTGCGAAAAGGCGCCGGTTGAAGAATAGCCACGACCAGCCGCCATTCAGGACGAGGTTGAGGCCAAGGGCCGCCTGATAGGCGCGCAGCTTCCGAGCGTCTCCGCTGTCGTGAAGCCTATCGATCGTCGATGCCGAAACCACCGCGATGTCGGCGTAGAGAATCGGCCATACCACTGGAAACACTATCTCCGGTGGTTGGTAGCGCGGCTTACGCAGCCGCGCATACCAACTCGACTGGACTGCTGGTCTACTCGCCAGGCTGCCCACCGCCGCCGCGGCAGCGACTGACGTGCCGGTGGCGATCAACGTAGAAATCCGCACATCAATCCTCTCCTCACGGGTTGGGCTTGACCGGCACGACAACCTCGTTTCGCCGCAACATCGGAATGGTCCACGGTGGATCGTAGAACCACGCGGCCGGTGGACCGGTCGGCTCAAAGCCTTTGTCACGTAAGAACGGCAGGGCGCGCATCAATTCAGCGGTCTGCGATGCGATCGCCCGCCGACTGCGGCTGCCCGTGAAGCGACGCACCGCAATCGTCTCGGTCGGGATGGTGACCAGCTTGACCGCGTCATCGTCGGGCTCGGGAAGCGATTCCATGGTCTTGTCGGCAGGCATGAAAAACCGGATCACCCATTCGCCGTCGGCGCCGGCCCGCTGTGACACCGGTGCCGTCATCGCGATCTTCTGGCCACGCACGCTGCCCGGCTGTTGCGCGACCGGAGCCGTCATCGCGATCTTCGCGGCGGCGTGGTTCGCCCCGAAAATGTATCGGGCCAGGCGGCGGAAACCTACGTTGCGCGCCGCCTCCTCGCTGGCCGCCACTGCCGTCTCGGCGGCGATTCGGGGGCCGTAGCGTCGGATCTCCACGCCAGCGATCTGCTGCTCGACGGTGTAGCGCGGCTCCTCGGTCCCATGGCGTACTCCCACCGCAGAACCGCCCAGTTCGACCAGCCGGACAAGTACCGAGACGACCGATCCCAGCATGGTTACCTCCTCACGAACTGTCGATTGTTCTGTGCTGCCCAGGCTACGGCTAGGGCACTTCGTCGGTCGTTGTGGCTCTAGGACTCTGTGCTTTGAACTCGCCCTGAAACCGTCGCATGGCGTCAATCAGGGGGCGCTGGGTGCGCAAGCAGCCCGACGGCAGCACGCACGACGGCCACACCGATGCTTACGAACAGATGGTCACGACGGCCGAGCAGATCGCCTGGACGCATGAATTCTCCGACGGCATCGTGCGCGATTCCGGTGACGCCTTGCTGGAGTTTATGGAGTTCGCGATCCAGTGGCGAACTGCCAACGGCCTGCCCACGTCCGCGTTCGCCGGCACGCCGGCGGGGGAGAACGCGCCGCAGGCGCCCAGAAAAGTTCCCGCCAGGAAGGCCGCGAGGAAGACCCCGGCAAAGAAGGCCGCCCACCGACCCTGAACTCGGCAGAACTCACCGAGGACAGGTACGCGGTGCTGGGGTCCGCCGACGGTCTCGACCCCGGAGCAGCGGTAGGCACCATGGCACCGAACCGAACGGCTGTCGGCGCCGAATGCATGACATGGAACAGGCCGTCGCCAGGACAGCCGTGCGAGGGAGGCCGATCGTGCTGCACCGGATCACCGTGCTGATCATCGCCGCTCCGCGTCGAGTCCTCGCCGTCACCGCGCTGCTGATGCTCATCGCCGGCGTGTTCGCCGTGCCGGTGACCAAGAGCCTGTCGGCCGGCGGTTTTCAGGATCTCTCGGCGGAGTCCTCGCGCGCGACCCAACTGCTCGCCGAGAAGTTCGGACAATCGGACGTGCAGTTGATCTTCATGGTCACTGCACCCGACGGGGTGCAGGGCCCGGCTGCGCGCGCCGCGGGGGCGGACATCGCCCAGTACCTCACCAACGCGCCGGGGGTGACGGGGGTGGTGTCGGCCTGGACGGCACCACCGCAGGCCGCGGGCGGTCTCATCAGCGTCGACGGCAAGTCGGGTCTGGTCGTCGCGGGAATCTCCGGAGGTGAGAAAGAAGCGCCGCAGCGGGCGCAGGCCCTGACTGACGCGGTCATGGAGGCGGTGGAGCGCCAACACCGCGACGTGACCGTGCAGGCGGGAGGATCGGCCGCGGTGTTCGCGCAGATCAACTCCCAGACCGGGCGTGACGTGTTGGTGATGGAGGCGATCGCGATTCCCGTCAGTTTCGCGGTGCTGGTGTGGATCTTCGGGGGTCTACCGGCCGCGGCGCTGCCGGTGGTGGTGGGTGGGTTGGCGATCGTCGGCTCGCTGGCGATCCTGCGCCTGATCGCGCTCGCCACCGACGTGTCGATCTTCGCCCTGAACCTGTCGACTGCCCTGGGCCTGGCGCTAGCCATCGACTACACGCTGCTGATCGTCAGCCGATACCGCGATGAGATCGCCGGAGGTGCGCACCGCGACGAGGCGCTGACCCAGACCATGCTCACTGCGGGACGCACCGTGGTGTTCTCGGCGACGACGGTGGCCCTGTCACTGGCCGCCATGGTCCTGTTCCCGATGTACTTTCTCAAGTCGTTCGCCTACGCCGGCATCGCGACGGTGGCGCTGTGCGCGGTGGCCGCGCTGGTCGTCACCCCGGCGGCGATAGTAGTGCTCGGCGCCCGCCTGGATGCCTTGGACGTGCGCCGCGGACTCCGGCGGCTGCGCGGCCGCGACGAACCGCCGCCCACCCCGGTGCGGCGCCAATTCTGGTACCGATGGACGGCTTCGGTGATGCGGCGCGCGCTGCCCATCGGTCTGGCGGGCTCCGCGGTGTTGATCGTGGCCGGTCTGCCGTTCCTGGGAATCAAGTGGGGTTTCCCCGACGATCGCGTCCTGCCGGGGACAGCGTCGGCGCACCAGGTCGGTGACCGGATGCGCGAGGGTTTCGCCGACGACTCCGCGAGCGCGGTGACCATCGTGATCCCCGATGTGACGGGTCTCGCCGAGCCTGAAATCGAGCGATACGCCGCGGGGCTGTCGGCAGTTGTCGACGTCGGGGCGGTCAGCGGGCCGACCGGCACCTTCACCGACGGGACGAAGGTCGGTGTACCGACACCCTCGGCGGGGATCGCAGACGGCAGCGCCTTCCTGACCGTGACCAGCAGCGCGCCGTTGTTCTCGCCGGCTTCCGAGGCCCAGCTCGACCGGCTCCGCGAGGTTGCCACCCCGGGGGGACGAGCGGTCGAGTTCACCGGCATGGCCCAGGTCAACCGCGACAGCGTCGCGGCGATCGCCTCACGCGTGCCGCTGGTGCTGGCCGTCATCGCCGTCGTCACGTTCGCGCTTCTGTTCCTGCTGACCGGCAGCATCGTGCTGCCGATCAAAGCGCTTGTCCTCAACGTTCTTTCGCTGACCGCCGCTTTCGGCGCGCTGGTGTGGATCTTTCAGGAGGGTCATCTGGGCGCATTCGGAACCACACCGACCGGCACGCTGGTCGCCACCATGCCCATCCTCTTGTTCTGCATCGCGTTCGGACTGTCGATGGACTACGAGGTGTTCCTGATCGCCCGGATCCGCGAGTACTGGCTGGCGAGCCGACGCATCGCCGCCGACATCGACGACAGCGTGGCCCTCGGTGTGGCCCGCACCGGGCGGGTCATCACAGCCGCCGCGCTGGTCATGTCGATCTCCTTCGCTGCCCTGATCGCCGCGCAGGTGTCGTTCATGCGGATGTTCGGGGTGGGTCTGACGCTGGCGGTTCTGGCCGACGCCACCCTGGTGCGGCTCATGCTGGTGCCGGCCTTCATGCGCATTCTGGGCCAGTGGAACTGGTGGGCGCCCGCGCCACTGGCGCGGCTGCACGCGCGCATCGGTATCCGCGAAGTCGTTCCCTCGCGCGGAAAGCACTGGTCACAGGCCTGACGAAATTTTCTTGCTCGTCAACCAAACCGGAGCCGTGCCTGCTCCGAACCACTTACGCACGCCAAGTCCGCAACGGCGCGGACTCGGCGTGACTGTCAGACAGCCGGACTGAGTAGCGGAATGGGGAACGCCGAGTTGCCGAGCATGCGAGATCGACTTCTGTCAGTTTCCGGGCCGGGCCAGACCGTGAGGGTGTGCCGTTGAACGGTGGTGACGGCGGAACCCGTGCCCTGGTTCCGCCGTATCGGCGCATGCGTGGGTACCGCGGCCGTTCCGGGACGGGTGTTCCGGTTCACTGGCGCGACGATGTGCGTGCCGCTGTGCGGTCGCATCTGAGCGAGTTCGTGACCGGACAGTGCCGCACCGACCTGGGCGCGGCCAAGGTCGACGTCGCAGGCGAAATACTGTCGGGGTTCGTCGACGGCGGCAAGTACGTGCGGTCGACGTTCATGTACCTGGGCTGGTTGTGTGGTGCGGGGGAAGACGATTCGGCGCTGCGCGCGTCGGCCAGCCTCGAACTCTTCCACGCGTTCGCCCTGATGCAGGACGACGTCATGGACGAATCGCCGCTTCGCCGGGGGCGGCCCGCCGCGCACGTGATGTTCAGCCGCTGGCATAGCGACCGCGTGCTGACGGGTGCCTCGGAGCGATTCGGTGAGTCGGCCGCTGTGCTGCTCGGTGATCTCTGCCTGGTGTGGGCGGGCAAGATGCTGCGTGAGAGCGGCATCGGCGCCGATGCGCTGATCCGGGTGTGGCCCCGATACGACGACATGCGCATCGAGCTGGCCATCGGGCAGTTCGCCGATCTGGTCAACGATGCGCAGGCCTTTCCGACGCTCGACGACGTGCTCGATGTGCTCAGGCGAAAGTCCGGCAACTACACGGTGCGCCGGCCGTTGGAGCTGGGAGCGGCGATGTCCGGTTGCGCGCCAGAGGTCATCGAGGCGCTCGGCGGTTACGGTGCCGCCATCGGCGAGGCCTTCCAGTTGCGCGACGACCTGCTCGGTGTGTTCGGGTCACCCACGTTGACCGGTAAATCGGTGGGCACCGACCTGGCGGCGCAGAAGGCGACCAGCGTCGTCGTCGCCGCCCATCAGCTGGCCGACACCGCGCTGCGGCGGCAGCTCTCCGAGCTGATGAGCACCTCGCAGCTGAGCCCAGCTGACACAGAACGCTGGCGATCGCTGATCACCCTCAGCGGCGCCGTGCAGTGGATCGAACAGCTCATCGACGAGCGCCTGGCCCGCGCGCTGGGTTGCCTCGACTCTGTCGAGATACCCGAAATAACCCGAACAGCACTCGAAGACATGGCAGTTATATGCACCGAAAGGGCCGCTTGATGCGCACCGTCGAGGGAAGAAACGATCGAGTCGTCGTTGTCGGAGCCGGGCTGTCCGGTCTGTCCGCGGCGCTGTATCTGGCCGGGCGCGGACGCAACGTCACCGTCGCCGAGCGCGGCCCGGTCCCCGGCGGCCGGGTCGGACGGGCCGACATCTCCGGCTATCGCCTCGACACCGGTCCGACGGTGCTGACGATGCCGGACATCATCGACGACGCCTTGTCCGCGGTCGGCGAAACCCTGACCGACCGCCTCGAACTGCTGCCGGTGCACCCCGCCTACCGTGCGATGTTCGCCGACGGCAACACCCTAGAGGTCCACACCGAGGCGGACGCGATGTTCGCTGAGATCCAACGGCTTTCCGGAAGTGCCGAGGCCGACGGCTACCTGCGGCTGCGTGCCTGGCTGACCGAGCTGTACCAAACCGAGTTCGACGGGTTCATCGGCGCCAACTTCGATTCGCCGCTGTCCCTGGTGACCCCGCAGCTGGCCCGGCTGGCGGCGCTGGGTGGGTTCCGGCGCTGGGACAAGGTGATGCGCCGATTCCTCAACGACGAACGGCTGCTCCGGGTGTTCACCTTTCAGGCGCTGTACGCGGGGGTTCCGCCGCGAAGCGCGCTGGCGGTGTACGCGGTGATCGCGTACATGGACACCATTGCCGGGGTGTACTTCCCGCGTGGCGGGATGCGTGCCGTGCCCGACGCGATGGCCGCCGCCGCAGCTGACGCCGGGGTCGAATTCATCTACGACTCAACGGTATCCAAGCTGGAGTGGAGCGGGTCGAGGGTCACGGCGGTGCACACGCAGACGGATCGGCGCATTGCTGCCGACGCCGTCGTGCTCACCACCGAACTTCCCGACACATACCGACTGCTGGGCCGCACACCGCGCCGGCTGTTGAAGCTGCGCCCGGCACCGTCGGCCGTGGTGGCCCACGTCGGGTGCCCAGCGGTCGCTGAGGGAATGGGGCACCACACGATTGTGTTCGGTGACGCCTGGGACCAGACCTTCCGCGACATCATCGACGAAGGACGCGTCATGGGTGACCCGTCGCTGCTGGTGACCCGGCCGACCGCCGGGGACCCGAGCCTGGCTCCGCCCGGTCGCGATCTGCTCTACATCCTGGCGCCCGCGCCGAACACCGAAGTGGGACGGGTGGATTGGGACGCCACCTCGTCGGCCTACGTCGACGAGATGCTCGGCGCGGTCACCGCGCGTCTTCCCCAACTCGGCGACGACCTCGAGCTACTGCAGGTGGTGACACCCGCCGACTGGGGTCGCCAGGGAATGGCTGCGGGAACCCCGTTCGCGTTGGCGCACACGTTCGCCCAGACCGGACCGTTCCGGCCTGCCAACACTGTCCGCGGCGTCGACAACGTGGTGTTGGCCGGTTCCTCGACTGTGCCGGGAGTGGGCGTACCCACCGCGATCATGTCCGGGCGGCTGGCCGCCGACCGGATCACCGGAGTATCGACACATCGCCCCGAACATGAGGTGTACCAACGATGATCGGATCTGAGCTCGACGCCGCCGGGGTGCGCGAACCGGCACTGCGCGAGGCGTTTCGGCAGTGCCGCGAGATCAATGCCCGCCACGGCAAGACCTTCTTCCTGGCAACCCGGTTGCTGGCGCCCGGACAGCGCCCCGCGGTGCACGCGCTCTACGGGTTCGCCCGGCGTGCCGACGACATCCTCGACGACTTCGATGCCCGCGGCACCGAGCAGCGGGCCGAGCAGCTTCAGGCGCTGTCCACGAATCTGTTCAATTGTCTTATGCAGGATCAGGCGTGCGACGACCCCACCCTGACGGCGGTGGCGCACACCGCACGCAAGTACGACATCGAATGGGATCTCTTCGACGACTTCCTGGCCTCCATGCGAATGGACCTGACGGTGACCGACTACCCGGATCGGGCGGCGTTGGAGCGTTACATGTACGGGTCCGCGGAGGTGATCGGACTCCAGCTGCTGCCGATCCTCGGTACCGTCGGCCCGCGCGAAGACGCAGCACCGCACGCGGCAGCACTCGGAAAGGCGTTCCAGCTCACCAACTTCATCAGGGATGTCGACGAGGATCTGAGCCGCGGCAGGATCTACCTGCCCGCCGACGAGCTCGCCTCCCACGGCGTCGACCGGG
>JBEVHG010000047.1:0-5768 GCA_040511335.1 Mycobacterium sp. | reverse complement strand
CACCACACCCGCGCCGCGGCGCTTGACGAACAACACCGCCAACCGCGAGCCCAGCAACGGATGGAACGGATGCGCGACAACGACGAAACCCAAATCGTCACTGCACGACCGGTGACTATGCCGCCTCCGTCGGCACTCCGAGCACCCGCACCCCGTTGCCTCCCGCCTTGGGGATCTCCACCGCCTTCACCGGCGGCGGGAAATACGTGCCCGACGACAACCGGTTCCAGATCTTGTACAGATTCCGGTCCCGGTCGGCCTCGAACGCCTCGATCGACTCCTCATCGACCCCCGCCGCTCCCTTGTTCGCCTTGACCCTCTCAAACGCTTCCCAGACAACCCACTTCGAGATGTCGAACGGCTTGTCTGACAACTTTGGTTCGCTCACCCGGCTCCTCCCGACACCAACATCGGTTGACCGCCAAGCGCACCCGGGCGACCCGTCCCCTTCGCTCCGCCCGCATTACCGGGCCTCACCGCTACTACGAGACGGTCCGCCCCTGTGCCCCGCACCGGTACTCGACCCCTCACAGATTCCGCTGCTTGGGGCACTCCCTTCGACCGACCGGCCCAACACCCGACCGGCACCGCCGGGGCGACAGATTCCCACGTTCCGTGCCGATGCCCGATCCGAACTCGCGCCACCTCTGCGCCGGTCACCACCTGGCCAATCAGCAGGCACCCGCCAGACTCGTCCCAGGGCAACAACGGGACCCCGGTTTCGATAACGTCTGTACGCTTTCGACGTTTCAACAGTGGTTCACTCTCGTTCGCCTTCTCGGACCACACCTGACGCCATCACGGGCGCCTTTTCCGCGACGCTCACCACCACGGCTCTTAACCGCAGCAGCTCGCGGTGGTTTGAGACCTCCCCCTGCAGGGCGATCCCGGAGGACCTACCTCCATCACCAGCACAACACCGCATCCAAAGATCACGAGCCTCTACATCGCAACCCCCATCAGCGTTCGTGGCACACCATCGTCGGCATAGCGGAACAGCCCCGCCTTGGCGAGCACGGCTTCGACCACCGGACCCCCAACGGCGGCGAGCACGCCGCACAGCGCCGCGTAGCGGTCGCCCAACACGCACCAGGTGATCGCCGCGAGCGCATAGATGAGCACCGTCGCCGGCACCGCTTGGGCGGTGTGCACCAGCGCGGTAACGACGTAGATCCCGATCACCGCGGCGACCCCCGCCAATCCGTGACGCGCGCTGACCGAGGTCCGCGGAGCCCGGAGATGCAGCCGCAGCTCGGCTAGCGAGACGGTCGCGGCCCCGACGAGTATCGGAAACCAGATCGGGCTGCTCCACACGGACGGAACCGCGTGGGACAGGTACTCGGTGGTGTCGGTGACCACGTGACTGTGATCGCCGACGAGCGCCGCCGCCGCTCCCAGGACGAAGAGAAACACCACGTCCGACACGCGCAACTTCACCCGACGGAGGCTACGCCGCCCGCTCAGCGCAGCCGGCGACCTCTGTCGTTGAGTCTCGGTGACTCACACCCGCGCTGCTGATCGGCCGGCAACAGCACCCGCCGCGGTCGAGCCGGCGTGGATGCTGGATCATCCTGCCGCTCAAGGCCATTCATCGCGGCGGTGTAGTCGGCGAGGATGTCGTCCAGCCCCTTGCCCGGGGCGGTCATTGCCCAACCTGCGGTAGTTCGTCGGCCGCGATCTCACAGGGTGTTTCGTTAGCGACCGCGGGAGTCGGAGGCGCGGGCGGCTCGGCCGGCGGGGGAATCGGTGCGGGAGTTGGTGCCGGCTCGGCCGGTGGCGGCGTCGGCTCGGCGGACAGCGGTGCATCGGCGGGTTCGTCGTCGCACGCGTCTGCGGGCGGTGTATCCGCTCCATCGGAATTGCCGACGCCGGCCGGCTCGATCTCCTCGTCCGGCCCGTCGGGGTTGACCGTCTCCTCGTCGGGTTCGTCGTCGTCAGGGTCGTCGCCCTCGTCGACCTCGAGTTCGCCCGGTTCGTCCGGCTCGCGGTCGTCGATCCCGGGCGGATCCGGCAGAGTATCGCCGGCCGGGTTCAGCAGGCCGCCGAGTGCATCGACAAGCTGTTGTCCCAGCCCGGCAGGACCGCCCGCGGAGCCGGGCAGTCCGCCGCCCAGATCGCCAAGTGCCGGCACGGGAGACGGAGCGGGCGCCATCGCGGGTGCGGTGGGAGCGGGTTCGGGCAACGGCGCGGGCATCGGCATCGCGGGTGGCGGGCCGGCCGGAGCCGCGGGCGCAGGAGCCGTGGGAGCCGGCACGCTCGATGCGGCGGGCGGTGCGCTCACCACGGCCGCCGGATACGTCGCGACCCCGCCGCCGCCCCGGGCGGGTTCGTCGGGCACCGGGTCCTCGCTGCGCGACGGCGGCGACCAGGCCGGGCCCAGATCGCCCGGCACCTGGAATACCGCAGCAGGCTCCGCGGCCAGCCCGGCCGTCGCGGCGTCGTAGGAGGCGGCCACCGACGCGGTCGTGGTGCGCATTGCGGAGAGCCAATCCGAGCGAATGTCGTTGTCGACGAACGGCTTTACCTCTTGATCGATCAGCTCACTGGCCACCGCACGATCACCCGCCCCGGTGGTGACGGTCTTCGCCGCGGCCAGCCAGTCTGCGCGCTCGGCCAGCCGGCGGTCGTCGATAGCCGTTGCGGCGGCGACCTTTCCGTCGACCATCTGCCACAGGCTGTCCCGCAGTCCGGTCAACGCCCGGGCCGCCGTGCGCACCCCCGTGGCCGCCGCGGCCGACGCGTCGGCGTGGCGCATCAAGAATTCGCGGGAGGCGTCCGCGCCAATGCCCTGCCAGGCGCCCGACAGCGCCGCGAGCTGGTCGTCCTGCAGCCGCAACGCATTCCCAATCGCGGCCGACGCCGCTTCCAGCGCGGCGCAATCGGCATCCAACGCCCGCAGATCCAGCCCGTCCTCGCCGGCGTACCAGTCACGCACCTGCGAGGGATGCAGGGTCAGGTCCGGTTGTTGATAGCCGAGCAGGTGAGCGGCCCACACGTAGTTTCCGATGTTGTCCACCGCGGGGCGGCCCTCGGCCAGCCGCGACGCGACATCGAACTTCTCGGCCACAACTCAGCCCACCCGCCGGGCGGCGCGGGCGTCGGCGTCGATGTAGCGATCCGCGGAAACCCGCAGCGCCGAGGAGATCTCGGCCGCCGCCCGCGACCACTCGCGCAGGCCGTCCACCACACGATCGACGGCGGTGCGCAGCGCGTCACCACGCGCGGCGTGCAGTCGGCCCGCCGTCGCCCCGTCGAATGCCAGCCCGGCCAGGTGCGTCCGCACCGCGGTGTCCACGATTTCGGCGGCGGTGTCGTACTGGCGCGCAACACCGAGCAGCGCCGCGACGTCGACGCCGGCGGCGTCAGGTTCTCCCATGTTCGGCTAGGACGCCGCACGACCCCGTTCGGTTCCAGCGGATGTTCGCCGTTGCCGTTGCAATTGCACCCTGGGCTGTGATTTCGCCCTGGAATTCACGACCCTGGTTGCAATCTCAGTGCGTCGGAAGGATTCAGCGCTGGGCGCTGACCGATTCCGCGACCCGGATGGCCAACTGCCTGGCGGTGTCCTCGTCGGCCGCTTCCACCATGACCCGTACCACCTGCTCGGTCCCCGAGGGCCGCAACAGGATTCGGCCGGTGTCGCCGAGTTCGGCCTCGGCCTGCGCGACCGCGGTACGCACCGACGGCGCGTCGGCCACGGTTGTCTTGTCCGCGACTTCGACGTTGATCAGCACCTGCGGCAGCGTTTGCATCGGCGCGGCCAGGGTCACCAGCGGTGAGCGGGTCTGCGCCATCCGCGACATCAGTCGCAGGCCGGTGACGATGCCGTCTCCGGTGGTGCCCAGCGCCGGCATGACGATGTGCCCGGACTGTTCGCCGCCCAGTGAGTACTCCCCGGCGCGGAGTTCTTCGAGGACGTAGCGATCGCCGACGCCGGTGGTGCGCACCTCGATACCCGCCGACCGCATCGCGATGTGCAGCCCGAGGTTGCTCATCACGGTCGTCACCAGAGTGTTGGACGCCAGCTCGTCGGCCTCCTGCATGGCCAGTGCCAGCACCACCATGATCGCGTCGCCGTCGACCACCCGGCCCGCGGCGTCGACGGCCAGGCACCGGTCGGCGTCGCCGTCGTGGGCCAGCCCCAGGTCGGCGCCGTAGGTCACCACCGCCGACTGCAACAACTCCAGGTGTGTCGACCCGCAGCCGTCGTTGATGTTCAGCCCGTTGGGCTCGGCGTTGATGGCGATGACGTTGGCGCCGGCCGCCCGATAGGCCCGTGGCGCGGCGGCCGAGGCGGCACCGTGGGCGCAGTCGACGACCACGGTCAACCCGTCCAGTCGGGTGGTGACGGCCTTGCTGACGTGCCGCAGGTAGCGGTCCGGCGCGTCCTCGGCGTCCACGACCCGCCCGATCCCCGCGCCGACCGGCCGCACGCCGGGCCCGGAGTTGACCAATTCTTCGATCCGGTCTTCGGTGGCGTCGTCGAGCTTGTGCCCACCCGGCCCGAAGATCTTGATGCCGTTATCGGGCATCGGGTTGTGCGACGCCGAGATCATCACGCCGAAGTCGGCGTCATAGGCGCAGGTCAGATACGCCACCGCCGGGGTGGGCAGGACTCCGACACGCAGCGCGTCCACGCCCTCGCTGGTCAGCCCTGCGATCACCGCGGCCTCCAGCATCTCGCCGCTGGCCCGCGGGTCGCGGCCCACCACGGCGACCCGCCGGCGGGACTGGCCTCCGGAAGTGCCCAGTCGGCGGGCGGCCGCCGCCCCCAGCGCCAGCGCCAGCTCGGCGGTCAGATCGCGGTTTGCCACTCCCCGCACCCCGTCGGTGCCGAACAGTCGACCCATGCGCACAAACCTTTCACAGATGCCCTCCACTGTCCCGCGAGTGTGCGCGTCTGTAAGGCGACACGCCGTGCGAGCTGTACATTCCGCGCACGCTCGCGGCAGCGGAGTCGATCAGCGCTTGCTGTACTGAGGCGCCTTGCGGGCCTTCTTGAGGCCGTACTTCTTGCGCTCGATGGCCCGCGGGTCGCGGGTCAGGAACCCGGCCTTCTTCAGCGCCGGACGGTCCTCTGGCTGCACCAGGATCAGCGCCCGCGCGATGGCCAGGCGCAGCGCGCCGGCCTGCCCGGACGGCCCCCCTCCATCGAGGTGGGCGTAGACGTCGAAGCTGTCCACCCGGTCGACGGTGACCAACGGGGCCTTGATGAGCTGCTGATGCACCTTGTTGGGGAAGTAAGCCTCGAGGCTCCGGCCGTCCAGGTTGAACTGGCCGGTGCCGGGCACCAGACGGACCCGCACCACAGCCTCCTTGCGGCGGCCGACGGTCTGGATGGGACGGTCGATCACGACCGGCTCACGCGGGGCGGCTTCGGCCGGGGCCTCGGTCTCGGTCACAGGCTCGGTGGTCTCTGCGGTCTCAACGGTCTCGGTCACTGGGCCACCTGCTTGATCTCGTAGGGCACCGGCCGCTGGGCGGTGTGCGGATGCTCCGGCCCGGCGTAGACCTTCAACTTCTTCTGGATCTGACGGCCGAGCTTGTTGTGGGGAATCATGCCGAGGATCGCCTTCTCGACGACCCGGTCGGCGTGCTTCTCCATCTCGTCACCGAGCGACCGCGCGCGCAGCCCGCCGGGATAACCCGAGTGGCGGTAGGCGAACTTGTTCTGCAGCTTGTCGCCGCTGATGGCGACCTTCTCGGCATTGATGACGATGACGAAGTCGCCACCGTCGACATTGGGCGTGAATGTCGGCTTGTGCTTG
>JBEVHG010000046.1:0-8849 GCA_040511335.1 Mycobacterium sp. | reverse complement strand
GACGAGGAGGACGACGGTGTTGAGCGTGACTTGCCAGAATGTGCTGTCCCGCAGGACGTCTAGGTAGTTCTGCAGTCCGACGAACCGGCGCGAACCGGGCCGGACCAGGTTCCAGGACTGGGTTGAGTAGAACAGGGTGAACAGGAACGGGATTTGGGTGACGCCGATCATGAAGATCAGCGCCGGCAGCAGCGGTCCGCGTCGCCGCCAACCCTCAGCGCGAGAAATGGCGCTGTCATGGGCTTTCCGAACCCGGGCGATTCACACTTCAGGCAGTAGGGTTTTCGCGACGTGCGCGGTGTCGCGCCGTCGTTGCTGGGCTGACGTCGGTACTCAGTCAGCGGTGAGCACTGCCGCCGCGGTTCACATGTCGGCGCCTTCGCCCGGCAGCAGGGTCACCTTGATCGAGTCGGCGCCGCGGCCGACCAGGTCGAGCCCTTTCTGGAATTCGTCGAGGGGAAGTTGGTGGGTGCAGATCTGCTCCATGGGCAACGCGCCGGATTCGATCATCCGGATGGCGGTGGGCCAGCAGTGCGGGCCCAGGTGGGCGCCGCGGATGTCGAGTTCCTTGTCGTCGCTGATGATGCTCCAGTCGACGCTCACCTCGGAACCGAACACCCCGTACTCGACGTAGGTGCCGAGTTTGCGCAGCAGGTTCAGTCCTTGGAGGACTGCTGAGGGGTGCCCGGTGGCCTCGAGGTAGATGTCGGCGCCGTATCCGCCGGTCAACGACCCCACGATGGATTGGGCATCCTCTGTCGCGATATTGATGATGGTGTCGGCACCGCACTCCAGCGCGAGTTTCAGCTTTTCCGGCGCCAGATCGAGGGCGACGATGTGGGCTGGGCTTTTGGCGCGCGCACCGGTGATCATTCCTAGTCCGATCGGCCCGCATCCGGCCACGACGACAACGTCGCCGAAGCGGATATCGGCGCGCTCAACGGCGTGCAGCGCACAGGACAGTGGTTCGGCGAACGCGGCGTGGGCAGCGGGAACGCCGTGGGAAACCTTGTGCACCAAAGCGTCTGCCGGATAAATCATGTATTCGGCCATGGCGCCGTGAGTGTGGCGGTTGAAGCCGTAGATGTGGTGTGGTGCGCACATCCAGTATTGCCCTCGCAGGCAGAACCGGCACCGCCAGCAGGGCACGATCTGCTCGGAGACCACACGGTCACCGACATCGACACCCCACCGGGTCCGGCCCTGATCGTCGACGGCGACAATCTCGCCGACGAACTCGTGGCCGGGGATCACTTCGGTGTCGGTGGTGGCCGGCCGGATGGCGTCACCCCAGTACTTGACCGCGCCGTGGTAGCACTTGAGATCACTGGCGCAGATCCCCACCGCCTGGACATGCACCAGGGCTTCCCCGGGGCCAGGGACCGGGATGGGTACCCGCTCGAGGCGGTAGTCGTGGGGCCCGTACACAACCACGGCCTGCATCGTGTCGGTCACTGTGTGCTCCTGGAGGGTTGAAAGCGGTTCTCTCGCAGCGTGGTTGGGGTTCATAGGTGCGCCGGGGTCGACATGTCGGTGTGGGTGTGCCGCGCGGGGGAGGGTTCTGCGGTGCTGATCGGGCGGTCGCGGTCAACGCCGTCGTGGACGATGACAGTGCTAGCGGTGTCAGTGGGCGAGAACAGGGTGCCCTCGTGCTGCACCGCTGCGGCGCCCCAGTGCAGCGCGGTCCGCAGCTGCTGAACGCGGCCGCAGTTAGTGGCCGCGAGGAATCCAGCCAGCATGGCGTCGCCCGCCCCGACGGTGCTCACGACCTTGTCGACGGGCGCTTCGCCGTGTAACGCTCCGGCGTCGTCGACCAGGACGGCGCCGTCGGCTCCGAGGCTGGCCAGGACCGCCCCCACCCCGCGTTCCCGCAGGTCTACGGCGGCGTCGACGACATCGCCGAGGGTGTGCAGGTCGCGTCTGGCCAGTTCGGCGAGCTCGTGGGAGTTGGGTTTGATGAGGTCGGGGCGCGCGGCCAGGCTGGCGGCCAGGGGCTCTCCGGAGCTGTCGACGACAACCTTCACGCCAGCCTGATGGACCTTCTCGGTGAGGGCAGCGTAGAACGCGGCGGGGACCCCGGCGGGCAGGCTGCCGCCGCAGACCAGCCAGGAGACGCCATCGAGATGGGACTGCACGGCGTGCGCCAGCGCATCTGCTTCGGCGGCGGACAGTTTCGGGCCGAGCTCGTTTATTTTGGTGACGGTCCCGTCGGGTTGGGTCAGGCTGACGTTGCTGCGGATTTCGCCTGCCACGGGCACCGGGATGATGTCCAGTTCGGCACGGTTGAGCATTTGGCGCAGTTGGGCTCCGACTGATCCGCCGATCGGGACGGCGGCGCGCACCGGGTGGCCATGCGCGAGCAGCGCGAGTGCGACGTTGACACCTTTGCCGCTGGGTTCGCTCCAGCTGCGTGTGCTGCGGTTGACCGAGCCGAGGACCAGCTGGTCGAGGAACACGGTGCGGTCAACGCTGGGGTTGGCAGTCAGTGTCAGGATCATGTTCGCTCCACAGTTATTCCGGCGCTATGCAATTGCGTGTACTGGTCATCGGGCAGGCCGGTGTCGGTGATCAGCAGATCGATGTCCGCCAGGTCGGCGTGCTTGGTGCCGCTGATCACGCCGACTTTGCTGTGGTCGGCAAGCAGGATGCGCCGTTGCGCGCAGCCCAGCATCAGCCGCTTGACGGCGGCTTCGGCGGGGTCGGGGGTGGTCAGACCGCGCGTCAGGGAGATGCCGTTGGTTCCCAGAAATGCGACGTCGACGTTGATTTCGGCCAGCGCGCGGGCGGCCCAGTCGCCGACCTCGGCGAAGGTTTTGTTGCGCAAGCGCCCGCCCAGGGTGAACACCGTGAGCCGGGGCCGGTTCAGCAGCGACATCGCCAGCGGCACGGTGTTGGTGTAGACCGTGAGCTCGCGGTCGCCGGGAAACATCTCGACGAGTTTGGCGGTGGTGGAGCCGGCGTCGATCAGCACCGATCCCTGCTCGGGTAGGTGTGCCAGGGCGGCGCGGGCGATGCGGGTTTTCTCGCTCATGAACTGGGTGCGGGTCTCCACGGCGGGCTCGAACGTCAGCGCCTGTGCCGGGACGGCCCCCCCGTGCACTCGGCGCAACAGTCCTTGGCGTTCCAGCGCGATGAGGTCCTTGCGGATGGTTTCCCCGGTCACCCCGAGTCCCTCGGCGATGTCGAGGACCTCAACGCGGCCATGGCTGCGGAGGCGGTCGAGAATGCGTTGCTTGCGCTGGTCGGCGTAGGGAGCGCGGGAGTCAGCGTTTTCGGTGCCCATGACCGCTGATCCTTCCGCATCCGCGGTGCTGACCTCGGCGAGTCCGTAGCGGTGCAGCGACGCTGGTTGCGTGGGGTTGGCCGTCGAGGTCATTACACACCCGCCGGTGTGGCCGCGGCCGCGGCGCGCAGGCCCAGCAGCGCGGCGCCGCGTGCGCCGGCCTCGGTGACCTCGGGTTGCACGAGGTCACCGAAGCGGCGGCGTTTGATCTCGACCAACGCGCGGCTGCGCGACCAACCGCCGGTCACCACCAGCGACCGGTGCGCTCCGCTGACGGTGCTCATCGCGTCGTGGATTTCAGCGGCCTGATCGGTGACGGCCTCCAGCGCTGCCCGCCACAACTGGGCGGGACCGTCGCCGTCGCTGACCCCGAGGATGTCGAGCTTGCCGAACGGCGGGGCGAGCACCCGCACGTGCGGCGCGGGGGCCGCGATCGCTGCCGGGTCGAGTTCGGCCAGATCGTCCTTGTCCTTACCCAGCAGTGCCAGCACCCGCTGCAGCGCAAGGCCGCCCTGGGTGGCGCCGAGTAGGCACCAATGTTCGGGCACGGCGTGCCAGCCCGTAGTGATCCCGGCCTCGGCGAGCTCCGCGATCACCAGCGGCGACAGTCCCGGGGCGATGGTGCGGATCAAGGCTTCGGCGGTGCCGCACGAATCCAGTTCGTCACCGGCCCCGTCCGCGCCGGCGCCGATCACTGCAACCTGGTGGTCGTGGCCGGCGATGGTGAGGACCGCGCCGGTCAATCGACCCAAACCGGCTTCCGCGCTGACCCGGCCCAGCGGAGTGCCGGCGGTCACGATCGGCGGCATCAAGTTTTCGCTGGCCCCGGACCATTCCAGGGTGTCGGTCCACCACGAGCGTTGCGCCAGGCGTAGCCAGCCGGTCCGTGAAGCCAGGGATTGCTCGGTGGCTTCCTCGCCGCCCAGGCCGCGCACGATCCATTCGGCCACATTGAGCCGCCGGACCGCGGTACGCGCCGCGGGGACATTGTCGAGCCAGCGGTGTTTGGTCAGTGACCACTGCTGGCGTAGCGGCAGACCCGTCGTAGCCGAGAAGTCCTGCGCATCAACGGTGTTGCGGAGATCCGCCAGTTCGGCGTGATCGCGGGTGTCGTGCCAGGCGATGACTGGGGCAGCGGGCTGCGCGTGGCGGTCCAATAGGATCCCGGCCTCGCCGAGGCTGGCGACCCCCAGTGCGGCGATCGGTCCGGGTGGGGCGTCGGCTAACGCCTCGGCCAGCGCCGTCTTCGCCGATGCCAGCAGAGCGGCGGCGTCCATCTCGGCTCCGCTGGCCGTGACAATCCACGGGGTCGCCGCGCGGCCGGTGGCCACCGCGTCCCCGGACTCGGTGAACACCACGGCCTTGCTTGTCTGGGTCCCGACGTCGAGGCCGACAAGAAGTGTGCTGCCCATCTCAATTCCCATCTGATGCGAAGTTGATTATTTGGAATATGATGGATATAGTTGCGTTTCGTTGGAGAATTGTCAACCCCGGGTCACTGCCCGGTACACAGACCGAACACACAGCACCTGGAGGACACACCCGATGCCGCTCGCTCGTACCGCCGACCTCGTCGCCGCCGCACACCGCGCCGGAACCGGGCTAGCCGCGTTCAACGTGATCACCCTCGAACACGCCGAGGCCATCGCCGCCGGCGCTGAACAGGCCAATAGCCCGGTCATCCTGCAGATCAGCGAGAACGCGGTGAAGTTCCACCACGGCCGACTCGCGCCGATCGTCGCCGCGGTCACCGCGGTCGCCAACGCGGCCGCAGTTGCGGTGTCAGTACACCTAGACCACGTGGAGGACACCGCGCTGCTGCACGCCAGCGCCGACACCGGGGCCAGCTCGGCGATGTTCGACGCCTCCAAACTGGATTACGACAACAACGTCGCCGCCACCAAGGCAGCCGCCGAGTGGGCCCACCGCCACGGCCTGTACCTGGAAGCCGAGCTCGGTGAGGTCGGCGGCAAGGACGGCGCCCACGCCCCGGGGGTGCGAACCGATCCCGGCGAGGCCGCCGCATTCGTTGCGGCCACCGGTATCGATGCTCTGGCCGTCGCCGTCGGCAGTTCCCATGCCATGTCGGATCGCAACGCATCGCTGGACTTCGACCTGATCTCCCAGCTGCGCTCCGCGCTGCCGGTGCCGCTGGTCTTGCACGGCTCATCAGGGGTCGCTGACGAGGAACTCCGCAAAGCCGTAAACGCCGGTATCACCAAAATCAACGTCGGCACGCTGCTGAACATCCACTTCACTACCGCAGTGCGCGCCTTCCTGGCCAATGACGCCACCGTCAGCGACCCGCGCCGCTACCTCGCCCCCGCCCGCACCGCCGTCGCCGACGCCGTCGCGCGCATGATCACCGCCATCAACTAGCCGACGCCGGCGCCCGCGAGCCCAGAGATTCAGCGTCGAAGCAACCCGAGGCGATTGACGCCATCCGGCCTCCCAGAAATATATACTGTACGGCGAGCACGTATATATGAGGAGTGGCCGTGCCGAAGCGGTTAATCGACCTTGATGACGACCTCTTGATGGAGGCACAGCGCGAGCTTGGGACCACAGGCGTGTCCGACACGGTTCGTGCAGCGCTACGGCAAGCAGCTGCCGCAGCCGCGCGCGCACGGCAAGTGGAGTGGCTGGCATCTGGCGGCCTGGGGGAGATGGCCGAGCCTGAGCGGCGTGGTCACGTGTGGCGGTAACAGCACGCTTCCTGATCGACACCAGCGCCGCGGCTCGGATGGCCGATCCGGATGTCGCCGAGCGCCTGGCACCACTGATCGAAGGCGGCGTGGTGGCGACGACGGCATCGCTCGATGCCGAAGCGTTGTACAGCGCACGCGGCGCCAATGAGTACGAGGAGTTGTGGCACGACCGGCGCCTGGCCTACGAATACGTGCCGACCAACGACGAACACTGGCAGGCTGCGTTGAGCGCACAACGCGCGCTGGTTCGCACAGGACGGCATCGGTTAGTCGGTGTATACGATCTCTTAACGGCGGTGCTCGCCGCTGCCCACAGCCTGACGGTCGTGCACTACGATTCCGACTTCGAAACGGCAGCAACGGTATTGGCCTTCGAGCACCGATGGGTGCTACCGCGCGGCGCCCTACCGTGAGCCGACGGAAGCTGCGCTCGGCGTTGAGGAGCACTCCTCTCCGCTGACGATCAGGGCCCAACGGTGAGGTCGTCAGAGCGTCCAGCCTCCAGTCGCGACCACTGGGCGATGGGGCGTCCGTTAGTCCGCATGCGTGCCGGTCCGTCTTGCCACTGATGTGGCCAGCCGGGGGGCGAGTCCTCCCACGGCTCCTGGCGTCCGTACACGGTGAGGTCAATGAGCGCGTAGCTGTAGTCCATCGCCTCTACGCCGCGGAGGGTCGTCCAGTAGGTTTCGAAGACGCGGTCGCCGTCCCGTAGGTAGCACACGAGGTGCATCGTGCCGATATGGCGCCCGACGAGGAGCGCCTCGAGGGAGGGGAGTGCTGAGTACCACGGCATGTCCCAGCCCATGAAGTCGCGGTAGCGGATGCTTTCGTCGTAAGGACCCTGACAGAACACCGCGTAGGTGATGTCGCGAGAATGAAGGTAAGACAGCTCCGCGACCTGGGTGGTGCACCACGTGCAGCCTTCGCACTGCTCGGGCGCGGGTCGGCCCGGGTACCACATGAAGTAGTAGGCGATGAGCTGTCGGCGCCCTTCGAACGCTTCGAGCAGAGTGAGCGGCCCGACGGGCCCGATCAGTGCGAGGTTGGCGTCTACCTCGACGATGGGTAGCCGCCGTCGGGCCGCGGCGATCGCGTCGCCTTCCCGCGTGTGCGCCTTCTCCCGAACCCGCAGCCTGTCCAGTTCGGCCTGGAAGGTGGCCCGGTCGACGGCCGCGGGCAGACCCGGTGCGCTGGCCGCCGTCCCACCGAGGTTTGTTGATTCATCCTTCATGACTGTCTCCTCTAATTGTTCCAGCGCCGTGGGCTACTCGACGATGTCGGCGTCGGCCGGGCCCAACATGTAACTGTGATCCAGTACTGGAGTTGGGTCGCCCGACCAGTCCATGGCCGCGAGCTGGGCGCGGCTGCGGCGGCACGTTCGCTCGCGCAGGACCTCGAATCGCGCAGTGCGGAGCCGTATTTCGGCTCGGTCGCCTGGTCCGCTCCGATACTGGGCATCTTCCACCGTCACCCGCAGGGGCACCGGCGCTAGAGGTCCGCGAGCAGTAGGTCGGAGGTATGCCAAACCGCCGCGGAATCCCGGGCGCCGGGCCGACCGATAGCACCGCGGACGTCGTGCTCATGAACGATGATGCCGCCGAGCGGGGAGCCACCCCTGCGGTTTCGGCCATGCGATCCAGCCGCGCGGCCGCGTCGGTCCGAGCCGCCAGGATCTCGGCCAAGTCATAGCCGCACCGGGCGATCTGGGCTGCCGTCTCCTCGTCAGTCGGCGGCCCCGACAGACGCCCATCCGCCCAGTCATCGGCGACTGCCGCCACATGCGCCATCACGTCCCGGCCCCACCAGCCGGGACAGGCCGCGACGGCGGTGCTCAACGCCGCGTCATCAACTTCGAGATGCGTTCCCGCGTCTCCTGATGGAGGCGGGCAGTCAGGCGCGCATCAGTGACCGACACGCGGGTCATCCTTCGGGCTCGCGCGGCGGTCGCCGGTCGTTGGGGTCATTGGGGTCCGGCTCACCGAACCACCGGGACGGCTCGTGTTCGCCGTATTCGTCGTGCCAGTTCCACCATTCGTAGGGCTTGGTCTGTGGGTAGCCCTCCGGTGAGTCCTCCCAAGTCTCCTGACGTCCCAGCGCGGTCATGTCGAGGAAGTTCCAGGTGTTGACGAACACTTCATCGCCGCGGTTGTTGATGAAATAGGTGCGGAACACGCGGTCGCCGTCACGGATGAACGCGTTGGTGCCGTGCCATTCGTCCACGCCGAAGTCGACGTCGAAGGCGCCGTCCGCTCGGGGAACGATGGTGTACCACGGGATGTGCCAGCCCATCCGCGCCTTCACCCGCTCGATGTCTGCCTGCGATCCGCGCGACGCGTACACAAGCATGGTGTCTCGGGCGTTGAGATGGGCCAGGTTGCCGATGTGGTCGGCCATCAGCGAGCAGCCGACACATCCGTGCTCGGGCCAACCATGAACGCCCGGGTCGACAAAGGCGCGGTAAACGATCAGTTGGCGGCGGCCTTGAAAGAGATCGAGCAGGCTCAGCGTGCCTTCGGGCCCCTCGAACTCATACGCCTTGTCCACCGGCGTCCACGGCATCCGCCGGCGCATGGCTGCCAGCGCGTCACGCGCACGGGTGAACTCCTTCTCCTTGACAAGCATCTCCCGGAGCGCGGTATCCCAGTCCTGCGCCGACACGATCGGAGGTGTCTTCACGGGTTCTCCTTCCGTCCTGCTACGCGGATTGTTTTCAAAACGTTCAACATCTCAGTTGAATATCTATTTCCCAGCACATCACGAACGGCCGATATAGTCAACAAGATGGTTGAAGATCAGGTGTTGGACCGCACGTACGCGGCGCTGGCCGATCCGACCCGCCGATGGCTGTTGAAGACGCT
>JBEVHG010000045.1:0-6977 GCA_040511335.1 Mycobacterium sp. | reverse complement strand
CCCTCGGCACCGTTGAGGACGTCACGCTGCGGGTCACCAAGCTGCGCTCGACCGAGGGCGAAATGATCACCATCCCCAACGGGCTGATCGTCAAGTCGTTGAATCTGAGCAAGGACTGGGCGCGTTCGGTCGTTGACATCCCGGTTCCCGCGAGCGCGAACCTCAACCAGGTCAACGAGGTGCTGCACGGGGTCTGCCAGACGGCGATGGAGGAAGACAACCTGCGGGAACTGCTGCTGGATGCGCCCCAGCTGATGGGTGTGGAGAGCATCGAGCTGGATACCGTCAACCTGCGGATGATAGCGCGGACGCTGCCGGGTAAGCAGTTCGAAGTCGGCCGCCGGCTGAGGGTGCTGGTTGTCGCCGCGCTCACGCGAGCAGGCATCGTCACGCCCGCCGATTCGCCGCCGATGGTCGGGGCCATCGTTCATCCGGCGACCACCGGGGGTGCCGAGGAGACGCAGGGCCCCGTGGAGAAGCAGTGAAGTTGGGTCCGAACAGCAACGACGACGGCGGCCGACGGCCCGGCCACATTCTCGGCCGGGTGCGGACCTCGACCGCGGCGCTGATTGTCGCGTTCATCGCGCTGTTCTGGGTCTACCAGGCGGTCCAGCCGGAGCCGGTCGGCAGCGACGCGCCGACCCAGGTTGTGCCGCCCGGCTTTGTGCCCGACCCCAACTACACCTGGGTCCCCCGGACCAACGTGCGGCGGCCCAGGGAGCCCGTCGTCACGACAACGCCGACGACCACCACGGAGACCACGACGACCAGCCCGGGTGAAACCACAACGACTTCGCCGACGAGTCCGACCGAGCCGACGCCGCTGATGCCGGCGCCCATCGATTCGCCGACGCCCACGCCGACTCCGACGACGACTACCGACGTTGGCGCCGGACGGGCACCCACCACCCCGGCTCCGCCGAGATAGCCTGAACCGCCCCGAGTTCATGCACCGCTACACTGGCGTGCCGTGATGATCACCCTCGACCATGTCAGCAAGCAGTACAAGGCCTCGGCGCGGCCCGCGCTCGACGATGTCTCGGTCAAGATCGACAAGGGTGAGTTCGTCTTCCTGATCGGCCCCTCGGGGTCGGGCAAGTCGACCTTCGTGCGGCTGCTGCTGGCCGAGGACACACCCACTACCGGCGACATCCGGGTGTCGAAATTCCACGTCAACAAGCTGCCGGGCCGCCACATCCCGGGCCTTCGGCAGGTCATCGGCTGCGTGTTCCAGGACTTCCGGCTGCTGCAGAAGAAGACGGTGTTCGAAAACGTGGCCTTCGCGCTTGAGGTCATCGGTAAGCGCCCCGACGTGATCAACCGCGTCGTGCCCGACGTTCTGGAAATGGTGGGTCTGTCCGGTAAGGCCAACCGGTTGCCCGCCGAACTGTCCGGCGGGGAGCAGCAGCGGGTGGCCATTGCGCGCGCGTTCGTCAACCGCCCCCTGGTGCTGCTGGCCGACGAACCGACCGGAAACCTGGACCCCGAGACCAGCAAGGACATCATGGATCTGCTCGAGCGCATCAACCGCATCGGGACGACGGTGCTGATGGCCACCCACGACCATCACATCGTCGACTCGATGCGCCAACGCGTCGTTGAACTCGAACTCGGTCGGCTGATCCGCGACGAGCAGCGCGGCGTCTACGGAATGGATCGCTAAGTGCGCTTCGGCTTCCTACTCAACGAGGTTCTGACCGGGCTTCGTCGCAACGTCACCATGACGGTCGCGATGATCCTGACCACCGCCATCTCCATCGGCCTGTTCGGCGGCGGCCTGCTCGTGGTGCGGCTCGCCGACCAATCGCGCGACATCTATCTCGACCGGGTGGAAAGCCAGGTCTTTTTGACCAACGACGTGTCGGCCAACGACGCCACCTGCGACGCGGACCCGTGTAAGGCGCTGCGCTCGGAGATCGAGGGTCGCGAGGAGGTGCGCTCGGTCCGTTTCCTGAACCGCGACGACGCCTACAACGACGCGGTCACCAAGTTCCCGCAGTACAAGGATGTGGCCGGCAAGGAGGCGTTCCCGGCGTCATTCATCGTCAAGCTGGACGATCCCGAGCAGCACAAGGATTTCGACGAGGCGATGGTAGGTCAGCCCGGCGTGCTCAACGTGCTCAATCAGAAGGACCTGATCGACCGGCTGTTCGCCGTGCTCGACGGGCTCAGTAGGGCCGCGTTCGCGGTGGCGCTCGTGCAGGCCATCGGTGCGATTCTGTTGATAGCCAACATGGTTCAGGTCGCCGCCTACACCCGGCGCACCGAGATCGGCATCATGCGGTTGGTCGGCGCCAGTCGGTGGTACACCCAGCTGCCGTTCCTGCTGGAGGCGATGCTGGCAGCGTTGATCGGCGTGATCATCGCGATCATCGGGCTCATCCTGGTCCGCGCACTTTTCCTGGAGAATGCGCTCAACCAGTTCTACCAAGCCAATCTGATCGCGCGGATCGACTACGCCGACATCCTTTACATCGCCCCCATCCTGTTGTTCGTCGGTGTGGTGATGGCCGGCATCACCGCCTACGTCACGCTGCGCCTCTACGTCCGGCGCTAGCCGTGTCCAAGAAGTCCAGCCCCGCACGGTCTCCCAACAACCAGATCGTGGCCACCAATCGCAAAGCCCGGCATAACTATTCGATACTCGAGACATTCGAGGCCGGGGTGGCGCTGGTGGGTACCGAGGTCAAGAGTCTGCGAGAGGGACAGGCGTCGCTGGCCGACGCGTTCGCCACCGTCGACGACGGCGAGGTGTGGCTGCGCAACCTGCACATCCCGGAGTATCACCACGGCAGCTGGACCAACCACGCACCGCGCCGCAACCGCAAGCTGCTGCTGCACCGCCGCCAGATCGACACGTTGGTCGGCAAGATCCGCGATGGCAATCTGACGCTGGTGCCGCTCTCGCTGTATTTCTCCGAGGGCAAGGTGAAGGTGGAGCTGGCGCTGGCCCGCGGTAAGCAGGCCCGCGACAAACGCCAGGACATGGCACGCCGCGACGCTGCGCGTGAAGTGACCCGCGAGCTGGGGCGTCGCGCGAAGGGCATGACCTGATCGGCGTCGCCCTCGCGCTGGCCTCGGCGTTGGGGTACGGCATCAGCGACTTCGTCGGCGGTATCGCCTCACGACGCGTCGCGGCACTTCGAGTCGTGCTGGTGTCGTATCCAATCGCGCTGGCGATGCTGGGGGTGCTGGCGGCGGTCGTCGGCGGTGACATCTCACATGGCGCCGTGTTCTGGGGCGGGCTGTGCGGCATCTCGCAGGCGTTCGGAATCTGGTGGTTCTATGCCGCGCTCGGTTCGGGGCCCATCTCGGTCGTCTCGCCGCTGACCGCGGTGCTGGTGGCCGGCATTCCGGTCGGCGTCGGCCTGGCGCTGGGGGAGCGGCCTGGTGTCCTCGCTGCCGTCGGTGTGGTGCTGGCGTTGGTCGCGGTGGTGCTGGTCAGCCGCGAAGCCACCGACGAGGACGTCAAACCTCACCCGTTCACCGCCAAGGTCGCGTGGTTGACGGTCGGGTCAGGGGTGGCGTTCGGGCTGAACTTCGTGCTCATCCACCAGGCGCCGGTGGAGGCCAGGCTGTGGCCGCTGGTGTTCGCCCGGCTTTCGGCCAGCGTGCTGGTCTTTGTGGTCGCCGCGCTCAGCGGCAACCTCCGGCCGCCTACCGGCACGCCGCTGCGGCTGGCCGTGCTGGCAGCGTTCTTCGACGTCGGCGCCAATATCGCGATGCTGCTGGCCCTGCAAGCGTCGCTGCTGTCGTTGGCCAGCGTGCTGATGTCGCTGTATCCGGCGGCGACCGTGCTGCTGGCGATCATCGTGCTGCGCGAACGAGTGACTCGCAGCCAAGTCGTCGGCATGGTGCTGGCGCTGACGGCCGTGGCCATGATCGCGGCCGGATAGTTCCCGGGATTCGGGCGGGTCGGTCTCCGAAGTCGGCCGCGACCCCAACACGCACCTCAAGGTAAGAAAGTAGCGCCTGACGACCCTAGGGTCGAGGGAATGAATCGCCTCGATCACTTCTTCGAAATCTCGGAGCGTCAGTCGACGATCGGCGCTGAGATACGCGGCGGCGTGGTCACGTTCATCGCGATGGCCTACATCGTCGTGCTGAACCCGATCATCCTGTCGAGCACGGAAGATGTCGCGGGGCACAGGCTGGAGTTCGCGCAAGTCTCGGCGACGTCATCGCTCGCCGCGGGCGTCATGACGATCCTGTTCGGCGTCGTCGCGCGGCTCCCGTTCGCGTTCGCCGCGGGACTCGGCATCAACTCCTGCCTCGCGACGACCGTGGTCGGCTCGCTCACCTGGCCCGAGGCGATGGGCCTAGTCGTCATCAACGGGCTAATCATCGTGCTTCTGGCGGCGACCGGGCTGCGCAGGCTCACCTTCGACGCCGTGCCGATGCAGCTCAAGCTCGCGATCACGGCGGGTATCGGACTGTTCATCCTCTTCATCGGACTCGTCGACGCCGGCTTCATCGGCTCCACCGGGCTCCCGTCTCCGCCCGTCGGGCTGGGCACCGGCGGAACCGGTTCGATCAGCACCGTCCCCACGGTCGTCTTCGTATTCACGCTGCTGGTGACGCATCCTCGTCGCCCGGCGGGTGCGGGCGGCATCCTCATCGGACTCGTGGCCGGCACTCTCGTCGCGGTCGTCATCGAGGCGATCTGGCATCTCGGGCCGGCGGCCGAGCGCCCTGGTGGCTGGGGCCTGTCGGTACCGACGTTGTCAGGCTCGCCGTTCGCCCTGCCCGACCTCTCGCTCGTCGGCGAGGTGAGCGTAGACAGCTTTGGTCGCGTCGGGGTGCTCGCCGCGACCATGCTCGTGTTCACGTTGGTGTTCGCCAACTTCTTCGATGCGATGGGCACCTTCACCGGTCTGTCGCGCGAGGCTGGGCTCGCCGACTCGCAGGGAACCTTCCCGCGACTACGCTCGGCGCTGATCGTCGAGGGCACCGGCGCGGTCGTCGGCGGGGCGACGTCGGCGTCATCCAACACCGTCTTCATCGAGTCCGGCGCCGGTATCGAGGAGGGCGCGCGCACCGGCTTCGCGAATCTCGTGACGGGTGTGCTGTTCCTCGCCGCGATGTTCGTCGCCCCGCTGGCATCAATCGTGCCGACCGAGGTGGCCGCAGCGGCGTTGGTTATCGTCGGCTCGATGATGGCGTCGCACCTACGCCATATCGACATTTCAGAGTTCTCGGTGGCCTTGCCCGTCGTGCTGACCGTGGTGACCATGCCGTTCAGCTATTCGATCGCCAACGGCATAGGTGTCGGCTTCATCGCCTGGGTCGTCTTACGCTCGGCAACCGGTAAGGCACGCGAGATCAGCCCGCTTCTCTGGATCGTCGCCGCGGGCTTCCTCGTCTACTTCGCGCGCGGCTGGATCGAGTCGCTCATCGGCATGTGACGCTCATCGGCCACCCGACCACCCTGTGGGCGCAATATTTGGTGGCATTTTGCGGGCGCTGGCGGAAGGGCGAGCGCTACGGTCGAGCGATGGCCAATCCGTCGCGACCCGTCACCCATCTCGACAAGGCCGACGTGCTGGACGGCTTGTTCGCGGTGTGGAGCGACATTGAATCACTGGTGGCGGGGTTGACCGAATCGGAGTGGCAGTCGCCCACCTCGTTGCCCGGGTGGCGCGTGCACGACGTGGTGGCACACGTGATCGGCACGGAGTCGATGCTGCAGGGAGTCGCCACGCCTGAAGCCGATATCGACGTGTCGACGCTCAAGCATGTACGAAACGACATCGGCGTGCTGAACGAACGCTGGGTACGCAGGCTGCGCGGCTCGAGCGCAGCCGATCTGCTCGACAAGTTCCGCGCAACGACCGCCGAACGCCGCGCGCAGCTCTCTAACATGACCGACGACGACTGGAGCCAGATCACCGCGACACCGGCCGGACCCGACACCTACGGGCGGTTCATGCGGGTGCGGGTCTTCGACTGCTGGATGCACGAACACGACATCCGCGACGCGCTTCGTCGATCCGCCGCCGACGCCGATCTCAGCGGGCCGGGAGCACGGCTGGCGCTCGACGAGGTCACGGCCAGCATGGGCTTCGTCGTCGGCAAGCTAGGCGGCGCACCCGACGGATCCCGGGTGCGCATCGAGCTGACGGGCCCGCTGAGGCGCACCATCAATGTGGCGGTGGAGGGCCGCGGCAAGGTCGTCGGCGACTTCGACGGCGCCGAGCCGACGTCGAGCATCGGAGTCGACGGGCTGCTGTTCACCCGGCTGGCCGGCGGGCGGACGACGCTCGCGCAGCACCCGGATGCCGTCGTCTATGGCGGGGACGAGGCGGTCGGCCAGCGGATCGTCGAGCACCTCAATTATGTGATCTGAGCTGCGCTGACGCCCCGACGCGGGATAAATATCTTGCGATCGCTTGTTGTAGCTGGCGTACCATTGAATGTCCTGCCGAAAGTCGGCGGGGATGCGAGGGGCTGAACGGTTTCGACTTCGCGCATCGAATCAAGGGAAGCGTGCCGGTGCAGGCAATTGACCACCGTAAGCGTCGTTGCAACCAATTAAGCGCCGATTCCAATCAGCGCGACTTCGCCCTCGCTGCTTAAGCGACGGTGAGTCTGTCAGACCGGGAGCGCCCTCGGCCCGGACCCTGGCATCAGCTAGAGGGACAAACCGATAAGTCCGGTCGCGGGATCTATCGGGACATCAAACAGCGACTGGGATCGTCATCCTGACTTGTCTGCGTGATCAGGAGATCCGAGTAGAGACATAGCGGACTGCGCACGGAGAAGCCTCGAGGGAATGCCGTAGGACCCGGGTTCGATTCCCGGCAGCTCCACCGAAGAAGGACAGGCCGGGACGAAAGTCCTGGCCTGTTCTTCGTTCACCATCAATACGGCGCGCCGCGACGATCAAAGGACGGACACCGTCAACCAGCGGTGAAACGATGTCGTGGTGAACCCCTGCCCTAGGGCCAGCTTCTGTGGCAACTGCGGTCCTTCACCGC
>JBEVHG010000044.1:0-6561 GCA_040511335.1 Mycobacterium sp. | reverse complement strand
AGCCGGTTGGAGCCGTGCATGCCGCCGGCGCACTCACCCGCCGCGAACAGTCCGGGCGTCTTGGCGGCGCCGGTGTCGGGATCGACCTCGACGCCGCCCATCACGTAGTGGCAGGTCGGCCCGACCTCCATGGCCTCCTTGGTGATATCGACCTCGGCCAGCTCCATGAACTGGTGATACATCGACGGCAGCCGGCGCTTGATCTCGTCGGCGGGCAGCCGCGACGCGATGTCGAGGAACACGCCGCCGTGCGGCGAGTTGCGCCCGGCCTTCACCTCCGAGTTGATCGCGCGGGCGACCTCGTCGCGGGGCAGCAGGTCGGGGGTGCGGCGCGCGGAGTCGTTGTCCTTGAGCCACTGGTCGGCTTCTTCGATGGTCTCGGCGTACTGACCTTTGAACACCGATGGGATGTAATCGAACATGAACCGGGTGCCCTCGGAGTTCTTCAGCACACCGCCGTCGCCGCGCACACCCTCGGTAACCAGGATGCCCTTGACGCTGGGCGGCCACACCATGCCGGTCGGGTGGAACTGGATGAACTCCATGTTGATCAGCGTCGCGCCCGCGCGCAGCGCCAGCGCATGCCCGTCACCGGTGTACTCCCACGAGTTCGACGTGACCTTGTAGGACTTACCGATGCCGCCGGTCGCCAGCACCACCGCGGGCGCCTCGAACAGGATGAAGCGCCCGCTGTCCCGCCAGTAACCGAACGCGCCTGAAATCCGTTGACCGTCCTTGATCAGGTCGGTGATCGTGCACTCGTGGAACACCTTGATGCGGGCCTCGTAGTCGCCGAGCTCGGCCTTGTCCTCCTGCTGCAGCGACACGATCTTCTGCTGCATGGTGCGGATGATTTCCAGGCCGGTGCGGTCCCCGACGTGTGCCAGGCGTGGATAGGTGTGCCCGCCGAAGTTGCGCTGGCTGATGCGGCCGTCCTTGGTGCGGTCGAACAGTGCCCCGTAGGTCTCCAGCTCCCACACCCGGTCCGGTGCCTCCTTGGCGTGCAGCTCGGCCATCCGCCAGTTGTTGAGGAACTTGCCGCCGCGCATGGTGTCGCCGAAGTGAACCTGCCAGTTGTCCTTCGGGTTGGTGTTGCCCATCGAGGCCGCACAACCACCCTCGGCCATCACGGTGTGGGCCTTGCCGAACAACGACTTACAGACCACGGCCACCTTCAGGCCACGCTCGCGCGCCTCGATAACCGCGCGCAAACCCGCGCCGCCGGCACCGATCACGACCACGTCGTAGGAGTGCCGTTCGACTTCAGCCATATACCCTCACTTGCTGTTTGCTACAGAATGTCGTGAAAGAGATTGTCAACCAATGAATCTCAGGTCTGAGATAGTGCCGCTGGCCACCAACATGATATAGAAGTCGGTGAGCATCAGCGTGCCGATGGTGATCCAGGCCCACAGCATGTGCCGCTCGTTGATCTTGCTGACCTGCGTCCACAGCCAGTACCGCACCGGGTGCTTGGAGAAGTGCTTGAGCCGGCCGCCGACGACGTGCCGGCACGAGTGACACGACAGCGTGTACACCCACAGCAGGATCACGTTGACCACCAGAATGACGTTGCCCAAACCGAATCCGAAGCCGGACGGTGAGTGGAACGCCAGGATCGCGTCGTAGGTGTTGATCAGGGAGATGATGACCGCGGCGTAGAAGAAGTACCGGTGCACGTTCTGCATGATCAGAGGCAGCCGGGTCTCGCCGGTATAGCGCGAATGTGGTTCGGCCACAGCGCATCCCGGTGGGGACTGCCACACCGAGCGGTAGTACGCCTTGCGGTAGTAGTAGCAGGTGAGTCGGAAGGCAAGCAGGAACGGCAGCGAGAGCGCCGCGTACGGGAGCCACCAGACGTCCGGCAGGAACTGGCCGAAGTGGCTTGCTCCCGGCTCGCATCCGGTGCTGACGCACGGCGAATAGAACGGCGTCAGGTAGTGGTAGTCCTCAACCCAGTAGGCGCTGCCCCAGAACGCCCGGATGGTCGCGTAGATGACGAAGGCGGCCAGACCGAGATTGGTCAATACCGTTGGCATCCACCACCGGTCGGTACGCAGCGTGCGCTGCGGTATCTCGGCGCGGCTCGGCGAGAAGACGCCGGTCGCGGGGCGGTCGGCGGTGGGTGCGCTCACGGTTGCCTTTCCTGGTTGCGTTTCCCGATGCGACGGACGTGGTCAGCCACGGCTCTGGCGTCTGCTCTTCGCGCAAGCGCTCATCGCTGGCCGCCGACGCCTTCGTCGTCGACGTCGCGCCAGAAATCGGTGTCGTACTGGGTGTCCGGAATCGGAATCATCTCGCCGGTGTGGTGGTGATGGGTCACCCCGCGCGCGATCTCGAGCTCTTCTGCGTCGATGTCGAGCCTGTCAATGTCGTTCTGGATGCGCTCGGCGTCGTTGACGATGCGACGCGTAGCGGGGGAGTCCCCGTACTTCGACGCCAACGATGTCACGCAGCGACGCAGGCCACCGATCAGCGCGTGGAGCTCGGCAAACTCGGTAGTGCTGGACAACTGACCTCCTTGGGCTGAAGGGTGTCACGAATCACAGTACGACACCCGATGCTAGCGACATGATGGAGTCGAGAGTGAGACAGGTCACGTCGGGAATTGGAGGTCTACGTGGTGTCTAAGCAGGTTCTTGCCGATCGGGCGGCTTCGTTGCTCGCATTGCACCAGCCCGGCAACCCAGTGATTCTGCCGACGGTCTGGGACGCGTGGTCGGCGAAGCTGGCCGTCGATGCGGGTTTCTCCGCGCTGACGGTTGGCAGCCATCCGGTCGCCGATTCGATCGGCAAGCACGACAACGAGGGCATGACATTCAACGAGCTGCTCACCCGCGTCGCGCAGATCACCGCGGCCGTCGATGTCCCGGTGTCGGTGGACATCGAGTCCGGCTACGGCGAGGCGCCGATCCGGCTCATCGAAGGTCTGCTGGAGGTCGGGGCGGTGGGTTTCAACATCGAGGACACCGTGCACAGCGAGGGCGGACGGCTGCGCTCGGCGAGTGAGCACGCCGAACTGGTGAGCGCATTGCGGGCCGCCGCCGACGCCGCCGGTGTGCACGTGGTGATCAATGCGCGCACCGATCTGTTCCTGCGCCAGGACGGCGACGAGGCCGACCGCGTCGACCGGGCCATTGCCCGGCTGACCGAGGCGGCGCAGGCCGGTGCCGACGTGTTGTATCCGGTGGGGCGCCACGAGCCGGATACGTTGTGGCGCTTGGCCACCGAGTTGCCGTTGCCGATCAACGCGATCGCCCTGCCCGAGGTGTCCGATCCGGCGACGTTCGGGTCGTTAGGTGTGGCTCGCATCAGCTTCGGCCCGTTCCTGCAGGCTGCGCTGGCCGCGCGGGCCCGCGAGATTCTGGGCCGCTGGACATGACCGACGACATGTGGGGCACGGGCGACTACAAGGCTGTCGGCAACAAGGTCAGCTCCATCGGCCAAATCTTGGTGCAGCGAGCGGCCATCGAGCCGGGGATGGAGGTGCTCGATGTCGCGTGCGGAGCAGGCAATGCCACCATCCCGGCGGCCAGACGCGGGGCGCGTGTGACCGGCCTGGACTTCTCACCGGGCCTGCTCGCGACCGCACGCCAATGCGGCGCCGCCGCGGGAGTCGACGTCGAATGGATCGAGGGCGACGCCCAGGCCCTGCCATTCGAAAGACCACCGTTTCGACCGCGTCATCTCGTCGATCGGGCACATGTTCGCGCCCGATAGCTGGCGCTGTGCCTCGGCGACCAGTCCCAGGCGACAACGTCTTCTGCGTCCCAGTCAGTGATGCGATGCGACATGCCACCAACGCTAGGAAGCCTCTATTGCCCGAAAGCTGCTGGTGATGACCCCGCCGTGAACTCCGCTCACCTGCGCGCAGGGCACCGTGTGAGGTCTAGTCGACGCGGTGCGCGTGCACGACGGTGAACGGCAGATGCACCCGGCCGTCGTCGAGGAGGTCCGCGATCTTTTCGAATCGGGCGGCCACCTCCCGTATGTGTTCCACCGCCTCGGGCGGCATCGGCTCGGCCATCACCTTGCCGAACTCTTCATTGCCCTCGAATCCGACGGCATTAGCCAAATAGGTGGTGGGGCCGAGGAAGTCGATGCGCCACCCGTTCGCGGTCAGGGTGTCGCGGATGTTGGCCTCCGGCACCGCACCCATCGGCACGATCACGCCATTGACATTGCCGTCGGAGAAGCAGGAGAGGTGCAATCGGGCGCCGGGCCGCGTCGCGCGGTACAGCCCGGCGGCGTAGGCCTGACGGCCCTCGTCGTCCAGGCAGTGATACAGCGCGCTGTCGATCACGGTGTCGAACCTGCCGTCGTAGCCGGAGAGGTTGGTGGCATCGGCGACATCGAAGGTGACCTGGACTCCGGCCGCGGCGGCGCGACTGCATGCCTCCTCGATCGCCGCCGGCGAGCCGTCCAGTCCGGTCACCGAGTATCCGCGCGACGCAAGGAAGATCGCGTTGTCACCCAGCCCGCAGCCGATGTCGAGGACTTCACCGGAGATGCCGCCGAGCGCTTCCAGTTCCATCAGTCGGGGCTGTGCCTGTCGGACGTCCCACGGGATGGCGGTGGGTGTGGGCCCGCCGTCGAAGGTGGGCTCGCCTCGGTAGAGCTTGTCGAAGGTTTCCGGACTGGGCTGGAAGGATTGCGGCGTCGTCACTTCACCTAACCTACGCCGGTGTCACCAGACGTCGCCTTCGCGCCAATCGCAGGTGATCTCCGCGGTGGTGTCCACCTCGACGGTGATGGGCAGCACGAACAGCGAGCGGTCGTCGTCGGGGGTGCGGGTCAGCCCGGCGGGAGCCAGCACCGACGTCGGCCCGCGCCACGGCAGCCAGCCTCGGGAGGTGGACATGTGCCGGCCCGCCTCCGACGAACTCAACGCGCCGATCTGGTAGGCCCCGCGCACCACCTGTTCGATGGCGTCCATCACCGCGCTTGCCAGTCCCTGCCCGCGCCAGTCCTCGCGAACCGCCACGCCTTCCACGTAGCCGCAGCGCAGCGCGGTATCGCCGTACAGCAGCCGGCGCTGGACCACCGCGGCATGCGCGATCAGCGCCCCGTGGTAGCAGATCATGGCGTGCATACCGCCGAGCGCGTGTTCCCAGTCGGCGTCGGTGAACCCGCCGCCGAATGCCTCGATGACCATTCGGCGTGCATCCTCACGGGTCTCGTTGTCGAGATCGGCGGTGTGGACCAGGCGGGCGGTGTGGACCTGGGTGTGCACACTGTCGTTCTACCAGTGCGCGCGGCGCTGCACATCGGTTAAAGATTCTGAGCCGACGCGCAACCGCAACTCGACGCGGCCGGTTGGGACGCACGCCGAGATCGCCCTGCGATTCGGTCAGTAACCTACGAACCGTTCTGGAAGGGCCGGCGCGGCCGCGACCAGTGCATCCGCACGGTCTGGCCCGGCCGGATCTGCGCCACCTTGTCGATGTCGTCGTCGGTCACCACGCCGATCACCGGATAGCCGCCGGTGACGGGGTGGTCCGGCCCGAGAATGACCGGAAATCCGTTGGGCGGCACCTGAATTGCGCCGCGGGTGGCACCCTCGCTGGGCAGTTGCCGGTCCGGCCACCGGTACTCGAGCGGCATGCCCACCAGCCGCATGCCGACCCGGTCGCTGCGGTTGGTGACCAGCCAGTTGGTGCGGATCAGCACGTCGGGATCGATGAACCAGTCGTCCCGAGGACCCGGTACCACCAGCAGTTCGAGCACGTTGTCCTCGATCGAGGCCACCGGCGCCTGGTCCAGCTCGGGGAAGCCTTCGGTGTGCTCGCCCACCGGCAGCACGTCACCGGGTTGCAGCGGCAGCGGGCCGATCGCCGACATCACGTCGTAGCTGCGGGAGCCGAGGACCGGGGTGACGTCGAAGCCGCCACGCACCGCCAGATAGCTCCGCAGACCCGAATGCGGTGCCCCGAGCGAGATCACCTGACCGTCGTGCGCGAAGTGAATGCTGTTGGTACCGAACGGAACCCCGTTGACTGCGGGATCGGTGTCGGCACCGGTGACGGCGATCGCGATGTCGCCGCCTCGCACCCGCGCGGAGAATCCGCCGAACGTCACCTCGATGGTGGCGCGATCGCCGGGGTTGGCGACGAGCCTGTTGGCCAACGTGTGCGAGCGGCGGTCGGCGGCCCCGGAGCGGGTGACGCCCATGTGCGCGAGTCCGGGCCGGCCCAGGTCTTCGACCAGCGCCAGCGGGCCGGTGCTCAGGACTTCCAGCGTGGCGGTCATGGCCATCTCTCCTATCCCACGGCGCGGAACTGAACCCACATGCCCGGGGTGAGCAGGGCGGGCTTGTCACGGTCGACGTCCCACAGCACGGCGTCTGTGCGTCCGATCAATTGCCATCCGCCGGGCGATTCCCGCGGATAGACGCCGCTGAATTCGCCGGCCAGCGCTACGGATCCGGTGGGCACCTTGGTCCGCGGCTCGGATTGCCGTGGAACGTTGAGCCGTTCGTCGCCGCCGACGAGGTAGGCGAAACCCGGTGCGAATCCACCGAATCCGACCCGCCACGGCGTTTCCGTATGCGCGGCAACGACT
>JBEVHG010000043.1:0-9474 GCA_040511335.1 Mycobacterium sp. | reverse complement strand
AGCTTGGTCCGCACCGCGGTGCGGGCCCGCGGACCGGCCTCCACCGCCGCGCGCATGCCCGCCCCGCGGGCGCCGACGATGACGACGTCGTAGCGATGTTCCTGAATCACGGTCCCCCCTTACGAGATGCTCGCGTCGAAGGTGACCAGGACGTAAGTCCCCAACACCAACGTGAACCCTGTCGCCAGCAACAGCAGCGAATTGAGATAGAACTTCGTGGTGTTCTTGCGGGCGTAGTCGCCGATGATGGTGCGCATCCCGTTGGCGCCGTGCACCATCGCCAGCCACAGCAAAGCCATATCCCAGATCTGCCAGAACGGCGACGCCCAGCGCTCGGCGACGTAGTTGAAGTCGATGCGGTACACGCCGTCGTCCCACATCAGCATGATGAACAGGTGCCCGAGGGCGAGAAAAACGAGGGCGACACCAGAAAATCTCATGAACAGCCAGGCGTACTTCTCGAAGTACGGGATGCCCCTCGGGCGCCGGGGTGCGCGCGGATGGTCCAGCGCGGCCGGACGGTCGTGTTCACGTTCCAGCACGGGCGCCACACGGCCCTCGCGGTGGTGCGGTGTCCAGGGCGCGCTCACAGGAACCGCTCCGCCATGTGCATGCCGATCACTCCCAGGGCGGCGATCATCACGGCCAGGAAGACGCCGACAACAATCCACAACATCAGACGCTGGTAGCGAGGACCGTGTTGCCAGAAGTCGATCAGGATGACCCGGATGCCGTTGAGGGCGTGGTAGAGCACCGCCGCAACCAAGCCGACCTCCATCAACCCGACGATCGGCGTCTTGTAGGTCTCGATGACCTCGTTGTAGGCCTGCGGGCTGACCCGCACCAACGCGGTGTCCAGCACGTGCACGAACAGGAAGAAGAAAATCGTCGCACCGGTGATGCGGTGCAGCACCCAGGACCACATTCCGGGATCGCCACGGTAAAGGCTGCGCCGGTGCGGCGGTCGAGATCGCGGGGCTCCTACCTCCGTGCCCGCGGATGTCGCTGTACTCATCGGGCCCTCCAACGCCATCGGTGGACGCTTGGGCTTCGTCTCAACCGGCTGGCGGAGAACCGCTGCCCAAACCTCGGGGCGACTCTAATCCCATTTGTAGTACGCAACGAACTACGGTGTAGCCGTTCGCACCTCTAACCACGCCAAAGTTAGGGTTGCCTATCTGGCGACCCGAGCCACGGAACGGGGGCTTCGGAATGCATTCAGAACCGGGTCAGCGGGGCTGACGTGGCAACGCATATTGACTGGGAAATGTTGCGGCACAAGGCAACTGAGGCCGCAGCCAAGGCCTATGCGCCGTATTCGGGATTCGCCGTCGGGGCCGCCGCGCTGGTGGACGATCACCGGATGGTGGCCGGCTGCAATGTGGAAAATGTCTCATATGGCCTCGGTCTCTGCGCCGAGTGCGCTGTGGTCTGCGCCCTGCATTCCGGCGGCGGCGGCAGGCTCGTCGCTCTGACGTGTGTGGCGGCCGACGGCGGGGTGCTGATGCCGTGCGGGCGATGCCGTCAGGTGCTGCTCGAACACGGCGGGCCGCGACTGCTGATCGACCATCCGCTGGGCCCGCGACCGTTGGCCGAGCTGTTGCCCGACGCGTTCGGGCCGGAAGACCTGACGCGGCGCGATCCCGACCCCGAGCCGGAAACACCGTGACGGGGTTCACGTTCGACGCTCCGACGGTCATTCGGACCAAGCGCGACGGCGGCGAACTGTCCGACGCGGCGATCGACTGGGTGATCGACGCCTACACCCACGGGCGGGTCGCCGACGAGCAGATGTCGGCGCTGCTGATGGCGATCTTCCTGCGCGGTATGACTCCCGCCGAAATCGCACGCTGGACGGCCGCCATGGTCGACTCGGGGCAGCGGATGGACTTCACCGACCTGCGGCGCGGCGGCAAGCCGCTGGCGTTGGTAGACAAGCATTCCACCGGCGGCGTGGGTGACAAGATCACCATCCCGTTGGTGCCCGTCGTGATGGCGTGCGGCGGTGCCGTACCCCAGGCGTCCGGGCGCGGGCTCGGCCACACCGGCGGCACGCTGGACAAGCTGGAATCCATTCCGGGCTTTGACGCCGAGTTGTCCAAAGATCAGATACGTCAACAACTTTGCGACCTCGGCGCGGCCATCTTCGCCGCGGGGGAGCTGGCGCCGGCCGACCGCAAGCTTTACGCGCTGCGCGACGTCACCAGCACCGTCGATTCGCTGCCGATGATCGCCAGCTCGGTGATGAGCAAGAAGATCGCCGAGGGCACCCGCGCGCTGGTGCTCGACACCAAGGTGGGGTCCGGGGCGTTCATGAAGACCGAGGCCGAGGCGCGTGAGCTGGCCCGCACGATGGTCGACCTGGGCGCGTCGCACGGCGTCGTCACCCGCGCGCTGCTGACCGACATGAACACGCCGCTGGGCCGCGCGGTCGGCAACGCGGTCGAGGTCGCCGAGTCGCTGGAGGTGCTCGCCGGCGGTGGCCCGGCCGACGTGGTGGAGCTCACGCTTGCGTTGGCCGCCGAGATGCTCGACGTTGCCGGCATCGACGGCACCGATCCCGCGCAGACGCTGCGCGACGGCTCGGCGATGGACCGCTTCCGGGCGCTGGTCGCTGCCCAGGGCGGCGACTTGTCCCAACCGCTGCCCGTCGGTGCGCACTCCGAGACCATCACGGCGCCCCGCAATGGCACGATGAGCGATATCGACGCGATGGCGGTGGGACTGACGGTCTGGCGGCTCGGCGCGGGCCGCTCCGCCCCTGGTGAGCGGGTCCAGTCCGGCGCCGGGATGCGAATCCACCGCCGGCCCGGTGAACCGGTCTGCGCCGGTGAGCCGTTGTTCACCCTCTACACCGACACTTCGGAACGGTTCGCCGCGGCCATGGTCGAGCTGGACGGCGGCTGGAGCGTCGGCGAGGAGGCGCCACCCGAGCGCCCGCTGATCATCGATCGGATCACGCCATGACGACCCCGCTGACGCTGGAATCGATCCGGTACGCGCCCAAGGCGCTGCTGCACGACCACCTCGACGGCGGGTTGCGCCCCGCGACCGTGGTGGAGCTCGCCGACGAGACCGGCTACGACGATCTGCCGGCGACCGATATCGACGAGCTGGCGACCTGGTTCCGCACCGCGGCACACAGCGGTTCGTTGGTGCGCTACCTGGAACCGTTTGCCCACACGGTCGGGGTGATGCAGACACCGGAGGCGCTGCACCGGGTGGCCTACGAGTGCGTCGAGGACCTGGCCCATGACAACGTCGTCTACGCCGAGATCCGCTTCGCCCCCGAACTGCACATCGATGGCGGGCTCTCGCTCGACGCGGTGGTCGACGCCGTGTTGGCCGGGTTCGCCGACGGCGAGAAGGCCGCCGGCAGCGAGGGTCACACCATCACGGTGCGCTGCCTGGTCACCGCGATGCGGCACGCCGCGCGGTCGCATGAGATCGCCGAGCTGGCGATCCGGTTCCGCGACAAGGGAGTTGTCGGCTTCGACATCGCCGGCGCGGAGGCCGGCTACCCGCCGACCCGGCACCTGGACGCCTTCGAGTACATGCGAAACAACAACGCCCGCTTCACGATTCACGCCGGCGAAGCGTTCGGGCTGCCCTCCATCCACGAGGCCATCGCGTTCTGCGGCGCCGACCGGCTCGGCCACGGCGTGCGCATCGTCGACGATATCGAGGTCGGCGAGGATGGCACGGTGCGACTGGGCCGACTCGCGGCACTATTGCGGGACAAGCGTATTCCGTTCGAGCTTTGCCCCAGCTCGAACGTGCAGACGGGGGCGGTCGCCAGCATCGCCGAGCACCCGTTCGACCTGCTGGCCCGGTCACGCTTCCGCGTCACCGTCAACACCGACAACCGGTTGATGAGCGACACGTCGATGAGCCAGGAAATGCTCCGGCTGGTGGAGGCGTTCGGCTACGGGTGGAGCGATCTGGAGCGCTTCACCATCAACGCGATGAAGTCAGCGTTCATCCCCTTCGACGAGCGCCTGGCGTTGATCGACGACGTGATCAAGCCCCGCTTCGCCGTGCTGATCGGCTGAGTTCCCTGCGCGAGCGCCCGTGTTTGCACGCCGACACGCCGGTATGGTGCGGCATTTGGTGGTCGCTCGCTGCGCACGACAGGGCGCGAAGTGCTCGGGTGTCCGGGCGTTGCCCGCAGGCCGACGCTCGAATGAGCCACTCGGAGTTTGGAGTCCATGGGTACACCCCCGTCAGGCGCTACGCTATGCATACGAGCGGCTCGGGTGGACGACGGCCGTTCAGCGGATGCTCATTCGGCGCGACAGTCCGCAAAATGCTCGGGCTGAACGGCGTGTCGCGGTACAGACGCGGTCGCTCGCGGGAAGAACGTCAGGACGACAACACCATTCGAAGGACATCGGCGAACTCGGCTGGCGCTCCGAGGAATCCGCCGTGATCGCCGGGGAATTCGACGGGCTGGCTGCCGAGCCGCTCGCACAGCGCAACAGAGGTCCGGTAGGTGAGCAGGTGACCCGAGTCCGCACCAATGCCGACCACCACCCGCGCCGCCGCAAGCGCGTCGATATCGGGCAGATACTGGGTCGTTTGCCGCAACTCGTGGCCGAAGAAGCGAGCGGCCTCGCGCAGCTCCTGTTCGGACGGCTCCTGCTGCTCGCCGTGCATGGGCGCGCCTTCCAGCGCGGCCTTGTCGAAGCCGGCGTTGACCATGAACTTGAACCAGGCCGCCTGCATGCCCTCGGCGTGGAACGTGGCGATGATGTCCTCGGTCTTCGCGCGTTGCGCAGCGGCGTCGGGCAGCAGCTCGAGCAGCGGCGGCTCGTGCGCGACAAGTGTGCGCACCCGTCCGGGATGCCGGGCGGCCAGCGCCAGCCCGGTTACCGCGCCGCCGCTGGAGCCGAAGACGTCCGCGGGCTCGGCACCGACCGCATCCAGCAGCGCGGCTATGTCGTCGGCGCGCAGCTCGGGGGTGGAGTCCTGCTCGGGATCCTCGATCGAGCTCCCTGCGATACCGCGCGGGTCGTAGGTGACGACGGTGTGGTCGGCGGCGAGCGCGTCGGCCAGCGGCGCGAACTCAGCCGACGCCATCGGTGAGCCGATGACGAGCACGAGCGGGCCGGCGCCGCGGACCTCGTAGTACAGGTTTGCACCGGGGGCGGCGAGGGTGTGGGCGGTGTGGTCTACAGACAGGGTCATGCCGATGCAGACCGACGCCGGGTCAAGAAGTCATCGCTGGGTATCGTGAGCGTTGTGATTACCGGCAGTCACGTGATCGTGTACAGCCGCGACGCCGACGCCGACCGGGCGTTCTTCCGGGACGTACTGAACTACCCACACGTCGACGCCGGCGGCGGCTGGCTGATCTTCAAGCTCCCGACCGCCGAGGTTGCGGTGCATCCCGTCGAGGGTCGCGAGTCCCATGAGCTCTATCTGATGTGCGACGACGTCAATGCGACCATCGCCGACCTCGCCGACCACGGGGTCAGCTGCAGCCCGGTAAGCGACGAGGGCTGGGGGCTGCTCACCAGCATCCGGCTCCCCGGTGGCGGCGAGCTGGGCCTCTACGAGCCCCGGCACCCGCGGGCCACGGAACTGTAGGCGCTACTCGGGGCGCAGCCGCGACTCGAGGAAAGCTTCCAGCGCCTCCCACTGCTCGACCGCGTCGGCGTATGGCGGGCTGGGCCGGCGGACCGTATCGGGATTCAGCACATGGGCAACGAGTCTGCCCAGCGGCTTGTCGGGGTCCAGCGCCTCCTCGACGATGTCGTCCTCGGAGTACACGCCGACATCCCTGAGCAATTCGACGGCCAGCTCGAGCTGGTCGTGGTCCACGGCATCGGGTCCGGCGGCGAGGTCCTCGGCCAGCGCGCTGAGCACGTAGACGTTGTCCTCGGTCACGTCGACCTGAAGCGAGCCGTCGGTGGCTGCGGTGTGGATATCGGCATAGGTGGCCAGCTGGGACAGATCGTGGTCGTGTTCGTCAGCCAGATAGCGTGCCAGCGAACGCTCGGAGCCGAAGACGCTGACCCTTCCGTTGCGGCCCAGGAAGACTGGGTCGTCGTCGAGATAGCAGCGCAGCGTGTAGTAGGTGCCGGCGCTGGTAATCATCCGAACCGGGTCGATGCCGACCTTGACCCAAAAGTCGTCATCGCTGCCGAGCACCAGGCCATCGGCGTGGTCGGCGAGGGCGTCGGCTTCCTCGTCGTCGGAGTCGGCGTCGGCGATCTCGGACTGCGCCGCATCCTCGGCTTCGGGCGTCTCGGCCTCGGTGTCGGCGGCGTCTTCCTCGATTTCGGGGGGTTCCTCCTCCAGCTCGGCCGCCGCCTTCTGCGAGGCCGCCTCGTCGACGTCGGGGATGCTGACGACCTCGTCGATGGCGTCCACCACGTTGTCCCACGAGCGTCCGATCACAGACACGATCTCGGCCCAGCGCTTGCGGCCGCTTCGGCCGGTGAAGGTGTCGATGCCGCCGCCCACGGACCCGAGCACGGGGTTGCCGTTGAAGAACTTGCTCACCGCGGGCAGCTCGCAGACCGATCCGATGGTCGACGCGGTCGACAACGTGCGGCGCAGCGACTCCACCGACTCTTCGGTGGGTTTTTCGGCGACCAACTCCGCGACCCCGATGAGGTCGTGCTGGTGGTCCTCGGCTGGCTTGAACTTGTAGGCCGACGCCTCGGTCATCGCCTCCCAGGCCGGGTGGTCGATCAGGTCGTTGTCGCGGTCGGTCCGGACGAAGGCAACCAGGTCGGCCACCGATTCGAAGGCGAAGAGGTCGTCGTCCTTACCGAGGAACGCCTCCCACTCGTCGCCGGCGTCGCGCCAGCGCGGTGCCCAAAGTGTGTACAGGTCGCCCTTGGTCAGCCCGAGCCGGATCGGCACGATGTCAGCAGCCATGGCGCACAGCCTAACCACCGAGTTCGTCGACCAATTCATCGAGCAGGTGTGCTCGCCGGGTCATTGCATCCCGCGCCGCGGCGCATGCGGTGTCGACGATCAGGGCGCCGACGGCGTCCGGCGGCATCCGTGCGACAGATTCCGACAGCCGCAACGACACCAGCGCGCCGGGGCCGTCGACGGCCGCCTCGGCGTCGCCGCGTGGCGATCGGGCCCGCCCCAGCAGGCCGGCCAGCTGGTCGTCGGCCCGGCCCATCGCGGCCAGCCTCGCCCGCGCCAGCCCCATCGTGTCGTCGAACCGACGCGACATCGCGTCGAACATCAACCGCGTCGCCGGCACAGCCGCAGCACCTCTCCGGCCACCGCGTCGGCGCCGCGGCACAGCAGCGACGGCGCGATCTCAACATGCAGGGGCAGGCCCGTCGGGGACAACCACACCGCGAGGGTGCCGGACGGATTGGACACCGAGACCCCGTCAGGCGGTGGGTCGGAAGAATCCATGAAATCCCTGCCCGGCGTTGGTCGTTCGCACCGGCGACAAGTGCACCGGGTCGCCCGCCCCAGCCGATGTTGAATTGGGGTACAGATTGTGGTCGCAGCAGATGCGCCTGAGTGTGGCGGGGCAAGCCGCGAGCGTCCCCGGAATCGGCGTCACACCATAGGCACGGATAGCGACGATATCAGCGTCCATGCGACTCATGAGGGCCCGGGATGACCGTCGGTTCCCTCGCGTCAGGTCTTGGGTTAAGCGGTCGCGGCGGTCTGCGGACCGGGGTCACAAAATTCAACGTCCCCCAATCTTCACCCCGTTGGGCGAAAGGCCTTGGAATCCGTCGTCCGCATTGGTGATGTGCACGGGGAGGGCTGCACGGGTCGCCGGCGTCAACATGGGGTATTTGGTCCGCGCGCCGCCCGGCGGGGCCGCTGACTGCGGCTTGATGAACGGTCTGGTGAAGCCGTGAAGGTGCGGAAACGCTGAGGTAAGCGCTTCCGGAGTACCAGAGAGTCGTTCGTTCAATCGTCCGGGTGCGTAGGGTAGTGAACCCGGTACGGCAGCGATCACGAGGTTGCCTGAGGCGCCCGAGGAAGCACCCAACGCATACTGTCGGTTTTCGCAGCGCTTGCTACCAATCCGCTTCCGCTGGTGGGGTTTGTGGCTAATCTGACCATTGCTCATTGTCCGGTGACAGGACCGGGAGGTGACGGTCATGGTCGCGGAGTTCCCGAATCAGCAGCCCGGGGTGAACTACCTCACCGAGGGTGGCCAGGAAACCGAGATCATGTACAAGTATGGGTTCGAGCTCCCCCACTTCGCCATGTTTCCGTTGCTCGACGACGCGCGCGCGGTGGCCGAGCTGCGCGGGATGTACGGGAGGTATCTCGATACCGCCGTCCGGAACGGGTTCGGCGTGATCATCGGCGGACTTGACTATCGGGCGAGCCCGGATTGGGGCTCGCTGCTCGGTTACTCCCGTGAGTCGCTCGCCGAGATGCAGTTGCGAGCGATCGATTTCCTGCACGAGGTCGCCCAGCCGTACGAAGGCCAGGTGGCCGCACTCATATACGCCGGAATCGTCGGCCCACGCGGCGACGCGTACGAGACGAACCGGACGATCACCGCCGAGGAAGCGGAGGAATACCACAGCGAACAGCTCGCCAACCTGGCCCGTGCGGGCGTCGACTTGGTCGAAGCCATGACGTTCAACGGTGTGCCCGAGGTAATCGGGTTGGCCCATGCCGCGGCGCGCGTCGGCCTGCCTCTCTCGGTCTCGTTCACGCTTGACAGCAGCACCCGTCGGCTGGCGTCAGGGCCGACCGTGAAGGACGCGATCGAGACGATCGACGAGCAGACCGGCGATGACCGGCCGGCGTTCTACGGCATCAACTGCTCGCACCCGTTGGAGTTCATGCCGGCGATCCAGCCGGGCAAGTGGTTCGAGCGAGTGCGTTGCCTTCGACCCAACGCCGCGATGATGGACAAGATTTCGCTCTGCACGCTCGGGCACCTCGAGGCGGGCGACCCCGTGGAGCTTGGTGCACTCATGGGCGGCTTGGCCCGGCTGCATTCGCACATCGACATTTGGGGCGGCTGCTGCGGCACATGGGACACACATCTCGACGAGATCGCGCGCAACGTGCACACGGCACGTGACATCGGGGCGACCCAATAGGCGACAAACTGCCCCACGGTCAGCGATGCGTGCCGGTACCTGCCCGTCCGGCGCCCGTTGAACCAGTCGCGACGACGCCGCACACCGTTCCGCGACATCGTGTGTTAAGCAATCCGACATCCGCGGAAACGCATGTGCTCAAGCCGTTGGTCGGAAGAACCCCTGAAAACCCTGACCCGCGTTGGTCGTTCGGATCGGTGACAGTTGGACGGGGGTCGCCCGCTTCAGCCAACCTTCAATATCGGTGCAGACCGCGACCGCAGGCGTCGCGGTATGCGGGCGGCGCGCAGACGGCCTCAGATGAACGTGGTCCAGCCCGCTAGATTCGACGGTGAGGTGAAGATGATCGCACCGATCACGCTGGAGGCCGTCGCCGATGCCGTCATCGCCGAGCGCCTTTGCACGGTGGACGAGC
>JBEVHG010000042.1:0-5490 GCA_040511335.1 Mycobacterium sp. | reverse complement strand
GTAGTACTTGTCGTTCTCCAGCCGTTCCATCACCTCGTCCGGCGGGTTCTGCCCGTCCGCGCCGTAGCGCAGGTCCAGCGTCGGCAACAGGACGAACAGCAGGAACGGGCCGATCCAGAAGAACGCCTGCGACGCGGTCTGCCAGCCAAACTGGTTGAACGCCCACACCAACGGCAGCACCACGAACAGCGCCGTCGGGGCGATCAAGCCCATCGGCCATAGATGCCGTTTCCTGTCCCGCCACTGGCCGATGGCGACGGCGTCCGTTTGTGAAGTCATCGCAAGCCACCTCCCTGTAAGTGTCATCACGGTACGGGTTGACGATAGAGCCACTTTTGTCGTCTGCCTAGACGCAAAGCATTATTTTGTAAAGTAATGCGAGCCGCACAGAGCCCCCACGACTGCGATTTCGGCGCGGTAATCGACGCTCATCAGCGCATGTTTCCGCTCCGAAGTCGCTACTTGACCTTCGCGGCCTCGGCCTCCCGTCGGGCAAGGACGGAGTGCCGGCGGCCGTACAGCGCGTAGACCACCACGCCGATGGCCATCCAGATGACGAAGCGGATCCACGTCAGCCCCGTCAGGTTGAGCATCAACCACAGGCAGGCCAAGATCGAGGCGACCGGAAGCAGTGGCACGCCCGGTGCACGGAAGCCGCGGGGCAGATCGGCACGGGTGCGGCGCAGGACGATCACCCCGGCCGACACCAGCACGAATGCGAACAGCGTGCCGATGTTGACCATTTCCTCCAGCTTGCCGATCGGGAACACCGACGCCGCGATGGCCACCAGCACGCCGACCAAGATGGTGATGCGGACCGGCGTGCCGTGCGGTCCGGTCTTGGCCAGCGGCCGGGGCAGCAGCCCGTCACGGCACATCGCGAAAAGCACCCGGGTTTGCCCGAGCACCAGCACGATGACGACGGTGGTCAGCCCGGCCAGCGCACCGATCGAAATGATCTTCGCGGCCCAGTCCACCCCGTTGGCCGAGAAGGCGGTGGCCAGATTGGCGTGGCCGCCCTCCGCGTCTCTCAGTTCGGTGTAGGACACCATGCCCGACAGCACGACGGCCACCGCAACGTAGAGCACGGTGACGATGGCCAGCGAGGCCAGGATGCCGCGGGCCACGTCGCGCTGCGGATTCTTGGTCTCCTCCGCGGTGGTGGCGACGATGTCGAATCCGATGAACGCGAAGAACACGATCGACGCGCCGGCCAGCATGCCGTACCACCCGTAGTGGCTGCCCTCCGCGCCGGTCAGCAACGAGAACAACGACTGCTCGGCGCCGGTTCCCCCTTCGCCGGCCGACGGTGGCGGGATGAACGGCGAGTAGTTCTGCGGCTTGATGTAGAACGCGCCGACGATGACCACCAGCAAGACCACCGCCACCTTGATCACCGTGATCGCCAGGCTGACTTCGGCGGACAGCTTGGTGCCCCAGGCCAACAGGACCGTGACGAATGCGATGATCAGCAGCGCGCCCCAGTCCAGCGACAGTCCGCCGAGATCGGCTGTGCCGCCGCCGAATCCGAACACCGTGCCGAGATAGCCGGACCATCCCTTGGCCACCACCGCCGCGGCGACCGCAAATTCCAGGATCAGGTCCCAGCCGATGATCCAGGCGATGAATTCTCCGAACGTCGCATAGGAGAACGTGTACGCACTGCCGGCCACCGGCACCGTGGATGCGAATTCGGCGTAGCACAGCGCGGCCAGACCGCAGGCAATCGCGGCGATGACGAACGAAATGGAGATGGCAGGGCCGGTGATATTGCCGGCCGTGGAGGCGGTGATGGTGAAGATGCCCGCGCCGATCACGACCGACACGCCGAAGACGGTGAGGTCCCACCAGTTCAGGTCCTTGCGCAACCGGGTGTCCGGCTCATCGGTGTCGGCGATCGACTGCTCAACAGACTTGATCCGCAACCTGGTGGCCATGTGCGTCCCTTCCTGCTCCGCTCCCGGCAATCTACCCAGTACTGTGCTGCCGATGGGGCGGACCAGAGAACATGCCGTTGTGATCGGCGCGAGCATCGCGGGACTGTGTGCCGCGCGGGTGCTGTCGGACTTCTACGAGCGGATCACGGTGTTCGACCGCGACGAACTGCCGGACACACCGGCGAACCGGACCGCCGTCCCGCAGGGCAGGCATGTGCACATCCTGATGGCTCGCGGCGCGCAGGAGTTCGGGGCGCTGTTTCCCGGTCTGCTCGACGACATGGTCGCCGCGGGGGTGCCCATCCTGGAGAACCGGCCGGACTGCATACACTTCGGCGCCGCCGGTCACCTGCTCGGCACGGCGCACTATCTTCGCGAGGAGTTCACCACCTACGTGCCCAGCCGGCCGCAGCTGGAATGGCAGATCCGGCGCCGGGTCACCGATATCGACAACGTCTACATCGTGCGCGGCGCGGTCATCGAGCCGAGCTACGACAGCGCGCGGCAACAGGTGACCGGCGTGTTGCTCGAGTCTGGCGACGCGGTGCCGGCCGATCTCGTTGTCGACGCCGCCGGTCGCGGTACCCGGCTGCCGGTCTGGTTGGCGCAGTGGGGATTTGAGCGTCCGCGCGAGGACACCGTCGACGTGGGCATCGGGTATTCCACCCATCAGCTACGCATTCCCGACGGCCTTCTCGAGGAGAAGGTCGTGGTGGCAGGGGCCTCGCTGGAGCAGCCGCTGGGACTGGGGATGCTCTACTACGAGGACGGCACCTGGGGCCTGACGACGTTCGGGGTGGCCAAGGTCGAGCCGCCGCGGACGTTCGCGCAGATGTGCGACCTGGCCGACGAGATCCTGCCGGCACACCTCGCGGCGGCGCTGCGACGGGGGGAGCCGATCGGCGACGTGGTGTTTCACAAGTATCCGACCAGCAGGTGGCGCCGCTACGACAAGCTGGACCGGTTCCCCGGCGGGATCCTCCCATTCGGCGACGCCGTGGTCAGCTTCAACCCGACCTTCGGACAGGGCATGACGATGACGTCACTGCAGGCCGGGCATCTGCGGCGGGCGCTTCAGATCCCGGGCGCCGACCTGGCCCGCGAAGTCAACCGCGCGACCGCCAAGACGACGTATCCGGTGTGGACGATGAACGCGATCGGCGACCTGGTACTGCACCGGGCCAGCGGCCCGATGCCCTGGTGGTACCGGCCGGTGGGCGGGCTCTTCGACCAGTTCCTCGGCGCCGCGGAGACGGATCCCGTTCTCGCCGAATGGTTTCTGCGCCGGTTCAGCCTGCTGGACAGCCTCTACATGGTCCCCTCGGCGCGGCTGGTGGGCCGCACGATCCGGCACAACATGCGGTTGTGGCTGGCCGAGCGGCGGCCAGCTACCCGGGCAGCGCCCGTCTCTGCGCCGCGGTTGAAAAGCACTTGGTAGAAGCAACTCGAAGGCCGTCGCCGCCGTGCTGGCGGACGGCCTGGCGTGCGGCGATACTGGAGCGCGGGCGCGTCGAAACCGCGGCAACCGCTGACAGTCCCTGATTATCTGGGGGGACCATGAGTTCGTTCTCGCGGCAGATCCAAGACCTCACGCAATTCGAGATTGCCTTCTGGTTGCCGCCCGGCGGCAAGGACAACGGCGTTTGGGCCGACACGTGGGCGATAATCGCCGATCTCGAATCTGATGACGTCGCCGAGGTTCTCAACCTCTTGGCCGAAGCTGATGTCGGTGGTTACGTCGCCATTCCGGGTGGGCAGAAGTCCCGGTCACGAGGACCGGTCTCCCAAACTCTGTGGGTGGATTCGATGCAGTACCACCGCGCCGAGGACGTGCTGATCCGGTTCCTTCGTGACCGCCGGCGCACAGGCGGCTAACGGGTCAGCGCGCGATCGAGATCTGGTTCCAGGTAGATAACCCGGGCGGCGGGCATGGCAGCGCGGCCTTCGCGGGTATCCATCGCCAGCACTGAGCCACCACTAGCGCAGACGGCGGGCTGAGCCTTCGACACCGTGCGCATTGGCGACCCGGTCGTCGTTCGCAGCTGATCGGCTCGTCGAGGCCAACCGCCTGCTGAGGGCGGCGGCCACATATGCGGTGCGTGTGAAGCAGCGCCTGCGGGTAGCCTTCGATGCCATGACGGGGACGCGATGAGCGCGGGTCTGTTCGGGCTTCTCGACGACGTTGCCGCTCTGGCCCGGCTCGCGGCCGCATCGGTCGACGACATCGGTGCCGCCGCCGGGCGCGCGACCGCCAAGGCGGCTGGAGTCGTCGTCGACGACACCGCAGTGACGCCGCAGTATGTGCACGGCATTGCCGCCGAACGCGAGCTGCCGATCATCAAGCGGATCGCGATCGGATCCCTTCGCAACAAGCTGCTGTTCATCCTGCCCGCCGCGTTGCTGCTCAGCCAGTTCGTGCCCTGGCTGCTGACGCCGATCCTGATGGTCGGCGCGACGTACCTCTGCTTCGAGGGCGCCGAGAAGGTCTGGGGTCGCATCCGTGGTCACGATGACCATGCCGTACCCACGACGGCCGTCGGCGGGGACGTCGAGCGCCAGATGGCAGCCGGGGCGATCCGCACCGACTTCATCCTGTCCGCCGAGATCATGGTGATCGCGCTGAACGAGGTGGCTGATGAGAAGTTCTGGCCGCGACTGATCATCCTGGCCGTCGTCGCCGTGGTGATCACCGTCGCGGTCTACGGCGTGGTCGGCCTGATCGTGAAGATGGACGACATCGGATTGAGCCTCGCCCAGCGCACCTCACGGTTCGCGCAAAAGGTCGGCCGGGGCCTGGTCGCCGCGATGCCCAAACTGCTGTCGGCACTCTCGGCCATCGGCACAGTTGCGATGCTCTGGGTCGGCGGCCACATTCTGCTCGTCGGAACCGACGAAGTCGGCTGGCATGCACCGTACGGCCTGGTCCACCACGCCGAGGACTTCGTCCATCACGCCGTCCAGGGCGTCGGCGGCGTGTTGGCCTGGCTGGTGAACACCGCGGCATCAGCCGCCATCGGCTTGGTCGTCGGCGCCGTCGTCGTCGCAATCGTGCACGTGCTTCGCCGAATCGCGCACCGGTCAGCCGATACTGAGAGACACCACTAGATACCCACGGTGGACCGGAACAGCTTTGTCGGCTGCTGCGCGACCAGCCGGATCGGGCCGTCGTCGGCCGACACCCACGCGGCCGCACCGCGTTCCAACGTAAGCGTTCCGGACTTGGCGTGCAGGACCGTCGACCCCTCGGTACACAGCAGGATCTGCGGCCCGTCATGGCGGGCCGGCGAGTCTACTTCGTGGCCGAGCTGGTCGCCGTCGACATCCAGCACCGACACCGCGAACTCCGGCGCGGGCGTGTTGTAGACGAGTTCCATGCCGTCCCTGGTTATTTCGGGGCGAAGAGCAGACTCGGGGGTCGGCGTGAAGTCGAGTACCCGCAACAGCTCTGGCACGTCTACGTGTTTCGGGGTCAGGCCGCCGCGTAGCACATTGTCGGAGTTGGCCATCACCTCGACCCCCACCCCGTGCAGGTAGGCATGCAGGTTGCCGGCGG
>JBEVHG010000041.1:0-13444 GCA_040511335.1 Mycobacterium sp. | reverse complement strand
TCGAAGGCGACGCGAACCGGCTCCCCGCCCAGGCGACCTCGGAGCAGGCCGGTAAACCCCTGGGCAAGCTCAAACGGCCACTTGTACAACGGTGTACCACCCGCTTGGCCGCCTTTGCCGCCCTTCTTCGCTGAACCACCGGCAGCGACGGGTTCCCGCCAGGCAGCCCGACAGACACCATCTGGTTCGGTGGCCATCGCACCGCCCACGAGGCGCATGCCGTTCACGCCATCGGTCAGCGCGTGGTGCATCTTGACGTACACCGCAAAGCGATTCCCGTCCAGGCCCTCGATGACGTGGCACGTCCACAGTGGACGGGTGCGGTCGAGCATGACGCTGTGCAGGTGGGACACCAGCTCACCGAGCTCTCGTTCACCACCGGGTGCCGGGAGCGCGATGTGTCGCACGTGGTACTCGAAGTCGATGTCGTCGGTAGTTCGTGAGGTTGGAGTGAGCTTTGAGACCGGTCCGCCGAGCAGGACCTGGTTGAACGGATGAGCAATGGGTCCAGGTCGGCGGTACTCGGCAACAATCTGCGATATGAAGTCCGTGCTCGCGCCGACCGGGATCGAAAAGATCTGCAGCGCCCCAACATGCATAGGCGTCTCGGACGTCTCGATCCGAAGGAACGTCGAGTCCAGGAGCGAAAGGCGGGTTTGAGTGCGGTTGGCCATCAGAGTCCTTCCGTCAGGCGGGCTGATGTCGCGTCACTCCGAAGTCCGAATATGCGACTTCGGCCTGCGATTCCTACTCAACCACCTGGACACCCCCGAGGTGCGATCACGGCACAGATCTGCGTCACGAACCGTTGAGGAGCGTCCGGCATCCCTCGAAACAGGCGCGGGCGCCTCGGTATTCTTGGGTCATGGTTACGCCAGCGCGGACCCGGCCCGCCACCCGCGAGGAGGCCGATGTCGCTCCGGTCGATGCCGCACAGATACCGTGGGTGACCATCGTCTGGGACGATCCCGTCAACCTGATGACCTACGTGACCTACGTCTTCCAGAAGCTGTTCGGTTACAGCGAGCCGCATGCCACCAAGCTCATGCTGCAGGTGCACAACGAGGGCAAGGCGGTGGTGTCGGCGGGCAGCCGGGAGTCCATGGAGGTCGACGTGTCCAAGCTGCATGCCGCCGGCCTGTGGGCCACCCTGCAGCAGGACCGCTGACCGGGCCATCGAGGACGCCGGGACGCCGCCGTGCGCAATTGGAAACGGGTCGAGACCGTCGACGGTCCGCACTTCCGGTCCGCACTGGACTCGCACGAGGCGGCGCTGCTGGAAACCCTGGTCACATCGATGCTGGGCATGCTCGAGGAACGCGAGTCTTCTTCGCCCGCAGATGAACTCGAGGAGATAACCGGTATGCGAACCGGCAACTCGCAACCACCCCAAGACGAAACGATGAAGCGGCTGTTGCCCGACTTCTACCGGTCGCAGACCGGCCACCCGGCTGGATCCGCAACCACCGAGAGTCTCAACAGTGCGTTGCGCAGCTTGCACGAGCCGGAGATCATCGACGCCAAACGTCAAGCGGCACAACGGGTGTTGCAGACGATTCCGCAGGGCGGTGGCCGGTTCGAACTCACCGAGGATGACGCGCATGCCTGGGTCGCCGCGGTCAACGACGTCCGGCTGGCGTTGGGCACGATGCTCGACATCCGCCCCGACGGCCCCGAACGTCTGCCCGCCGACCATCCCATGGCCGGGCACTTCGACGTCTACCAGTGGCTGACCGTGTTGCAGGAATACCTCGTGCTGGGCCTCATGGATAAACGATGAGCTCGATCACCGACGTCGGAGGGATCCGGGTCGGCCATCATCACCGGCTTTGCGCCGACGCCACGCTCGGTTCCGGCTGGGCGACCGGCAGCACGGTGGTGTTGACGCCTCCCGGCACCGTCGGCGGAGTCGACGTCCGAGGCGGTGCTCCCGGCACGAGGGAAACCGACCTGCTCGACCCCATCAACTCGGTGCGTCACGTCGATGCTGTTGTCCTGTCCGGTGGCAGCGCCTATGGGCTCGCCGCGGCCGATGGTGTGATGAGCTGGCTCGAGGAACGAGGCCGCGGCGTGGCGATGGACGGTGGCGTGGTGCCGATCGTGCCCGCCGCGGTGATCTTCGACCTGCCGGTCGGCGGATGGGACCGTCGGCCCACTGCGGAGTTCGGCTACGCCGCGGTCGAGAACGCCAGCGAAGACGTCGCGATCGGAAGCGTGGGCGCGGGGACCGGCGCCCGCGTGGGGGTTCTCAAGGGCGGAGTTGGAACGGCATCGATGATGCTCGAATCGGGAGTCACGGTCGGCGCGTTGGTGGTCGTCAACGCGGCCGGGGACGCCATCGACCCGGCCACCGGGCTGCCGTGGCTGGCGTATCAGATCGAAGAGTTCGGCCTGATCACGCCGCCGGCCGACCAGATCGCCGCCTACGCCGACCGGCACGCCGAGCTCAGCCCGCTCAACACCACCATCGCCGTGGTCGCCACCGACGCCGCGCTGAGTCCGGCCGGGTGCCGCCGCGTCGCGGTCGCCGCGCACGACGGCCTGGCCCGCACCATCCGGCCGTGCCACACTCCCCTCGATGGCGATACGGTGTTCGCGCTGGCCACCGGTGCCATCGAGGTGGCACCGGACCCCACGACGCCGGCGTCGATGTCGCCCGAGACGCCGCTGATCACCGCCGTCGGAGCGGCCGCCGCGGACTGCGTGGCCCGCGCGGTGCTCGTCGGCGTGCTGGCCGCCGAGCCGGTGGCCGGAATACCGACCTACCGTGGCATGTTGCCGGGAGCGTTCACATGAAAGGGGTTCGGTTGTGCTGGTGATCCGTGCTGACCTGGTCGACGCCATGGTCGCCCACGCCCGCGCCGACCACCCCGACGAGGCGTGCGGGGTGATCGCGGGGCCGGAGGGATCCGACCGTCCCGAACGGCACATCGCGATGCTCAACGCCGAACGCTCGCCCACGTTCTACCGCTTCGACTCCGGCGAGCAGCTCAAGGTTTGGCGCGCGATGCAAAACGCCGACGAGGTGCCAGTGGTCATCTACCACTCGCACACCGCGACCGAGGCCTACCCCAGCCGCACCGACATTTCCTATGCGTCCGAGCCCGACGCGCACTACGTGCTGGTGTCGACCCGCGACCCCGCCGACCATGAATTGCGCAGCTACCGCATCGTCGACGGTGTCGTCACCGAAGAACCCGTCAAAATCGTCGAGCAGTACTGAGCTTGAAAGGAATGACCGGCCCCATGTCAGTCAACGTCTCCATCCCGACCATCCTGCGCAGCCACACCGGAGGGGAGAAGCGTGTCAACGCATCCGGCAACACACTGGAGGCCGTGATCAGCGACCTGGAATCCAATTACTCCGGCATCTCCGAGCGCCTGATCGATAACGGAAAGCTGCACCGCTTCGTCAACATCTATGTCAATGACGAGGACGTGCGGTTCTCCGGCGGGCTGGCCACCGAGATCTCCGACGGCGACTCGGTCACCATCCTGCCGGCCGTGGCAGGTGGCTGAGTGGGCGTCCGATGACCCGGTACGGCTCGCTGCTGGAGGCGCTGGGCAACACGCCGCTCGTCGCGCTGAACCGGCTGTCACCGCGCTGGGACGACGAGCCCCATGTCCGGCTGTGGGCCAAGCTCGAAGACCGCAACCCGACCGGCTCGATCAAGGACCGGCCCGCGCTTCGGATGATCGAGGACGCCGAACGCCGGGGCGTGCTGGCGCCCGGTGCGACGATCCTGGAGCCCACCAGCGGTAACACCGGCATCTCACTGGCAATGGCCGCGCTGCTCAAGGGCTACCAGATGATCTGCGTGATGCCGGAGAACACGTCGATCGAGCGCCGGCAGCTGCTCGAGCTCTACGGCGCGCGGATCATCTTCTCACCGGCCGAAGGCGGATCCAACACCGCGGTCGCGCACGCCAAGGAGCTTGCCGCGCAGCACCCGGAGTGGGTGATGCTGTACCAGTACGGCAACCCGGCCAACACCGACGCGCACTACTACGGCACCGGCCCCGAGCTGCTGGCCGACCTGCCCGAGATCACCCATTTCGTTGCGGGTCTCGGCACCACCGGCACGTTGATGGGCACGGGACGCTTTCTGCGCGAACAGAATCCGGACATCCAGATCGTCGCCGCCGAGCCGCGTTACGGCGAAGGCGTGTATGCGCTGCGCAATATCGACGAGGGCTTCATCCCCGAGTTGTACGACCCCGACGTGCTGACCACCCGGTTCTCCGTCGGCTCCTTCGACGCGATCAAGCGCACTCGCGAACTGGTCCAGGTCGAAGGCATCTTCGCCGGGATCTCCACCGGTGCGGTGCTGCACGCCGCGCTCGGCGTGGCGGCCAAGGCGGTCAAGGCCGGCGAGCGGGCCGACATCGCGTTCGTCGTCGCCGACGCCGGATGGAAGTATCTGTCGACCGGTGCGTACGCCGGTAGCCTGGACGAAGCCGAAGACGCGCTGGAAGGGCAGCTATGGGCATGACAGCTCAGCGAGAAGCGAAAGCGGATCGCGCATGACTCAGCCGATCGGATACCCCACCACTCCGCAGCAGCCGAAGAAGCGGCCTGCGTGGCTGATCGGCGGAGTCACGATCGTCAGCTTCGTGGTGTTGCTCTACGTCATCGAGCTCTTCGATCAGCTGACCGGGCACAATCTCGACGACAACGGCATCCGTCCGCTGGAGACCGACGGGCTGACGGGAATCATCTTCGCGCCACTGCTGCACTCGAACTGGCAGCACCTGCTTGCCAACACCGGGCCGGCGCTGGTGCTCGGCTTCCTGATGACGCTGGCCGGGCTGGCCCGGTTCATCTACGCCACCGCGATCGTGTGGATCCTCGGCGGCATCGGCACGTGGCTGATCGGCAACATGGGCGCGCCGTACGGCGTGGAGACCAACCACATCGGGGCGTCCGGGCTGATCTTCGGTTGGCTGACCTTCCTGCTGGTGTTCGGGCTGTTCACCCGCAACGTATGGGAGATCGTGGTCGGGGTGATCGTGCTGTTCGTCTACGGCGGCATCCTGCTGGGCGTGATGCCGGGCACCTTCGGCGTGTCCTGGCAGGGCCACCTGTGCGGCGCGGTCGCCGGCGTCGTCGCGGCGTATCTGCTGTCCGGGCCCGAGCGCAAGGCCCGCGCGCTACGCAAGCGCGGGACCCCATACCTGACGTCGTGAGTTCCCCGCTGGCACCCGTCGGAATCTTCGATTCCGGCGTCGGCGGACTCACGGTCGCGCGGGCGATCATCGATCAGTTGCCCGACGAGGACATCGTCTACGTCGGAGACACCGGCAACGGCCCCTACGGGCCGCTGACCATTCCCGAGATCCGCGCGCACGCGCTGGCGATCGGCGACGATCTGGTCGAACGCGGCGTCAAGGCGCTCGTGATCGCGTGCAACTCCGCGTCATCGGCCTGCCTGCGCGACGCCCGCGAGCGCTACGACGTGCCGGTCGTCGAGGTCATCCTGCCCGCGGTGCGGCGCGCGGTGGCCGCCACGCGCAACGGCCGCATCGGCGTCATCGGCACCGCGGCGACGATCTCGTCGGGCGCCTATCAGGATGCGTTCGCCGCCGCCCGCGACACCGTGATCACCGGGGTGGCGTGCCCGCGGTTCGTCGACTTCGTCGAGCGCGGCGTGACCAGCGGTCGTCAGGTGCTCGGGCTGGCCGAGGGTTACCTGGAACCTCTGCAGCGCGCCGAGGTCGACACCCTGGTGTTGGGCTGTACGCACTATCCGATGCTGTCGGGTTTGATCCAGCTGGCGATGGGGGAGCACGTCACGCTGGTGTCCAGTGCCGAGGAGACCGCGAAAGACTTGCTGCGCGTGCTGACCGAACTCGATCTGCTGCGGCCGCACGACGCTCCGCCGGCGCGGCGGGTGTTCGAGGCGACCGGTGATCCTGAGGCGTTCACCACACTTGCGGCCCGATTCCTGGGTCCGACTCTCGACGGCGTCCGGCCTGTTCAGCGTCACGTCGGGGCCCAAAGATGACGTTGGTCGCCTAATGCGGTGATGTTTTCGTCACCGTGATAGCGGGCATGGCAAGCTAGTGTGCGTGCGAATCACCGTACTCGGTTGCTCCGGCAGTGTTGTCGGGCCTGATTCGCCGGCGTCGGGCTATCTGCTCACCGCTCCCGACACCCCGCCCGCGGTAATCGACTTCGGCGGAGGCGTGCTCGGCGCGCTGCAGCGCCACGCCGATCCCAACTCCGTGCACGTGCTGCTGTCGCATCTGCACGCCGACCATTGCCTGGATCTACCGGGCCTGTTCGTATGGCGTCGCTACCACCCGTCGCCGGCGCAGGGGCGGGCGTTGATGTACGGCCCGGCCGACACGTGGGCGCGGGTCGGGGCAGCGTCGTCGCCCGAGGGCCGCGAAATCGACGACTTCTCCGACATCTTCGACATCCGGCACTGGGTCGACAATCAGCCGGTGCAATTTGGTGCGCTGACCGTGCTGCCGCGGCTGGTGGCGCATCCGACCGAGTCCTACGGCATGCGGATCACCGACCCGTCCGGTGCGGCGTTCGTCTACAGCGGCGACACCGGGGCATGCGATGCGCTCGTCGAGTTGGCCCGCGGCGCCGACGTGTTCCTGTGCGAGGCGTCCTGGCCGCATTCCCCGCCGCATCCGCCGGACCTGCACCTGTCGGGGACCGAGGCCGGGCAGGCCGCGGCCATGGCCGGTGTTCGCGAGTTGCTGTTGACGCACATTCCGCCGTGGACGTCGCGCGAGGACGTGATCAGCGAGGCCAAGGCGGAGTTTGACGGACCGGTGCACGCGGTGGTGGGCGGCGAAACGTTCGACATCACACGATCCTGAACCCGCTAGGGTTGGCGGGTGTCCAGACGAGAAGACGGCCGCCTCGATGACGAGTTGCGTCCGGTGGTCATCACCCGTGGCTTCACTTCGCATCCGGCGGGATCGGTGCTCGTCGAGTTCGGCCAGACCCGGGTCATGTGCACGGCCAGCGTCACCGAAGGTGTGCCGCGGTGGCGCAAGGGGTCGGGTCAGGGCTGGCTCACCGCCGAATACGCGATGTTGCCCGCGGCCACCCATGAGCGTTCGGACCGTGAATCCGTGAGGGGCCGCATCGGCGGGCGCACCCAGGAAATCAGCCGGCTGATCGGCCGGTCGCTGCGGGCGTGTATCGACCTTGCGGCGTTGGGGGAGAACACGATTGCGCTGGACTGCGATGTGCTGCAGGCAGACGGCGGTACCCGTACCGCGGCCATCACCGGCGCCTATGTGGCGCTGGCCGACGCGGTGACGTATCTGTCGGCGGCCGGCCGGCTGTCGGATCCGCGGCCATTGTCGTGTGCGATCGCCGCGGTCAGCGTCGGTGTGGTCGATGGACGGGTCCGCGTCGACCTGCCCTACGCGGAGGACGCGCGCGCCGAGGTCGACATGAATGTCGTAGCCACCGACACCGGGACGCTGGTCGAGATCCAGGGCACCGGCGAGGGTGCGACCTTCCCGCGATCGACTTTGGACAAGATGCTCGACGCGGCGCTGGTCGCCTGCGAGCAACTGTTCGAAGTTCAGCGCGAGGCGCTGGAATTGCCCTATCCCGGCGTGCTGCCCGAGCCGGCGACGCCGGACAAGAAGAAGGCGTTCGGAAGCTGACCGAACTGCTGGTGGCCAGCCGCAACCGCAAGAAGCTGGCCGAGCTGCGCCGGGTGCTGGACGCCGCGGGGGTGCCGTTGACATTGCTGTCTTTGGATGACGTCGCGGCGTTCGACGAGGCGCCCGAGACCGGGGCGACGTTCGAGGAGAACGCGCTCGCGAAGGCGCGCGACGCGTTCGCCGCGACCGGGTTGCCTTCCGTTGCGGACGATTCCGGGCTTGAGGTCGATGCGTTGAACGGCATGCCCGGTGTGTTGTCGGCGCGGTGGTCGGGTGCGCACGGCGACGAGGCCGCCAACACCGCGCTGCTGCTCGCGCAACTGCGCGATGTGCCGGACTTGAGGCGGGGTGCGGCCTTCGTGTCGGCGTGCGCGTTGGTATCAGGGTCCGGTGAAGTTGTGGTGCGCGGCGTGTGGCCGGGCAGCATCGCCCGGGAAGCGCGCGGCGACGGCGGGTTCGGCTATGACCCTGTCTTTCTGCCGGAAGGTTCGAGCCGCACCGTGGCAGAACTGAGCCCCGCGGAGAAGGACGCGGTCTCGCATCGCGGCCGGGCGCTGGCGGCGTTGGTGCCGGTGTTGCGGCAACTGGCTGGCTAGAGCATGTGGGTCAGCGGCCGCGGTCTGAGATGTGTGGATCTCTTCAGAAGTGGTACCGCATGCGGTATCACCTTGCGCTTTGCATGGCGTCAGACTCGCCGGTGCTGACGTGGGGTGCTAAAGGCCGAACTGCTGCTTGACTTCCTTGGTGCGGAAGTGCTCGACGATGATGCCCAGCAGCGGGATGGTGCCGGCCAGCAGCACACCGATGGTCTTGCCGATCGGCCACCGCACCTTGAGTGCGAGATTGGCGGTGAACAGCAGGTAGACGAAGTACACCCAGCCGTGCACGACGGCGATCCAATTCAGGTTCTCTACCCCGAATACGTACTTGGCCACGATCTCGTAGCAGAGCAGGATGAGCCAGATACCCGTCGCCCACGCCATAACGCGATAGCCAAGTAGGGCTTTGCTGATGGTGCCGACGGGGGCGGCCGGCGTCGGGGCTTCGGCCTCCGGCGTTTCAGGTGCGCTCACCTAGGTTTCCTGTCTTCGTTGTCTGCTTGCGCGAGGTCGGCGAGATAAGCGTTGTACTCCCGCAGCGCGGGATCGTCATCGGATTGCACTGTCGCTTTCGGCCTTTCGGGCAGCAGCCCGGCCGGGATCTCGGTGACGTCGTCGTGCCTGCGCGGCTGCGGTGGCGCTTCCTCGTAGCGGACGAACTTGTAGTAGCCGTAGACGCAGAACCCAGCGAACAGCGGCCACTGCAGCGCGTAGCCGAGGTTCTGGAAGGTACCTGACGCCGATTCGAAGCGGGTCCACTGCCACCAGGCCAAGGCCAGGCAGCCTGCGGCGGCGATGATCACCAGCGCGATCAGCGCCGGTCTCCTACGCCGTGTAGTGGACATCTTTCAACGGTACCGCGCTCATAGCCCCTCAACTCTTTGGCCCGATGAACGCGTCGAGGCGTGCCGTCGCGGCCTTGCGGTAGACGGCGATGACGTACCTGCTCGACTGTGTCCAGGGAATTCCGAGGTCATCGAGTGCGGCGCAGAACAGGCCGCGGATGTCGTCGGACCGGTTCGAGAAGTGGTAGCGGATGCTGGCGACACCGCGATCGTTGGCCACGACGCGGCAGCCGTCGCTGTCGATCAGGCCGCGGATGAATTGCTCGGTCGCCTCGTTGACGAGGGCTTGCTGCCATGCCTCCAGCCGAATCGGCTGGTGTGCTTCTTGCCGACGCCGTGCTGGGGGAATAGACACGGCCAGTGTTTCGAGTACAGCGAGACTTCGACGCAACGATCGGAACGACGAAGCGTCGCCGCACGCTGGCCCGGCATCAGAATGTCGATGGCCTCGCGGCAGCGGTCGATGATCCCTGGGTACTTCGAATCGAGGGTGATCCTTAGACGCCAGACGCGGCCGTTTCGTGAAATGCAACCATCGCCGAGGTACAGGCCGAGGAGATAGCAGTACGGTGCGCCAGGGATGGAGGAGAAGTCATGATCGACGCCACAGCCTGATGACTCGGCCGTTTTGCGTGGTCGAACTCGCGGGCTGTAGCGCCAGTCCCACACTGTCCTACGCGGTATGCCCGTCTGCCGCGCGATTGCGCAGTCGTTCACGCCGGCGGCGATGAGGCGCTTCACGGCGTTGAACTCCTCCGCAGACCGCACGATCACGCCCTCTCGCCACCACCGATCACCCCCAACGTAGTTAGCACCGCCGACAGATTCGTGGGCGAGCGAAGCGGTACGATCGCCAGGCTGCGGGCGTGATGGAACTGGGCAGACATGCCGGCTTTAGGTGCCGGTGCTCGAAAGAGCGTGAGGGTTCGAGTCCCTCCGCCCGCACACTTTCATGAGTCGCGTCATGGGTCACCGACGGCCCCGATAGTCATTTCGCTAACCCGCGCGAACCATCCGCGGCCCGGCCGTCATAGTCTCCTGCGAGCTTCATCCAGCAAAGGAGACCGAATGGAGATCGACCCGGCCGCGACCGCGTGGCTGCTCACGAGTACTGCATTGGTGCTGCTTATGACGCCGGGCCTGGCCATCTTCTACGGCGGCATGGTGCGGTCGACGGGCGTGCTCAACATGATCATGATGAGCTTCATCTCGATACCCGTCGTCACGCTCGCGTGGTTGCTCCTGGGCTACACGCTGGCGTTCGGCCAAGATGCCGGCGGCGGCCTCATCGGCAACCTCGACCACATCGGGCTGCTCGGCATCGACCCGACCACTGTTCGATTGAATGTTCCCGAGCTTCTGTTCGTGACCTTCCAGCTGGGCTTCGCGATCGTCACCGCCGCGCTGATCAGTGGGGCGATCGCCGACCGCGCGAGGTTCTCGGCATGGATGGCGTTCGTGCTCGTCTGGGCGGTAGCGGTGTACGCGCCTGTTGCGCATTGGGTTTGGGGGCCGGACGGCTGGTTGGCGAAGTTCGGGGCCATCGACTACGCGGGCGGTCTCGTCGTCGAGGTCGTATCCGGTTCGTGTGCCCTCGCTCTCGCGCTGGTGCTCGGTCCGCGAATCGGATTCAAATCCGAGGCGATGCGTCCGCACAACCTGCCGTTCGTTCTGCTCGGCGTGGGCCTGCTGTGGTTCGGGTGGTTCGGTTTCAACGCCGGTCTGCGCTCACCGCCGACGGCAAGGCGGCCGTGGTCTTTCTCAACACGCTGCTTGCGGGCTGCCTCGGCATGCTGGGCTGGCTCGCAGTCGAGCGGATTCGTGACGGCCGTCCGACGACGTTCGGCGCCGCGTCCGGCGTCGTGGCAGGTCTGGTGGCGATCACGCCGTCATGTGGATTCGTCTCGCCGTTCGGCGCCCTGTTGATCGGGCTGGCCGCGGGCATCGTCTGCTCGTTCGCGGTCGGCGTGAAGTTCAAAGCCGGTTACGACGACTCGCTCGATGTGGTCGGTGTCCACTTCGTCGGTGGCGTCGTTGGCACGTTCCTGATTGGTCTACTGGCGGCCGAGGTGGTGTCCGGCGGTCCCGAGGGTTTGTTCTTCGGCGGCGGACTGACGTTGTTGGGCAAGCAGACTCTGGCCAATCCAGTCGTCGCTGTCTTCGCGTTCGGCGTCTCCTTCGCCGTGGCGAAGGTCATCGACGGCACCGTGGGATCCCGGGTTCCGCCGGAGGACGAGACATCCGGAATCGACTTGGCGCAGCATGCTGAGACGCCTACACCGAAGGCGTGCACGGCCAGCAGCAGCACAAGCGTCCGGGCATCGGCCAACTCCCGAGTGCTTACAGGTCGGGTATGGGCAGGGGTGAGTTGTTCTGCTCAATGCCGCCATCGACATGGAAGATCGCGTTGGTGGCGTAGCAGTCGCGCGTACACAGATAGACCGCCAACCGCCCGAGGTCCGCGACGTCGCCGAAGCGATGCAGCGGCGTCATCTCGTTCATTTTCTCCGGGTAGGTCATACTTTGGCGCCTCCGGACAGCACCCCGCGGCCGACGATCGTCGGCAGATGAAACTACAAAACCACCTTAAGCTGCGACTATGGTGACAATAAAGCTTGCGTAACCGGCCATCGTCAATAGCAGGTGTCATTGACACCTGCCAGTGGTTGCGTTAGAGACTACGCAATGTCACCGCTGAAGAATGTTCTAAGTTCCGTCCTCGGGCGCCGGAGCACAATGTTGCGGCCTGGCTAGATCAGCTGATGGTCATTTCGCCCATTTCCGACCAACCCGTCGCGTCGATCGTCTGGCTGATGATCTGGGGTGTCGAGGCAAGTGCCTGCGGCATGTCCTCCAGCGCCTTCTTGAAGTGTCCGCTGTTGACGTGGACGCTGCCTGCTTCGCCGTCGCGGAACCCTTCGACCAACACGTAGACGGCGGGGTTCTCCAGGCTGCGCGACCATTCGAACCACAGGTTGCCGTCTTCGGCGCGAGTGCTGGCGGTGAATTCCGACACCAGGTCGGGCCAGCGGTCGGTCCACTCCGGTTTCGTCTCGAATTTGACCACGATGAAGATCATGAGCCTGCCTCCTAGGGGGTGAGAATCGCTCGGCCGCGGACTTTGCCGGCGTCGAGATCGTCGAGGGCGGATTGGAAATCGTCGAGTTTGTACTTTGCGGTGTGCAGGTGGACGGCGCCGCGGGCGGCCAGAGCCATCAGGTCGCACAGGTCGTTGTAGGAACCGACCAGGTTGCCGATGAAGTTGATCTCGGTAGAGATGATGTCGATCGTCGGCACGTTGATGTTCTCGCCGTAGCCGACTACGTGGTAATCGCCTGCGCGGCGCAGCATCCGTACGCCCTCGCTGGTGGCGCCGCCCTCGCCGACGAAGTCAACGACGGTTTCGGCGCCGTGTCCACCGGTCAACTTGAGGACCTGTTCGACCTGGGTGCCGTCGGCGACGACACCGTGGGCGGCGCCGATTGAAAGTGCGAGTTTGACGGCGTCAGCGTTGCGGTCAACGACGATCAGTTCGGCGGGGCTGAGCGCCTTGAGCACCTGGATCCCTATGTGCCCCAGGCCGCCTGCACCGATGATCACGCAGCGGTCGCGCGGGGTGAGCCGCCGCGCCGCCTTGGCCGCCGCGTGGTAGGCGGTGAGGCCGGCATCGGCGAGGGCGGCGACGTCGGACGGTTCCAACGAGTCATCGATCTTCACGACACTGCGCGCCGACGTTTTCAGGTAGTCGGCGTATCCGCCGTTGGTGTCGATGCCGGGAAATGCGTTGGCCTCGCAATGCACATCGTCGCCGGATCGGCACGCGCGACAAAGCCCGCACGTGATCAGCGGGTGCACGATAACCTTGTCGGCCTCACGTACGTTGGTCACCGCCGAACCGACCGCTTGCACCCAGCCGGCGTTCTCGTGCCCGATGGTGTAGGGAAGCTGAACCTGTGTCTTCTCCGCCCACTGACCTTCCAGGATATGCAAATCGGTCCGGCATACGCCCGCCCCGCCGATCTTGACGATGACGTCGAACGGTCCGGTGGGCGTCGGGGTCGGCACCTCCTTCATCTCGAGGTTCTGGTGGTAGCCGACGACCTGGACGGCTCGCATGGTGCTCATCGGTGTGTTCCTAATCGTTTAGTAGGGATGGGTTACTGGTCGTGGTGACCAGGGGTCTGTTCCTGACGGGTCTGCTGCCAGGTGATGTGGTTGTTCCCGGCGCTGGACGTCTATCGAAAGAACGGCGCGCCTGGCGGCAGATCCCGTGCTGTGGTGGTGGGATGCCGTTGCTCGAGCCTGCCGCAGGGTTGACTTCCTGATAGTTGTTCCCGAGCTTTGAGCTCTTCGATAGAA
>JBEVHG010000040.1:0-7707 GCA_040511335.1 Mycobacterium sp. | reverse complement strand
CAACGACGATCTGCTCGTCGTCGGGCCGGACTACATCTTCAAATTCAACACGGCGACCTGGGGGTGGATCCACATCATGTTGGCCGTCCTGCTCGGCACCGTCGCCCTCGGGATGATGACGGGCGCGACCTGGACGCGGGTGGCGGCGATCTTGATGGCGTCGTTGTCGATCGTCTCGATGTTCTTGTGGCTGCCGTACTACACGGTGTGGGCGCTGGTGGTGATCGCGCTGGACATCATCGTGATCTGGGCCGTCGCCACCTGGGACAGGAGCTCGTAAGCTCGACCCCATGCGGCAACGGATCCGTTGGCTTGCCCTGCACGGTGTGATCCGCGGTCTGTCAACCGTGGGTCTTCGCAGCGGCGACCCGCAAGCTCGGCTGATCGCCGACCTCGAGGTGCGGGCCAACCCGGCGGCGTTCGCCGACGAGCTGCGCGGGCGGGGCCCGGTGATCCGCTGCCGCAGGGTGCTCATCACCTTCGATCACGCCGTCGCGAACGAGCTGCTGCGCTCCGACGACTTTCAGGTCAGCGCGATCGGCGCGAACCTGCCCCGGCCGTTGCCGTGGGTGGTCGACAAGACCGACACCGGGTTACTGCACCCGCTGCGACCGCCGTCGCTGCTGTCGGTCGAGCCGCCGGAGCACACCCGCTACCGCAAGTTGGTGTCGTCGATTTTCACGCCGAGAGCCGTTGCCGCGCTTCGGGAACGGGTGGAGCAGACCGCCGCCACGCTGCTCGACAACGTCGGCGGCGACAGCGCTGTGGTCGACGTGGTCGACCGCTATTGCTCGCAGCTTCCCGTCGCGGTGATCGGGGACATCCTGGGCGTTCCCGAACAGGACCGGCCCCGCATCCTGCAGTTCGGTGAGCTGGCCGCCCCGAGCCTCGATATCGGTCTGTCGTGGCAGCAGTACATGCGCGTGCACCGCGGCCTCGAGGGATTCAACGCCTGGCTCGCCGACCACCTGCAAGAGATGCGGCGCAACCCCGGCGACGACCTGATGAGCCAGCTGATCCAGGCCAGCGAAGATGACGGCGTGCGGCTTAACAACGACGAGCTACAGGCCACCGCCGGCCTGGTGCTGGCCGCCGGCTTCGAGACCACGGTCAACCTGTTGGGCAACGGAATTCGGATGCTGCTCGATTCACCCGAGCACGTCGCGACGCTGTCGGCCCGGCCGGAGCTGTGGCCCAACGCCGTCGAGGAGATCCTCCGGCTGGATTCGCCGGTGCAGATGAGCGCGCGGGTGGCGCGCAAGGACACCGAGGTGGCGGGCACCGCGGTCCGGCGCGGTGAACTGATCATCATCCACCTGGCCGGAGCCAACCGCGACCCGAAGGTGTTCGACGACCCGCATCGCTTCGACATCGAACGCGCCAACGCCGGCAAGCATCTGTCATTCTCCGGCGGTCGGCACTTCTGCCTCGGCGCCGCGCTCGCCCGGGCGGAGGGCGAAGTCGGGTTGCGGACGTTCTTCGACCGCTATCCGGAGGCGCGGCTGGCCGGGACCGGTAACCGTCGCGACACCAGGGTGCTGCGGGGATGGTCATCGCTGCCGATCCGACTTGGCAAGGCGCGCAGCACTGTAGGTTCGTAACGTGGACTTCCATGCGGCGCTGCTGGAGCAGACCCGAGCCTTCGGAGAGGTGATCCGAGGCGGTGACCTGTCGACACCGGTGCCGACCTGTCCCGGTTGGACGCTCAACCAGCTCTTCCGGCACGTCGGTCGTGGCCACCGGTGGGCGGCGCAGATCGTCGCCGACCGTCGCACCCAACCTCTTGACCCGCGCGACGTGCGGGACGGCAAGCCTCCGGACGATCCCGACGCGGCCATCGCCTGGCTGCACGGTGGGGCGCAGCTCGTCATCGACGCGGTCGACCATGTCGGCAGCGATGCGCGCGTCTGGACGTTCCTGGGTCCACGGCCCGCGGGCTGGTGGATACGGCGGCGCGTGCACGAAGCCGTGGTCCATCGCGCCGACGCGGCGCTGGCACTGGGTGTGGCATACGAGCTAGCGCCCGAACTGGCCGCCGACGCCATCAGCGAATGGGTCGATCGCGTCGCCGTCCAGGCCAAGGCGGGTTCGCCACCGCTTGAATTCGGGCAGACGTTGCACCTGCACGCCACCGACGAGGGTCTCGGTCCGACGGGTGAGTGGACGATCATCAACGACGAGGAGGGCGTTTCCTGGTCGCACGCGCACGACAAGGGCACCGCGGCGGTGCGGGGCCCCGCGAAGGATCTGCTGCTGGCGATCGTTCGGCGCCGAACGGCCGCCGACGCGGGTATCGAAGTGCTGGGTGACGGCGCCGTCTGGGACGGCTGGCTGGCCCGCACACCGTTGTGAGTGGCGTAGGTTGCGACCATGACCACTTCGGAGATCGCGACGGTCCTCGCCTGGCACGATGCGCTCAACGAGCAGGACTTCGACACGCTGGTCTTGTTGTCAACCGACGACATCGAGGTCGGCGACGCCAACGGCGCCGCGCAGGGCCATGCGGCGCTGCTCGACTGGGCGCGCTCTGCGGACATCACCGCGGAGCCGGGCCGGATGTACGTCCATGACGGCGTTGTGGTGGTTGAGCAGCAGATCACCTCGCGGTCGGATCCCGCCTCGACCACCACCGCGGCTTCGGCCTTCCGCGTCGTCCGCGACCACGTCACGTCGGTATTCCGGCACGACGACCTGGCGTCGGCATTGGCGGCAACCGATCTGACCGAGCAAGACCTCGACGCTTAGTCTTGACGGCATGCGCGGCATCATCCTGGCCGGCGGATCGGGCACGCGGCTGTACCCGATCACGATGGGGGTCAGTAAGCAGCTGCTGCCCGTCTACGACAAGCCGCTGATCTACTACCCGTTATCCACGTTGATCATGGCCGGCATCCGCGACATCCAGGTGATAACCACCGCCGACGATGCGCCGGGCTTTCGCCGCCTGCTCGACGACGGGTCGGCATTCGGCATCAACCTTGACTACGCGATCCAGGATCAGCCCGACGGCCTGGCACAGGCCTTCGTGATCGGCGCCGACCACATCGGCACCGATTCAGTGGCATTGGTGTTGGGGGACAACATCTTTTACGGGCCCGGTCTCGGCACCAGCCTGAGCCGATTCCAAAACGTCAGCGGCGGAGCGATTTTCGCCTACCAGGTAGCCAACCCGTCGGCCTACGGTGTAGTCGAGTTCAGTGCCGACGGCACCCCGCTGTCGCTGGAGGAAAAGCCGGCTACCCCGAAGTCGCACTACGCGGTGCCCGGGCTGTACTTCTACGACAATGACGTCGTCGAGATCGCGCGGCCGCTGCGCAAGTCCGCGCGCGGCGAATACGAGATCACCGAGATCAATCAGATCTACCTCAACCAGGGCCGGCTGGCCGTGGAGGTGCTCGCGCGCGGCACCGCCTGGCTGGACACCGGCACCTTTGATTCGCTGCTGGACGCCAGCGACTACGTGCGCACCATCGAGCGTCGCCAGGGCCTGAAGATCAGCGTGCCGGAGGAGGTGGCCTGGCGGGTGGGCTTCATAGACGACGACCAGTTGGCCGACCGCGCGCACACACTGCTCAAGTCGGGTTACGGCGCCTACCTGCTGGAGCTGCTGGAACGCTAGGGCCTTCCTCAGCGAGTTCTGCACCAGAGTTGTGAAAATTTGAATATCTACAGCCCTGTTGCAGAAATCGGCGCAAACGGGCCGGCCGATCTACTGACGGTAGCTGGCCAGGAAGTTGCCCAGCCGCTCGATGGCATTGGCCAGGTCGCGCGACCACGGCAGCGTGACAAGGCGCAGGTGATCCGGCGCGGGCCAATTGAACCCGGTGCCCTGGGTCACCAGAATCTTCTCCTGCAGAAGCAGGTCGAGCACCAGCTGCTCGTCGTCTTGGATGTCATATACCTCGGGGTCGAGCCGGGGGAACGCGTACAGCGCACCGCCGGGCTTGACGCAGGACACCCCGGGGATCTCGTTGAGCTTGGACACGGCGACGTCGCGTTGTTCGAGCAGCCGGCCACCGGGCAGCACCAGGTCCTCGATGCTCTGATGCCCACCGAGCGCGACCTGAATTGCGTGCTGCGCGGGCACGTTCGGGCACAGCCGCATGTTGGCCAGCAGGCTGATGCCCTCGATGAAGCTGGCGGCATGGTCCTTCGGCCCGGTGACCGCCAGCCATCCGGCGCGGTATCCGGCGACGCGGTAGGCCTTGGACAAGCCGTTGAAGGTCAGTGTCAGCACGTCCGGTGCCACCGACGCTGTGCACACATGCTTGGCGTCGTCGTACAGGATCTTGTCGTAGATCTCGTCGGACAACAGCAGCAACTCGTGCTTGCGCGCCAGATCGGCCATCTGCTCGAGGATTTCGCGGCTGTACACCGCACCGGTCGGGTTGTTCGGGTTGATCACCACGATCGCCTTGGTGCGGTCGGTGATCTTGGACTCCAGATCGGCGATGTCGGGCATCCAGCCCTGAGTCTCGTCGCACAGGTAGTGCACCGGGGTTCCGCCCGCCAGCGATGTCGACGCGGTCCACAGCGGATAGTCCGGCGCGGGAATCAGGACCTGATCGCCGTTGTCCAGCAGTGCCTGCAGCGCAAAGGTGATCAGTTCGGAGCAGCCGTTACCCAGCCAGACGTCGTCCACGTCGAATCGCGGGAATCCGTCGACCAGTTCATAACGGGTGACCACTGCGCGCCGCGCCGGAATGATGCCCTTGGAGTCGGAATAGCCCTGCGCATACGGCAACGCCTGGATGATGTCGCGCATGATGACATCGGGCGCCTCGAACCCGAACGGTGCCGGGTTGCCGATGTTCAGCTTGAGGATGCGGTGACCTTCGGTCTCCAGTCGCGCCGCGTGTTCGTGCACCGGACCGCGGATCTCGTACAGGACGTCCTGCAGCTTCGTCGACTGCGTGAACGTGCGCTGCCGGGGCTGGTGCCCGGTGGTATGCCACGGCAGGTGGTGGGTAGTCACGTCCACCATGGTCTCATTGCCGTCCACTGAATTTCCGCAGCCTGGAATTATCGCTTGCCGGGCGGGCGCGCACCGCGGGCGATGGACAGCCCCTTTACCGGGGGTGCGGGTGCTTCGCCGGTGTCGTCACTGGCCTCACCGTCGGGCTCGGGCTGCGGCGAAGCGGCGGCAGGCTGTGGCGGGGCAGCAGCGGGTTGCGTTGGCGCCGTGGCCTTCTTGGCGCCCGGCCGCCGCGCACCCGGGGCGATGCCCAGACCCTTGACCGCCGGTTCCGACGCCGTCTGCGGCTCGGGGGCCGTGGTTTCCGGTGCGGCTGCGGTGGTTTCGGCGGCCGGGGCGGTCTTCTTCGCACCCGGTCGCTTGGCGCCCGCGGCGATGCCCAACCCCTTCACGGCCGGTGCAGTGGTTTCCGCCGCAGCGGCCGTGACCTCGGCCGCCGGGGCCGTCTTCTTCGCGCCGGGCCGCTTGGCGCCGGCGGCGATACCAAGTCCCTTGGCAGCGGGCGCTGCGGCCGCGGGTTTGTCGGCGGGCGCCGGGGTGGCTTTCTTGGCGCCCGGCCGCTTGGCCCCGCCGGCGATGCCCAGCCCGGTGACCGGCTTGGCCTCCGCCTCGGTCGTCGGCTCGGCCTTGGCTTCCGCGGGCGCGGCTTGCACAGGCGCGGTCTCGGCCTCGGGAGCCGTTTCCACCCTTGCGGCGGCGGCCTCGGCGGCCGCGCCCTTCGTCGGAAGCGTGACGGCGCTCTTGTCCAGCGAGCCCAGCAGCAGCTGTGCCACGTCGAGCACCTCGGCCTTCTCCTTGCCCATGGCCTCGGCGCGGTCGTCGACACCGTCGGTCATCATCACCCGGCAGAACGGGCAGCCGGTGGCGATCTTCGACGCGCCGGTGTCCAGCGCCTCCTCGACGCGTTCGTGGTTGACCCGCTTGCCGATGTGCTCTTCCATCCACATCCGCGCGCCGCCGGCGCCGCAGCACAGCCCGCGATCGGCGTGCCGCGGCATCTCGGTCAGCGTCGCACCGGACGCGCCGATCAGCTCGCGCGGCGCCTCGTACACCTTGTTGTGCCGGCCCAGGTAGCACGGGTCGTGGTAGGTGATGTCGGCACCGCCGTCGACGGGCGAAACCGGCACCAGCTTGCGGTCCCGGATCAGCCGGTTCAGCAGCTGGGTGTGGTGCAGCACCGTGTAATTGCCGCCCACCTGCGGGTACTCCCGGCCCAGCGTGTTGAAGCAGTGTGGGCAGGTGACGACGATCTTGCGATCCACCCGCTCGACGCCGGAGAACATGTCGTTGAGCGTCTCGACGTTCTGCGCGGCGAGCTGCTGGAACAGGAACTCGTTGCCGGATCGGCGCGCCGAGTCGCCGTTGCAGGTCTCTCCGGTGCCGAGCACCAGATACTTCACACCCGCGATCGCCAGCAATTCCGCGACGGCCTTCGTGGTCTTCTTGGCGCGGTCCTCGTAGGCGCCGGCGCAGCCCACCCAGAACAGGTACTCGTAGCCCTCGAAGGACTCGACGTCGCGACCGTACACCGGCACGTCGAAGTCGACCTCGTCGATCCAGTTGGTGCGGTCCTTGGCATTCTGGCCCCACGGATTGCCCTTGGTCTCAAGGTTTTTGAACAGCACGCCGAGCTCGGAGGGAAACTCGGACTCCATCATCACCTGGTAGCGCCGCATGTCGACGATGTGGTCGATGTGCTCGATGTCCACCGGGCACTGCTCGACGCACGCGCCGCAGGTGGTGCACGACCACAGCACGTCGGGGTCGATGACGCCGCCCTGCTCGGCGGTGCCGACCAGCGGACGGGTGGCCTGCGCCGGCCCCGAGCCCAGCACTCTTTCGAACCCGGACTCCGGCACATGGTGCGCTTCTTCGTCGTGGGTTTCGATGAAGCCACCCTCGGCTGGGTTGTGCTCTTCGCGCGAGCGCTCATCGCCAGGCATGTCCTTGTCGCCCAGGATGTAGGGCGCCTTGGCGAACATGTGGTCGCGCAGGTTCATGATCACGAGCTTGGGCGACAGCGGCTTGCCGGTGTTCCAGGCCGGGCACTGCGATTGGCAGCGGCCGCACTCGGTGCACGTCGTGAAGTCGAGGAAGCCCTTCCAGGTGAAGTCCTCAACCTTGCCGCGGCCGAACACGTCGTCCTCGGCCGGATCCTCGAAGTTGATCGGCTTGCCCTTCGACTCCATCGGCAGCAGTGGCCCAAGGGCGTTCGGCAGCCGCTTGAACGTGACGTTGAGCGGCGCCAGGCCGATGTGCAGGTGCTTGGAGTGCAGCACGATGAGCAGGAACACCAGCATCACGCCGATGTGCAACAGCAGCGCGATCGTCTCGATCCACTCGTTGGCGGTGTGGCCCAACGGGTGCAGGACGGCGCCCATAAGCTGCGAGAAGAATGCGCCGTTGCCGTAGGGAAGGTTCTCGGTGTTCACCGCGGCGCCGCGGACCAGCGCGTACGTCCAGATGACGTTGAAGATCATGAACAGGATCAACCAGGCGCCACCGGTGTGCGATCCGTAAAAGCGGGATTCGCGGCCGTGCTCCTTGGGCTCGGTGCGCAGCCGGATGATCGCGAACGTGGTGATGCCGAGCAGTACGGCGACGGCGAAGAAGTCCTGCAGGAAGCCCAGGCCGTCCCAGCGGCCGATGAACGGAATGTGGAAATTCGGGTCGAACAGTAGCCCGTACGCCTCGAGGTAGACGGTGGCCAGGACGAAGAAGCCCCACATGGT
>JBEVHG010000039.1:0-6825 GCA_040511335.1 Mycobacterium sp. | reverse complement strand
TCCTTGGCCGCGCGGATCACCCGCACCGCGATCTCCCCGCGGTTGGCGACAAGCACCTTGGAGATCTTCGAGCTGGCGTGATTAGGCACTTCGCCTCCTGAAGCAGGTCTTTATAAGAACGTCTTTAAGAATGTATCCCGGGGGCAGTTTAAGGGGCGACACCGCGAGGGGGTCTACTCGCCCCGCACTCGCCGCTTGATCCGCGCCAGCATGGCGGACATGCCGCGCAGTCGCAGCGGACTGATCAGCGAGGCCAGCCCCAGATCGGTATAGAAATCGTCGGGGACGGCAAGGATGTCCTCCGCCGGTTGTTCGTCGAGGCCCGCCGACAGGATGGCGGCGAAGCCCCGGGTCGTCGGGGCCTCGGCGGGCGCGCTGAAGAACAGCCGCACGTGTTCGGGGTCGCCGGCGTCGACGTGCAGGAACAGCGGCGACTGGCATTCGGGCACCGGTTCCATGGCGGCTTGCTCCAGATCGGCGGGCAGCGGCGGCAGCTCGTTGGCGAACTCCAGCAGCAGCTGCAGCTTGTCCTGGCCGGCGACCTCCTGGAACTCGGAGACCACCTCGGCCAGCGGAGCGGGCATCATGACGACCCCGGTGCCTCGCCCGGCTCCTCGCCCACGGCGACGGGCACCCGCACCGCGTTGCCCCACTCCGTCCACGAGCCGTCGTAATTGCGCACCCCCGGAAGCCCCAGCAGATGGGTCAGCACGAACCAGGTGTGGCTGGACCGCTCACCGATGCGGCAGTAGACGACGGTGTTGTCCTCGGGCGACAGGAACCCGTACAGCTCCTCGAGTTCGGGGCGGCTGCGGAACCGCCCGCTGTCGTCGGCCGCCTTACCCCACGGGATCGAACGTGCGGTCGGGATGTGGCCGCCGCGCAGGGCGCCCTCTTCCGGATAGTCCGGCATGTGCGTGCGCTCGCCGGTGAATTCCTGCGGTGACCGCACATCGATCAATGGCTGTGAGCCGAGGATGCCCAGCACCTCGTCCTTGAACGCGCGGATCGGCGGGTCATCGCGCTCGACGACCGGGTACCCGGTGGTCTGCTTCGTCGGCACGTCGAGCGTGGTGTCGCGCCCGTTGGAGATCCACAGGTCGCGCCCGCCGTCGAGCAGCCGGGCGTCGGGGTGGCCGAACAGGGTGAACACCCACAGCGCGTATGCCGCCCACCAGTTGCTCTTGTCGCCGTAGATCACGACGGTGTCGTCGCGGGCGATGCCCTTGCGGTCCATCAGTTCGGCGAATTGGGCGCCGTTGATGTAGTCGCGAACGTGAGGGTCGTTGAGGTCGGTGTGCCAGTCGATTTTCACCGCGCCGGGAATGTGGCCGGTGTCGTAGAGCAGAACGTCCTCGTCGGACTCGACGATCGCAAGGCCCGGTCGGCCGAGGTTGGCCGACAGCCAGTCGGCGGTGACCAGCCGTTCGGGGTGGGCGTAGGCGGTCAGGGCGGGGTTGGGGTCGGCAGGCAATGGCACCCCACGAGCCTACAGCGGGTTCGCCGCCCAAAGATCGGCGATAGACAGCCCGACGCGGCCGAACAGCGTGCGGGTCAGTGGAAGTCCGAGTCCCACCACGTTGGACGGGTCGCCGTCGACCCCGTCGATGAACCATCCGCCAAGTCCGTCGAGCGTGAAGCCACCGGCCACCGCGACCGGCTCGCCACTGTGCACGTAGGCGTCCAGGTCGCGTGGCGGCGGGGTCCCGAAATTCACTGTCGTGACGGCGACATCGGCGGCCCGCTCGGTAATCACGTTGTCCCGCAACCGGATTACGCAATGTCCGGTGTAGAGCCGGCCTGATCTGCCGGCCATGTGCCGCCATCCGCGCAGCGCAACGGCGGCCGAGGACGGCTTGCCCAACAGCTCGCCGTCGCGATACAGCATCGAATCACAGCCGATCACAACGCAATCGGTGGCGACGGCACCGCCGAGAGTGTCAGCGACCGATTCGGCTTTGGCGGTCGCCAGCGCGGTGGTCACATCATCGGGCGTGGAACCGGGTGCCAGCCCGGCGATGATCGCGTCCTCGTCGACTCCGGAGACAACCACCAGCGGATCGATTCCGGCTTGGCGCAGCACCTTGCGGCGCCCCGGCGACGCCGACGCGAGCACCACCCGCGTCATCGCCGCATGTGCGTCCGTTCCAGCAGCGTCACCCGCTGCCAACCGAAGATTGCGTAGCGCAGCTTGTCCACCGGGTGGCCCCACATGTTGCGCGGTTCGCTCTCCGATTGCCCTTGTCCTCCTGCGGCCCCGGCGAGCACACCCACCAACGCGGCCAGCTCCTGCTCGGTGGGCTCGCCCTTCAGCACCTTGATGTGGGGCTCGTGCACGTGCTGCCCGTCGTGTTCCGGCTTATCGGTCACAGTGGAATGTTCCCGTGCTTCTTGGGCGGCGTCTGGACGATCTTGCGCTCCAGCAGCCGCAGGGCGGTCGCGATGTAGCCGCGGGTTTGCGACGGCGGGATCACCGCGTCGACGTAGCCGCGCTCGGCGGCGACGTACGGGTTGACCAGCGTGTCCTCGTACTCCTGCTGCAGTTCCAGGCGCAGTGCATCAACATCGGCGCCGTCATTCGCTGCTTTGTTGAGCTCCGAGCGGTAGACGAAGCCGACCGCGCCCGAGGCGCCCATCACGGCGATCTGCGCCGTCGGCCACGCGACGCACACGTCGGCGCCCATGTCCTTGGAACCCATGACGCAGTACGCACCCCCGTAGGCCTTGCGGGTGATCACGGTGATCTTGGCGACGGTGGCCTCGCCGTAGGCGTATAGCAGCTTGGCGCCGCGGCGGATGATGCCGTTGTACTCCTGGTCGGTGCCCGGCAGGAAGCCCGGCACGTCGACCAGCATGACGATCGGAATGTTGAAGCAGTCGCAGGTCCGCACGAAGCGGGCCGCCTTCTCCGAGGCGTTGATGTCCAGGCAGCCGGCGTACTGGGTGGGCTGGTTGGCGACGATGCCCACCGGGTGTCCGTCGACGCGGCCGAACCCGACGACGATGTTCGTCGCGTAACCCGCCTGCACCTCGAGGAACTCGTCGTCGTCGAGGATGCGGGTGATGACCTCGTGCATGTCATAGGGCTGGTTCGGTGAGTCCGGGATCAGCGTGTCCAGTTCGAGGTCTTCGTCGGTGAGGTTGTCCTCGATCGCGCCCTCCGGCACCGGCACCGGGTAGCGCGGCGGGTCGGCGTAGTTGTTGCTCGGCAGGTAGCTCAGCAGGTCGCGGACGTAATCGAAGGCGTCCTGCTCGCCGGAGGCGACATAGTGGGCCAGGCCGGACTTCGCCATATGGGTGTGGGCGCCGCCCAGCTCCTCCATCGTGACGTCCTCACCGGTGACGGTCTTGATGACGTCTGGGCCGGTGATGAACATCTGGCTGGTCTGGTCGACCATGACGACGAAGTCGGTCAGCGCGGGGGAGTACACGTGGCCGCCGGCCGCGGGGCCCATGATCAGCGAGATCTGCGGGATCACGCCGGACGCCTGGATGTTGTTGTGGAAGATCCGACTGTAGAGGCCCAGCGAGACAACGCCCTCCTGGATACGCGCGCCGGCGCCCTCGTTGATGCCGATGAGCGGGCGGCCGGTCTTGATGGCCAGATCCTGCACCTTGACGATCTTCTCGCCGTACACCTCGCCCAGGCTGCCGCCGAAGACGGTGACGTCCTGGCTGAAGATGCACACGTCGCGGCCGTCGATGGTGCCGTAACCGGTGACGACGCCGTCGCCCAATGGTCGCTTACTCTCCAGCCCGAAGGTGGTGCTGCGGTGCTTGGCGAGTGCGTCGAGTTCGACGAACGAGCCCTCGTCCAGCAGCGCGTAGATGCGCTCGCGGGCGGTCAGCTTGCCCTTCGCGTGGACCTTCTCGACCGCGGTCTCGCCGACGGGATGCAGCGTTTCTTCGGTGCGCCGCTTCAGATCGGCCAGCTTGCCGGCGGTGGTATGGATGTCCACCACGTGCTCGGCGGAAGGTTCGGTAACGCGCGTCATGGGTGTCGATGCTATCGGCCCTGGCGCCTGCTCACGTGCCTGGGCGGCCCGCCCGCGTACGGAGGCCCATAGGATCGGCGGGTGGATAGCGACCCGCAGCGGCCCGCGTTGGACCCCCCGCCACTGCGAGACGGACTGGTCGGGCCGGGTCTGCCGTGGCGGCAACTCGAAGTGGTTGCCGAAACCGCGTCCACCAACGCCGACCTGCTGGCACGGGCTGTTGCCGGCGTCGATATCGACGGTGTGGCGCTGGTCGCCGAGTATCAGACGGCCGGCCGCGGCCGGCACGGCCGTACCTGGTCCGCACCGCCGCGCTCCCAGATCGCGCTATCGGTCGGTGTCGGCGCGGGCGATGTCCCCGCGGATGCCTGGGGCTGGCTGCCGCTGGCGACCGGCGTCGCCGTGGTCGACGCGCTGAGCGAGGTGACCGGGATCGTCGCCGGCCTGAAGTGGCCCAACGACGTGCTGGTCGGCAGCGGCAAGCTGGCGGGCATTCTCGCCGAAGTCGCCGCTCCGACGCCGGTGATCGTGGTGGGCCTCGGCCTCAACGTGACGTTGACCGCCGCCGAGGCACCCGACCCGGCCGCCACCTCGCTGCTCATGCTCGACTCATCGGTGACCGATCGGAATGTGTTGCTGCGCGCGGTGCTTCGGCATTTGGCGGCTCGCATCGCCGGCTGGCGCGGCGCGGGAGGCGCCGATGCCACGCTCGCCGCGGATTACCGGAGGCACAGCCTGACGATCGGTAGCCGCGTGCGGGCCGGCCTGCCCGGCGACCGTGCCGTCGAAGGGATCGCCGACGCCGTCGACCGGCTGGGCCGGCTCCGCATCGACACCGGCGAACAGTTGGTCACCGTGTCGGCCGGCGATATCACGCATTTGCGGCCCGTGGGCGACGGCCGCTCTGGGTAGAGTGCTGCCGTGGGCTACCCGGAGAACGTGCTGGCCAACGACGAGCAGGTGGTGCTGCATCGGCACCCGCACTGGAAGCGGTTGATCTTCCCGGCGCTGGTGCTGGTCATCGCGACCGCCCTGGCCGCGTTCGTCGCCGCCATCGTCGAACAGGCCGACTGGGATCAGACGGCAAAGAACGTGGTGCTGCTGGTGATCGGCGCCATCTGGTTGGTGGTCATCGGGTGGCTCACGATCTGGCCGTTCTTCAGTTGGTGGACGACGCATTTCGTCATCACCGACCGCCGGGTGATGTTCCGGCACGGACTGCTCACCCGGACGGGTATCGACATCCCGTTAGCGCGGATCAACAGTGTGGAGTTTCGGCATGGGCTCGTCGACCGGATGCTGCGCACCGGATGTCTGATCGTCGAGTCGGCGTCGCAGGATCCCCTGGAGTTCCACGACATACCCGGCGTGGAACGGGTGCATTCACTGCTGTATCACGAAGTTTTCGACACCCTGGGTTCCGAAGAGTCCGACAGCCGCTCGTCGGCCAGGATGCGTCCGCCCACCGACTGACCGATCCTGCCGCGCCGGACCGGCCTGCGCAGCGGCGTGATGGTGCCGTCATGCAGACGGGGATCCCGCTGGTCCTCGATGGCCTCGGCAATGCCGCCGGTGGCGAGAGTGGATTCGAGGGCCTTGTCCGGGTTGCGGCCGAACTCGTCGGGAAACACCCAGCGGCGGAAGGCCCAGAACCGGAACCCCATCTGCAGCAGATTGCCGATGACATAGGCGGAGACGAAGTCGGCGATGTTCTCCACGGTCAGCGACACGTCGGGGACGCGCAGTTGCAGCACATAACTGGAGACCCACAGCGGGGCCATGCTCAGCAGCACGCCGACGCCGCTGAACGCGAAGAACAACAGCGCCTCGTGGTGGCGCTCACGGCCACCGCGGTCGCGGAAGCTCCACTCGCGGTTGAGGATGTAGGACGCGATCACCGCGACGATGCCGGAGATGATCTTCGCCGTCACCGGCTTGGGCTCCAGGATGGTCAGCTTCAACGTGAAGAAGATCGTCGAGTCGATGACGAACGTGGTGCCCCCGACGATCGCGAACTTGATGAGCTCGTGATGCCGTTCGGCGTACGGCCGGATCGGGCGTGGCAGCCGCGCGATCGTGGCACCAGTGAAGGACACAAGAAGGCAGTCTACGGAAATAACCTAAGTAACGCTTACCCGCGCAGGTCACGGCCGGTATGGCCGCGCCTCACCGCCATGACAACATGAACGCTGTGCCGACAACTCCAAGCACGCCCCCGGTGGTGGCCATGATCGGCGGCGGGCAGTTGGCCAGGATGACTCACCAGGCCGCCATCGCGCTCGGCCAGACGCTGCGGGTGCTGGCCGTCGGGCCGGACGACCCGGCGGCGCAGGTCACCCCGGACGTGGTGATCGGCGCGCACACCGACCTCAACGCGCTGCGCCGGGCGGCCGCCGGCGCCGACGCCGTCACCTTCGACCACGAGCACGTCCCGACCGAGCTGTTGGACAAGCTCGTCGCCGAGGGCGTGAATGTGGCCCCGCCGCCGCAGGCGCTGATCCACGCCCAGAACAAGTTGGTGATGCGGCGGCGGCTGGAGGCGTTGGGCGCTCCGATTCCGCGCTATGCGGCGGTGACCGAGGTAGCGGATGTGGACGCGTTCGCGGCCCGCATCGGCGGGCCGGTCGTGGTCAAGACCGTGCGCGGCGGCTACGACGGTCGCGGCGTGACGCTGGCACGTGATCTTGCCGAGGCCCGCGATCTCACCGGCAGGTATCTGGCCGGCGGGGTCGCGGTGCTGCTCGAGGAGCGAGTGGCGATGCGACGCGAGCTTTCCGCACTGGTGGCGCGGTCACAGTTCGGCCAGGGCGCGGCATGGCCGGTGGTGGAA
>JBEVHG010000038.1:0-9714 GCA_040511335.1 Mycobacterium sp. | reverse complement strand
TCAGCACGAAGCCCTCGGCGCTGCGTTGGAGGGAATCCCGTAACCGCGCCGCGTCGGTGACCAGAGCGTCGGTCGCGAGCTCGACCTTGCCGGAGCGGGTCCGCAGCACCTCGGGCAGGCGGGGCCGCAGCGGCCCGAAATCGATGCCGTGCGGGGCGTTCTTAAGCCGCTCGAGGCTGAGGCCGTCAGGCTTGGCGCCGAAGGCGTCACCGTAGGGCCCGAGGCGCAGCATCATGTCGAGGCGCCGCTCGTAACCGGGGCCGGGAGCCAGCACGGCGGTCAGCTCGTCGACCGCCCGGCCCGCGACCGGCGAGTCCGGATCGGCGGTCTCCTTGGCCAGCGTGCTGGCGATGACCTGCTCGTCGACCAAGACTGGATCGGCGTCGGGTCCGGCACCGTACAGAATCATCGCGAGGCGGGACAGGATTTCCGGCTCGTCGGGGCGGCCGTCGGCCGGCGGCAGCACGGGCGGCGAAAACCGCGCGTTGTTGCGCACCGACACGTTGTTCAGCGCGAAGTCGAAGTGGGCGCTCTGCGACGGTGGCGGTGGCGGAAGGATGACGTCGGCATGGCGCGTCGTCTCGTTGAGGTACGGATCGACGCTGAGCATGAAGCCGATGCCGTCGAGGGCGTGGCTCAGCCGGTCGCCGTCCGGGGCCGACAGCACAGGGTTTCCGGCGATGGTGATCAACGCTTTGACCTGACCCTCACCTGGGGTGTCGATCTCCTCGGGCAGTGCGGCGGCGGGCAGTTCGGAAAGGGCCTCGGGGTACCCGGAGACCCGGCTGTGCCAGCGGCCGGTGCGGAAGCCACCGCCGGGTTTGGGTGGGCGCGGGGCCGACGCCGTCGGCGAGAGCGGGAACATGGCTCCGCCGGGACCGTCGAGATTCCCGGTCAGGATGTTGATGACGTCTACCAGCCAGCTGCCCAGGGTGCCGAATTCGACTGTGGACGTGCCGATTCGGCCGTACACCGCGGCGGAGGGGGCGGTGGCGATCTCGCGCGCCACGGCGCGGATCTCGTCGGCGGCCACGCCGCAGTGCGCGGTGACGGCCTCGGGCGGGAACTCGGTCGCCAGCGCCCGGACCTCGTCGAGACCGTTGACGTGTTCGGCCACTCCGCCGAGCTCGGGGTCGACGAGGCCCTCGTCGAACAGCACGTTCACCACGGCGAACAACAGCGCGGCGTCGGTGCCCGGCCTGGGCGCGAGGTGCCGGTCGGCGAGTTCGGCGGTCCGGGTGCGGTTCGGGTCATGACGGTCAGCCGACCGCCGCGCTTCCGCAACGCCTTGAGCTTGCCGCCGAAGTCGGCCGCGGTGGCCAGACTTCCGTTGGAGACAAGCGGATTCGCGCCGATGATCACCAAGTGGTCGGTGCGGTCGAGGTCGGGAACGGTGAATGCGAGCGGGTTGCCGAACAGGTAGCCGAGAGCGACGTGCTTGGGCATCTGGTCCAGGGTGCTCGCCGAGTACACCTGACGAGTGCCGAGCCCACGGATTATCAGCGGCGCGTACAGCGCGCCGGCGATCGTGTGCGCATTCGGGTTGCCGAGATACACCGCCACCGACGTCCCGCCGTGCTCGCGCAGCACTTGGCCCAGGCCGTCCGCCGCGGCCGCAAACGCCTCATCCCAGCCGACCTCGGTCAGCTCACCGTCCCGGCGGACCAGTGGACGAGCCAGCCGGTCCGGATCACCGTCCAGCTCAGCGAAACTCGCGCCTTTCGGGCAGATGAAGCCCGCGCTGAAGACGTCGGATCGATCGCCCCGGGCCCCGGTCACCCTGCCCAGTGCGTCGTCGATCGTTAGGGTCAGCCCACAGGTGGCCTCGCACAGCGGGCAGATCCGGAGAGCAGTGCGAGTCATCGGTTTCTCCTACTCTTCGTACACCTTGGGATCCAGCGTGCCGATGTAGGGCAGGTCGCGGTAGCGCTCGGCGTAATCCAGCCCGTAGCCGACGACGAATTCGTTGGGAATGTCGAACCCCACGTAGGCGATGTCGACATCGGCGCGCACCGCATCGGGCTTGCGCAGCAGCGTGCACACCCGCAGCGACCGCGGACGCCGCGTCGCGAGATTGCGCAACAGCCAGGACAGCGTGAGCCCGGAGTCGACGATGTCCTCGACGATCAGCACGTCGCGGTCGTTGATGTCGCGGTCAAGGTCCTTGAGGATGCGCACGACCCCCGACGACGACGTCGACGACCCGTATGAGCTGACGGCCATGAACTCGAGCTGCGTGGGCAGCGGAATCGCGCGGGCCAGGTCGGTGACGAACATGACCGCCCCCTTGAGCACCGTGATCAGCAGCAGGTCCTGGCCGTGTTCGCCGATGGTGTCGCGGTAGTCCTCGCCGATCAGCCGGCCGAGCTCGGCGGTGCGGTCCTGGATCTGGTCCCCGGAGAGCAGCACCGACTTGATGTCCCCCGGGTACAGCTCTGCAGATTGCGCAGCCACGACCACAGCGTGCCATGCAACGGCGCGCACAACCAACGGGAGTTCGCCTAGACGGGCTCGCAATGCAGCGTCAGCACCCCGTCGCGGCGGCCGGCGATCAGCCGCTGGCTGCGCAGCGGGGACCCGACGGCGACGCCGCCCTGACCTCGCCACGCGGTGACGAGGGTGTCAACGCCGCGGATCTGCTTGTCGGTCAGGTCGCTGGCACCGCCGGCCAGCAGCCAGCTGCGGATCACCCGGCGCCGGATCGCCGTCGGCAGCGTCGCGAGCCGCCCGGTGTCGAGACCGTCGCCGGCCGCGGCGGACTGCAGCGCACGATGGGCGAGTTCGTCGAGGGCGTCGGTGTCCTCACGCAGCGCGGTCGCGGTGCGTGCCAGCGCCTCGGCCACCCCGCCGCCCAGCACGTCTTCCAGCAGCGGCATGACTTCGAGGCGTAGCCGCGCCCGAGTGAACCGCCGCTCGAAGTTGTGCGGGTCATGCCACGGCTTGACCTTCAGCTCGTCGCAAGCCTCGAGGGTGACGATTCGTCGCACCGACAGCAACGGCCGACACCATGGCGGGTGATACGCCCGCATGCCGGCGATGGAGCGGGCACCGGAGCCGCGGCCCAGCCCGAGCAGCACCGTCTCGGCCTGGTCGTCGAGCGTGTGGCCGAGCAGCACCGGCGTGTCGTCGCGTGCGCCCTGCAGTGCGGCATAGCGCGCCTCCCTCGCCGCGGCCTCCGGCCCGCCGGTGCGGCCGACAACCACGGAAAGCACTCGCGCGTCAACACATCCCAATGTCAGCGCCTGCTCCCGGGCGAGGTCGGCGACCGCCCGCGATCCGACTTGTAGCCCGTGGTCGACGATCAGCGCGGTGGTCGGCCGATCGGCAGCCGCCACCGCGGTCAGCGCCAGCGAGTCGGGTCCTCCCGACAGCGCGACGCACCAGCGTTCGTCGTCGATCCGGTGGGCTTTGGCGAACGCGGACACCGCGCGGCGCAACTGCGCTACAGGACCCTGTCGATCCATCGTTGCGGCTCGTCGATTTCCGTTGGCAGCGGCAGTGTTTCGGGGTCGGACCAGACCGCGTTGAACCGGGCCATCCCCACCCGGGTCACCACATGGTCGACGAACGCCTTGCCGCGGGTGTACTGGCTGAGCTTGGCGTCGAAACCCAGCAGCGCCCGCACCAGCCGCTGCAGCGGCGGCTGCTTGCTGCGCCGGCGCTCGTCGAATCTGCGCCGAATGGTGGCCACCGACGGCACCACCGCGGGACCGACCGCGTCCATCACGTGGTCGGCGTGGCCTTCCAGCAGCGTGCCCAGCACCAGCAACTGGTCCAGCGCCCGGCGCTGCGGCTCGCCCTGCACGGCCCGCAGCAAGCCGATGATGCCGTTCGAATTCGGTTCGGCCGCAACACCGTCACGACGGTTGCGGACGAACTCGCCGAGGCGACCGATCACCTCGGTGACCTCCTCACCGACATCCTCGGTGAGCACCGCGAGTGACTGCGACATGTGATCGGCCAGCCACGGGTTGGCGCGGAACTGCACGCGGTGGGTGACCTCGTGCAGGCACACCCAGAACCGGAAATCTGCCGGCAGCACCCGCAGTTGACGCTCGACGCCGATCACGTTGGGATACACCAGCAGAAGCTCGCCGCCATCTGCACCGAACGGGTCGTACTGGCCGAGGATGCCCGACGAAATGAAGGCCAGCACGGCGCCGGTCTGCGCTCCGGCGATCCGGCCGGTAATAAATCCCTTCGGCTCATCCGAGCCACCCGTCATCGTCCGCATCGACTGGGCGGCGGCGCGGATCCACTCGGTGCGGTCGACGATGCGAGCCTCTGTGACCGCCGCGCCCTCGTTCAGCCCGGTCACTTCGCGCACCGGCAGTTCGGCGTTGCGCGAGGCCTCCGCCAACTGCTCGATGACCTGCCGGCGGGTGTAGTCGGTGGCCGCCGGGCCCGGTCGGGCCAATTTGACGCCGACGGTGGCCGCGAACTGCCAGTCGACGGCGCGGCCGACGGTGAGTTTGGTCGACTGGCTCATGTGCTGCATCCGCAGGACCGCAGCGTGGCGGCCAGCGTGTCGATCGCGATGCGGCCGGTCGGCCCCGCGTTGTTGGAGATCAGCGCGAACGTCAGCACCCGCCCGCTGGCGTCGGTGACGATGCCTGCCAGGGCGTTGGTGGCGGTCAACGACCCGGTCTTGGCGCGTAGCCAGCCGGCCGCGGCGCGCTCCGCGTCGTTGTCGAGGTAGCGGTTGGACAACGTGCCGCTGCCCCCCGCGATCGGCAACAGGTCGAGCAGCGGCCGAAGCGGCGGTTGGTCATTGCCTGCGGCGGCGTTGACGACCTCGTCGAGCGTCTCCGCGGTCAGCCGGTCGTCGACGGACAGACCGCTGGCATCCACCAGCTTGGAACCACCGGTGTCGATCTTGGCGGACTCCAGCCGGCCGAGGACGGCCCGGGCGGTGCCGTCGAAGCTCTGCGGCCGGCCCAGCTCTGCCGCCACCTCGCGGCCGATCGATTCGGCCATCACGTTGTCGGAGTTGTTCATCATCTCGCGCAGTCGCTCCGTCAGCGGCGGCGACTGCACCGACGCGATCTCATTGCCCTTGAATGCCGCGGGCAGCACCGTGACCGCTGCGGGATCGACTCCGAGCGCGACGGCCAGCGCGCGGCCGGCGTCCAGCGCCGGGGTGACGGAACGCTTCGACTCGACGCTGACCGGCTGGGTGCGGCCGCCGTCGAGCATCACCGGTTCCATGGGTGCGATGTCACCGCCCTCGATGTCGATGGGATCCCAGCCCTGCGCCATCGTCGGGCCGCTGTAGGCGCTGACATCGACCTGCACCGCGGTCGCCTTGATTCCGCTGCGTCGCACCTGCTCAGCCAGGTCGCTGATCCGTGCCGCGTCCCGGTACCAGGTGTCCTGCCCCTTCGGTGCCGCCGACAGCGTCGGATCACCGCCACCGTCGAGCACCACCAGCCCCGGCGCTTTCTGCTGGTCGGCCGCCATCACCCGGGTGGTGATGCGGGCGTCGCGGTCGAGTGTCAGCAGCGCCGCGGCGGCCGTGAGCACCTTCGTGGTCGACGCCGGCTGCATCGGGATGTCGGCGCCCTGCGCCCACAGCTGCGTGCCGGTGATCGCGTCGGTGATCCTGCCGGTGAGATTGCCCAGGTTCGGATCGGCCAGGGCGGGCGCCAGCGTCGCGGCCAGCTCGTCGGGGGTCGGTTTCGGCGCCGAGTCTGAGACCGGCGTGACGCCGGGATCGGCGGTCGCGAGCGGCGGAGCAGGCGGGACGGTCTGCGCGTCGCTGGTCGAACGACCGCCCATGGTGAACACAGCGGCCACCGCGACGAGCGCGGCGACCAGCACCAGCACCGCCAGCCCGATCACGATGTGAGTGGACCGCCGCCACCGAGTGGGCCGCATAATCCTCCTGCTCTCGTACACCAGCCGCTACCCCTGTAGAGCAGGGTAGTGAACCGTGGCCGCGTGGGCGCGGTGGGTGGGTGCGCATCTCCAGCGGAAGGATCGGATGACAGGGCCGTTTGCCAGTTGCATCCCGCATGATCCTCATTTTGATGTTGCCTCGCCCGTGGTTCACGCGAGCGTGATGTGTACGCGCGAAGTGGGTTCTGGCCGGATGGACAGCTCCAGTTCGGATCTTGTCGGACTGCTTTGCCACGGTGATTGTTGTGGAGCATCATGATCGTGCCGCGCCGCGTGGAGTTGAGCAGCTCGAGGCCTCCCTGTACACGCGCGGGAGCGCGACTGTTGGTCGACGACGGACAAAACTTCCGATGAACTTGGTGCAGACGTGACGGCGGCCCTCAGCAGGATGTCTCCGTGGTCGTATCCGTGGCGGGATGCCCGGGATCGCGCGCTTCCCGAGGTGACTGTGGCCAAGCACACCGGAGCGGCCGCAGTGGGGTAGAGCGATGGCGCAGTTTGCAATACCTGAGGGCTGGACAGCGCAGGCGTACCGGTTCCCGCTTGACCCATCCCCGTCGCAGGTGCGGTTGTTGGAGTCACATTGCGGAGCGGCCAGACTTGCGTTCAACCATATGCTCGCGCACGTGAAGGCGGTTGCCGATCAGCGGATGGCGGAGCGCTCCTATGGAGTAGCGGAGTCAGAATTTACGTCGGCGCAAGGATGGTCGCTGGCTGCTCCCTGCAAACCAATCCGACGGGGACTGCCCTCCGCAAGGAGAGGCTGCCTGGAGCATGAGCCAACCTAAGGACATTCATGTGCCAGGTAACGGTAGCGCTCCATTAGGGTTGACCCTCGAAGAGCACAGACTGAGCACATCGGTAAGGAGCCACGACGGTGCAGTTCGACGTAGTCATCGAGATCCCCAAGGGGTCGCGCAACAAGTATGAAGTGGACCACGACACCGGCCGGGTCAAGCTCGACCGCTACCTCTACACGGCGATGGGCTATCCCACGGATTACGGCTTCATCGAGAACACGCTCGGGGAGGACACCGACCCGCTCGACGCGCTGGTGCTGCTGCCCGAACCGCTGTTCCCCGGGTGCACCGTCGCGGCCCGGCCGGTCGGCATGTTCCAGATGGTCGACGACGCCGGCGGGGACGACAAGGTGTTGTGTGTGCCCGCCGGAGACGTGAGGTGGGACCATATCAAGGACCTCGGCGACGTCTCGTCGTTCGAGTTGGAGGCGATCAAGCACTTCTTCGTGCACTACAAGGACCTGGAGCCCGGAAAGTTCGTCAAGGCCGCCGACTGGGTGGGTCGCGCGGAAGCCGAGGCCGAGGTGCTGCGTTCGTTGGAGCGGTTCAAGTCCGGTTCGGGCCACTGATACGGCCACGTTACCTTTTGTTACGCATGCGCTAATTCCTGCGTTCCGGCTGGCGATTCGTCCTGAGCAGGCCAGATCATTGCGGTGAGCCATCCGGGAGGAGCCGCCGCAATGTTGATGCATCAGGGCATCGGCCTGGACGCATTCAACGCAATGCCGATGCAGAAGGCCGTACACGCGCTCTACGAGTGTTGCTACAGCGTGCCGTTGGCCGCGGACGTAGCGCGCGGCCGCCCGTACAGCGAGCACGACCAGATGTTCCGGCAGGCGGACTCGCTGTTGTTCACGGTGGCTGAGGATTCCATCGACACGATCCTGCAGGCCTACCCGCACGTCGGTCGCCGGCCGCGCAGCACCAAATCGCACGCCGAGCAGTGCTCGGTGTGGGACGAGCACCCCGAGGTGATGGCGGAACTCAATTCCGTCGCACAGCGGTATGAGAAGCACTTCGGGTTCGGCTTTGTGATGTTCGTCGGCGAATTCACTGCGTCCGATGTGCTCGCCACGATCTCCGACAGGCTGCTGAACGACTTCGAGACCGAGCGCAAGGTCGTCCGCAACGAGCTGACCAGGATCAACCGCACCCGGCTGGAGCGCATGCTCGGGCCCGAGGGCGGCTACTACAACTGGTAAGGCCGCACATCTAGGCTCTTTCCGCTGCGAGATTTCTTCGCAGTAGATGCATGCTCGGTGAGCCCCGTGCCGGGGCCACGTGCATTGTCGGACACGACATTGGCTCGGCTGAGTAAGTCCGGCGTTCGGCGATGCGCACTTCTTGTCGCTGCGCGGTGGTGTAGGCAAACGACGACCTGTTCGCCGAACGGACGGCGGCCTGGCGCGGCTTGGCTGTTCGGCCGCCTCCAGGACTGCAATGCGCGCGGGATCAGTGGGAGGCCAGCGCGTAGCGCTGCACCGACTGTGTCGGTCGTGGAGGGCGTCACTCGCGTTTTGCCGCGACAAACGCCACAGTCGGCGGCGGCGGAAACAAAGACATCGCTACACGGCTTTTCGTTTCACCGCGAACCGTGCAATCGCATCTGACCCACGTCTACACGAAGCTCGGCCTGACCTCGCGGGTGCAACTCGCAAAAGAGGCGAGCCGTCACGCATAGCCGGAAATCGCGTCTTGTCCCGGTGCAACTTATATGATAAGTTCTTAACTCATCATACTAGTTCGGGACCTACAGGAGCCCCAATGTCCGACCGGATCCGTCACCTCACGCTGTCCCATGTCGTGCTGCCCCTCGAAACTCCCGTCAGCGATGCGAAGGTACTCACCGGCCGGCAGAAACCGTTGACCGAGACGGTGCTGCTCTTCGTCGAAGTCGCCACCGAGCAGGGATTCGAGGGTATGGGCTTCAGCTACTCCAAGCGCGCCGGCGGGGGGGCCCAGTACGCCCACCTGGCGGAGATCGCAGAGACCGCGCTCGGTCAGGACCCGTCCGACATCGACCGGATCTACCAGACCCTGCTCTGGGCGGGCGCGTCGGTCGGGCGCTCCGGCGTCGCCACGCAGGCGATCGCGGCGCTCGACGTCGCATTGTGGGACCTCAAGGCCCGCCGGGCCGGCCTGCCGCTGGCCAAACTGATTGGCGCCCATCGCGATTCCTGCCGGGTTTACAACACCTCCGGGGGCTTCCTGCAGGCCTCGCTCGCCGAGATCAAGGAGAAGGCGACCGCCTCGCTTGAGGCCGGCATCGGCGGCATCAAAATCAAAGTGGGACAACCGGACTGGAAGACCGATCTGGCGCGCGTGACGGCGGTGCGCGAACACCTCGGCGAGACGCCGATGATGGTGGACGCCAACCAGCAGTGGGACCGGGCGCGGGCCCGGCGGATGTGTCGCGAGCTCGAGGCGTTCGATCTCGTGTGGATCGAGGAGCCCCTCGACGCGTGGGATGCCGTCGGCCACGCCGACCTCAGCCACGCCTTCGACACCCCGATCGCGACCGGCGAGATGCTCACCTCGGTGCCCGAGCACATGGCGCTGCTCGACGCGGGGTACCGCGGCATCGTCCAGCCCGACGCGCCGCGGATCGGCGGGATCACGCCGTTCCTCCGCTTCGCGACGCTGGCCGCTCACGCCGGGCTGGCGCTGGCGCCGCACTATGCGATGGAGATCCATCTGCACCTGGCCGCGACGTACCCCACCGAGCCGTGGGTCGAGCACTTCGAGTGGCTCAACCCGCTCTTCGACGAGCGCATCGAGATCCGCGACGGCCGGATGTGGTTGCCCGACCGGCCCGGCCTCGGCTTCACGCTCAGCGAGCGGATGCGGGCCCTCACCAAGGAGACCGCCGAGTTCGGCACCCGATGACGACGACACTGGCCCAGCGAGTCGTCGCCGGGCTGAAGGACAAGATCCTGGCCGGCGACCTGTCGCCCGGCCGCAAGCTGCCCTCGGAGGCCGAGCTCATCGAGGAGTTCGGCGTGTCCCGCACGGTTGT
>JBEVHG010000037.1:0-18695 GCA_040511335.1 Mycobacterium sp. | reverse complement strand
ACACCGGGTGGCCAGTACGGGATGGGGCTTCCCGGAATGGGAATCGCGAGAAATTGGGTAAGTATCGGCGGAACAGGCTCGTTGAGCACCGTCCAGTTGTCGACCTGATCGCTGTACTTCCATGCGAGATATGCGGCGTACTTCTCGAACTCGACGGGCGTGGCCGGCGACAGCCATCCGGCGGCCGCCGCAGGCAACCCGAGCTGAACGAGGGGCCGCGACGTGATCGGGTCGTGCACCCACACCGGCAGCGTGAAGTGGTTCACCGTGACCAGCGGCTCCAGCCCCTGCGCGCGCAAGGAGTCGAACACTGCGCGGTAGTGCGCTACCTCGTCCTGGTTGGCCAGCGCGTCCAGCGCCTGCAGATCGGCGAGGCTGACGGTGCCACCTTCATCCGAGATATCAACCGACGCGGTGGAGTTCGGGAAGATTCGGCTCCACTCGATACTCATCCGGAACGAGTTCATGCCAAGCTCGTCGCGGGCCAACTGCGCGTCGCTGTCGTAGGAGACGTAGGTGCCGGGCCCGTTCTCCGGCACTCCGTTGGTCAGTCCCAAGAACTGGTTGATCGGGTCGTGAACCCACTTGTACCAATCGGAATTGGGATCCACGGGTGAGCCAGGGCCGCCCTCTGCCTGGAACCCCGAATGCGCCACGCCCCAGTGAAAGCCCTCCGGGAATGATAAGTCGATGCCTGCAACCGGTTTGACGGGGACGGTGATGGTTTGAGCCACACCGTGACCGCCGCCGGGGTTCAGGAAATTGCCCAGAATCGGTGCGAACTGCAGCGATCCCAGCGGACCGTGGACATGCAAACCGGCGGCCTCGTCGTTGACGACCACGGTGAACTGGTCGGTTCCGCCGACCGCGGCCATCGCGTTCATGGGGCGGTAGGTGAAGTTGCCGTCCTCGTCGATCTCAACCGTTCCGCCGTTGAGTGGTCTTCCGATGACGGTGTAGGTCAGCGGGTCGTCGTCAGGGTCGACCGCGCCGATGTTGCCGGTGATCACCACGTCCCCGTCTACGTTCAGGCTTTGGGTGTTCTGCACCGGGTTGTAGGTGATGGTCGGCGACTCATTGAAGAACTCACGGCGTACCCAGGCCAGCAGCGCCCATGGCGACGGATCGGCGGGCAGCGCCGGAGCGCCGGCGGCAAACGGACTGAGCGCCGCGGTGACGACACTCGACACGATGCCCGTCACATAGTTGACCAAGGTGCCTGGGTCGAAGGCGGTCGGCCAAAGCCGGAAGGATGGAACGGCCGGTGGCGGCACCGGCGCCACATCCTGCGTCGTCATGGTAGCGCTCTGCACCTCGGGGATCGACGACATCGTCTGGGCTGCAACGGGACTGACCGGCGGCGGAAGCGACTCCGACGTAGCGGTCGACCGCGAATTCGTGTCGACCGTCAGTTCGACTATGTCGAACTTGCTGGCGGGCGCCGGCACCGCGTTGCCGGTCTTCATGGGCGCATGGGTCGATTCGCCTGTTTCGGACTGCGCCACGGGCTCGGTGGTGGCGGGCGGGGTTGCGGTCGCCGTCGGCTCCGGCGCCTGCGCGGCGATGGTGGTGGCACCCTCAATCGTCTCCGTGTCGGTCTGAGCGCCACCGGTGCTCACCACGACGCCGGGTGGGGCTTGAGAGGTTGTCGCCCCCGGCGACGGCGATGTGGTGCTCGATGCCGACTCGGGCTCGGTCTCGGTGTCGGACGTCGACGGGACGCCGGATGATTCCGTCGACTCCGAGGACGAGGACTCCGACGACGACTCCGACTCCGGCTCCGACGACTCCGACTCCGACTTCGACGACGACGACTCCGAGGACGACGACTTCGACTTCGACGACTCCGACTCCGACGACGAGGACTCCGACGCCGGCGTATCAGCCCACGCCACCCCGTACCCGTGCCCGGTGACCACCGCAGCCCCGACCCCCAGGGCAACGGCCAAACCCCGACCCGACCCCCGAACGCCGCAGCATTCATGGACATTGCTATACGCCCGCGGCCGTCGCGGACGCGCGGCTTTGGACAAAGTGCTACCGCCGCAGGCCTGCAAGCAACCGCTGGCGGACGGGTGGGGTCGGCGCGGTCGCCGCCGCGGCCAGCATCTCCGGGACCGTCGTGAACTTGTCGCGCGGTCGGCCCTCGGCGCTGCCGCGGGCGATCTCCGCCTCGTCGATCGCCTTCCAGCCCGCGGCGTCGACGACGTCGGGCCGGCGATTGCGGACCAGTTTGTCCAGCGCGGCCGACTTGGCGGCCGGGTCGGAGAGCAGGCCGTTGTTGTAGTCGGCGACCAGATTCTGCACGGTTTGCGCGGCACACGACTTGTTGGTGCCGATGAAGCCGGTCGGGCCGCGTTTGATCCAGCCCGCGACGTAGCTGCCGCGCACCGGCTCGCCCGATTCTGGGTCGACGACCCGGCCGCCGTCGTTGGGCACCACCGCGGCGGCTTCGTCGAACGGCATCTCGGCAATCGGCTTGCCGCGGTAGCCAATCGACGTCAGCACCAGACCGGTGGGAAGCTGACAGACCGCGTCGGTTCCGGTGACGGTGAATTCGACTCCCTCGACACGCCGGTCGCCAAGAATGCGCTTCGGCGTCAGTTGGTAGGCCAGCCGGATGCGCGGGCGGGTGATCGGTGCGGAGGCCTCGCCGAGTTTGCTCAGGATCTCGAGCTTGGAGCGGGTGAGTGGGTCGGAGGCTTCGGCCAGGTCGCGGATGACCAGGTCATGATCGGCAGCGTCGAGCACCACCTCGCAGTTCGACGTCAACCCGATCAGCTCGGGCAGCGTGAAGGCGGAGGCGGCCGGGCCGCGCCGGGCGGCTATCACCACCACCTGCACACGCGACGTGCGCAGTGCGGCCAGCGCATGGTCGGAGATGTCGGTGCGGGCCAGCGCGTCGGGATCGGTGGTCAGGATGCGCGCGACGTCGACGGCGACGTTGCCGTTGCCGACGATCACCACCTGCTCGTGGCCCAAATCGACCGGTAGATCAGTGAATTCGGGGTGCCCATTGATCCACGCCACCATCTCGGTCGCGGTGCCGGTGCCGGGCAGGCCCATGCCCTCGACGTCGAGTCGACGGTCGTTCGGCGCGCCGACGGCGTAGAGCACGGCGTGGTGGTGTGCCAGCAGTTCGGCGTGACTCAGATCCCTGCCCACCTCGACGTTGAGGTAGAACCGGAAGCCGCGGCGCCTGGCGATCTTGTCGAACAGCTTGGTGACCCGCTTGGTGCTCTGATGGTCGGGCGCCACCCCGCCCCGCACCAGCCCGTAGGGCGTCGGCAACCGTTCGAAGACGTTGACCCGCACACCGTGCTGGGTGAGCATTTCGTCGGCGGCATACATCGCGGCCGGCCCGGATCCGACGATCGCCACCGTCAACGGCCCGCCGTCGCGCGGATACACCGCGGGAGCCTCGATGACCGGCGCCAGCTTGGAGGTCGGCGGGAGCTTCACGTCGGCCGGTCGGTCCGGGTAGTACGACGCGTTGAGCGCGATGAACGGCAGCTGCTTGGGCTCCAGCCGGGTGTCGGGCGCAATGGCGCCGACCGGGCAGGCGCTGACGCAGGCGCCGCAGTCGACACAGGCCACCGGATCGATGTAGAGCATCTCCGCCGTCGCGAAGCCGGGCTCATCCGGCGACGGGTGGATGCAGTTCACCGGGCATGCGTAGACACAGGACCCGTCGCTGCAACACGACTGGGTGATGACGTGTGGCATAAATCCCTAGGCGACGCTGACCAGGTGCTGCCGCTGCGGCTCGCTGCGGTACCGCGACGGCGCTCCGTTGATCTTGCAGATTCGCCACAGAATCTTGGCGATGGGGTTCATCAGGCCGGTCTCGTGGCACAGCATCCGAACGTCGGCGAACATGTCGCCCAGGAATTGGCGCGACTCCGGCGCGTCGAAGAAGATCTCCTTGCGCACCGAGCGCGGGATGTCGAACTCTTTCCAGAAGGCCAGCGGCGGAACCACGATCGCCGAGCACAGCACCCGCATGATGAGCGGGACGCTCAGCGACAGCCAGAACCGCTTCCGCGGCCGGATGGCCGGCACCCGCTTGCGCAGGTACTCGTGGGCGAACGAGATGTGGCGGGCTTCCTCGGCCACGTGGATTGCCATCACCCGGTCCATGATCGGGTGCAGCCCCTTGCCCTCGCGCAGCACGTTCTTCTGGGTGTGGTCGATGGGCTCCTCACCTGCCAACACCCCGAAGAAGAAGACGATCGGCAGCGGGCCGGCGGCCAGCGGGATCGCCGGCTGGATCCACCGCAACAGCCGGGGCATACCGGGCACGTCGGCGCCGATGCGGTTCACCATCTCCTGAAACATCATGGTGTGGTTGCACTCTTCGACCGCCTCGTGCAGGCAGTACCGGTACTCCGGCGAGCCGTTGGGCACCCAGAAGGCGTACTCCATCAGACCGCGGATCAGAATGCTCTCGAAATGCAGACCGACCTTGGCGACGTTGGCCTGCCGCCACATGCCGATCTCGATCTGGCGTTCCCGCGGCTGCGCCTTGTACCAAGGGTGGCGGCCGATCGGGTCGGTTGCCGGCAGGATCCAGCGCTCGTCGTTGTCGACCACAGCGAACTCGGGCGAGTTCCAGTCGATGTCGGTATACGGATTGAAGTTGCGCCGCACTGACCCCTCAGACAGTGTGGTGAGCATATCTACGTACTCGGCGTCATCACGCACTTCCATGTTGCGACGCCAGCGCCTGACCATGCGGGTCCGAGCCATTTGAAGCCTCCACGAGGTTTACATTTACCGGCTTGGTGTACAACGGTACCGCAGGTATCGCATAAATGTCCATCCCCAAAATCGTGTTTGCTGAAGGACAGCTCAGATGGTCGAGTTGAAGACCGAAGCCGAGATCGAGGCGATGGCCGCCGCCAGCGCGGTAGTTGCCGAGGCGCTGCGCGCGGTGGTAGGGCACGCCACGCCGGGCCGCTCGACCGCCGAGCTCGACGAGGTTGCCGCGCAGGTGCTGGCCCGCCACGGAGCGGCGTCGCCGTTCCTCAACTACCACCCGCCGTGGGCGCCGCGGCCCCTTCCCGGCGGTGCTGTGCGTCAGCGTCAACGACGCCGTGGCGCACGGCATCCCCAACGGTCAGGTTCTGGCCGACGGCGACCTGGTCTCGGTGGACTTCGGCGCCACGCTGCGGGGCTGGTGCGGCGACGCGGCGCGCAGCTTCGTCGTCGGCACAGCGCGATCACAGGACGTCGCGCTGATTAAGGCGACCGACGAGGCGTTGGCCGCCGGGATCGCGGCGGTGCGGCCGGGCAACACCCTCGGCGACGTCGGGCACGCTATCGCCGCAGTGGCGCGCGGCGCCGGCTACGGCCTGCTCGCGCACCACGGCGGCCACGGGATCGGCCGCACCATGCACGAGGATCCGCACGTACCCAACGAGGGCAGCCCCGGAAAGGGCATGCGGCTGCGGCCGGGCCTGGTCATCGCCATCGAGCCGATGCTGATCGCCGACGGCACCGACGACTACACCCACGATCCGGACGGGTGGACGTTGCGCACGGCGTCCGGTGCACGCGCGGCACACAGCGAGCACACCGTCGTCGTGACGGCCGACGGTGCCCGCATCCTCACGAACTGATACGCGCCCCTAGTTCGCGGACCACATCGACCAGCAGTTCGATGTCCCGCTCGGTGGTCCGCCAGTTGACGATCGCGGGCCGCATGGCCACATGACCGCGGTAGACGGTGGTGCCGACGTAAACCCTTCCGTCAGAAAGCAATTCACGCCCCAGCCGGGAGTTGAGTTCATCGACCTCGTCGGCGGGAAATCCCGGCGGCCGGTAGCGGAAACAGGCGATGCACAGCTGGACCGGCGCGAGAAGCTCGAGATCGGTCGCGTCCTCGACGAGGTGGCCGAGGTGGGCGGTCAGGTCGAGATGGCGTTCGACCACCGCCCGGTGGCCGGCGCGCCCGTAGGCGCGCAGCGTCGCCCAGATCGGCAGGGCGCGGGCGCGCCGCGAAGACTCGGGCCCGAGCTGGTTGTAGTCGATCTGGCTGTCGTCGACTGACGCCAGATAGGGCGCGTGCCAGGAGCCGAATGCTTCGGTGAGCGCCCGCGGGTCGCGGACGAACACAAATCCGCTCTCGTAAGGAACGTTGAGCCATTTGTGTGCGTCGGCGGCGACCGAGTCAGCGCGCTGCATGCCATCGACCAGATGCGCTGTGCGTGGCGAGAGCGCGGCGAACAACCCGAAGGCGCCGTCGACGTGCAGCCAGCAGCCGTGCTTCTCCGCGAGGTCGGCCATGGCATCGATCGGGTCGAAGTCGCCGGCGTTGACCTCGCCGGCGCAGCCGACGATCACCGCGGGACGGTTGAGCCTGTCCAGCTCGTCGGCGAGCCCATCGAGATCGACCCGCCCGGCGTCGTCGCGACTGCACACCGTGACGGTGTCGCGGCCCGCCCCGAGGATCTGCAACGCCTTGCGCACGCTCGCATGCACATAGCCGCCGGAGAAGACCGGCATGGTGGGCAGCCCGGCCAGCCCGTCGGCGCTGATGTCCCGGCCGTGCATGTTGCCCCACCACTGTCGCGCCGCTGCGAGACCGGTGAGGTTGGCGAAGGTCGCACTCGGCGTGAGCACCCCACCCCAGTCGTTCGGCAACCCGAAGAGGTCTTTCAACCAGCCGAGTGCGACGGTCTCAATCGTGGTGGCGAACTGCGAGGACGTCCACAGCCCGGCATTCTGATCGAGCAGCGCGGCCACCCAGTCACCCGCCATGGCCGCCGGCGTCGCTCCGCCGATGACGAAGTGGAAGAACCGCGGCCCCGCCGAATGAGTTGCCGCGGTGGTGCCGACGCGCAGCAGCTCTTCGACGGAGTCCAGCGTGCCCAGACCATCCTCGGGTAACGGCTGGCGTAGCTCGGCAAGCAGTTCCGTGGCCGCGGGGTCGGCGACGAGTCGGTCGTCCAGTCCGAACAGGTAGCCGGCGGCCGCCTTGGCCACTTTGTCCAGCGCTGGGCTCGCCAGCTCTCGTTCATGCAGCGGATCCATGGCGCCATTCTGCACAGTCTGAAGGGCGCTCAGACTCGCTCACTAATCTGGAAGCCATGGCCGACGCGCTCACGATTCCGGAGGACATCAAACCCAGCGACGGACGCTTCGGATGCGGCCCGTCGAAGGTTCGGCCCGAGCAACTGCGGGCGCTGGCCGCGGCAGGCGACCTCTTCGGCACGTCGCACCGGCAGGCGCCGGTCAAGAACCTCGTCGGCCGGGTCCGCGACGGGCTGCGGCAGCTGTTTTCGGTGCCCGAGGGCTACGAGGTCATTCTCGGCAACGGCGGATCGACCGCGTTCTGGGACGCCGCGGCATTCGGGCTCATCGACAAGCGCTCGCTACACCTGACCTACGGGGAGTTCAGCTCGAAGTTCGCCTCGGCGGTGGGCAAGAACCCGTTCGTCGGTGATCCCGTCGTGGTCAAGGCCGATCCGGGCAGCGCGCCGAAGCCGCAGTCGGACCCGTCCGTCGACGTGATCGCCTGGGCGCACAACGAAACCTCCACCGGTGTCGCGGTGCCCGTGCAGCGGCCCGACGGCTCCGGGGACGCGCTGATCGTCATCGACGCCACCTCCGCGGCAGGCGGGCTGCCGGTCGACATCACCGACGTCGACGCGTACTACTTTGCGCCGCAGAAGAACTTCGCCAGCGACGGCGGACTGTGGCTGGCGATCCTCTCGCCCGCCGCAGTGGCCAGGATCGAGTCGATCGCGGCGTCCGGGCGATGGGTGCCCGACTTCCTGTCGCTGCCGATCGCGCTCGAGAACAGCCTCAAGAATCAGACGTACAACACGCCGGCGATCGGCACCCTGGTGCTGCTGGCCGAGCAGCTCGACTGGTTGGTGGGCAACGGCGGGCTGGACTGGGCTGTCAAGCGGACCGCCGACTCTTCGCAACGGCTCTACTCGTGGGCGCGGGAGTCGACGTTCGCGACCCCGTTCGTCACCGACCCGGACCTGCGCTCGGCTGTCGTCGGCACCATCGACTTCTCCGACGACATAGACGCTGGGGCGGTGGCCAAGGTTCTGCGCGCCAACGGCATCGTCGACACCGAGCCCTACCGCAAACTCGGGCGCAACCAGTTACGAGTGGGGATGTTCCCCGCCGTGGAGCCCGACGACGTCAGCGCTCTGACCCAGTGCGTCGACTGGGTGGTAGAACGGCTCTGAGCTCCCGCGTGTCAGCACGGTAACGGGCGCATAACGCAGTAGTCTGGCCTGCTAATCGGGCTGGGCGCCGCGGCGCCCGGAGGAGGTCGTTATGCGGGAACTCAAGGTCGTCGGACTGGACGTAGACGGCAAACGCATCATCTGCGAAGGGGACAACGCCGGCGAGAAGTTCATCTTGCGCGCCGACGACCGGTTGCGTGCCGCCATTCGCGGCGACAAGGTCGGCTCAAACCAAACCCAAATCGATGTCGAGATCCCAAGCGTCCTGCGTCCCAAGGAGATTCAGGCAAAGATCCGGGCTGGCGCGTCCATCGAGCAGGTCGCGGCGGCCGCCGGGGTGGATGCCGCGCGGGTCCAAAGGTTTGCCCATCCGGTGTTGCTGGAGCGCTTCCGCGCGGCCGAGCTGGCAACCGCTGCGCATCCGGTCCTTGCCGACGGCCCCGCGGTGCTGACGCTGCTGGAGACGGTGACGACGGCGCTGGTGGCGCGCGGACTCGATCCCGACGCCACCATCTGGGACGCCTGGCGGAACGAAGACGGCCGCTGGACGGTACAGCTGGCATGGAAAGCAGGTAGGTCCGACAACGTCGCACACTTCCGGTTCACTCCCGGCGCGCACGGCGGCACCGTCACCGCTTTCGACGACACCGCATGCGAGCTGATCGATCCACATTTCGACCGGCCGCTGCGCCCGCTGGCGCCGGTCGCTCAACTCGACTTCGAAACGCCCGGGCCGCCGCCGGTCGCACCGGAGCCACCGGTACCACCGGAAGCGCCGAAGCCGACGTCGCGCAAGGGCAAGCCACCGGTACCGGCGTGGGAGGACGTGCTGCTGGGCGTGCGCTCCGGCGGCCAGCGGTAAGCGCTAACCACCCACTGCGAGCGCCAGCAGCGCAGCCCAAGCCACGGCCACGCCGACCCCGGCCCCGAGGACGAACCAGCGCCACACCGGCAGCGTGTGCCATCCCCACACCGTCGGCGCCAATCCCCCGACGGCCACCAGATTGAGCCCGACCGCCAACAGCGGATGCACGCGGGTCAACCCGACGCTCAACACGATGATCGCGGCGGCGATCACCGCCGCCACGAACGCGGCCACCGTCAAACCCGTTCCCCACGGCGTGGATTCGTCGGTCACCGCGTGAGCCTAACCCGCTCGTAGAACGCCAGGGCCGCCGCGGTGGCGACGTTGAGCGAGTCGGTGCCCCGCGACATCGGGACGCGCACCCGCATATCGCTGGCCCGCATCGCCGCCTCGGTCAGTCCGGGCCCTTCGGCGCCGACGAGAATCGCCACGGGCTGCGCAACGACGGCCGCCATCGCGTCTGGCAGCGTCTCCGCCGCCGGGTCGGGCGTCATAGCCAGCAGCCGAAAGCCGTTATCCCGCAACAACTCCAGGTCTACGGGCCAAGCCGTCGCCCACACGTACGGCACCAGCAGCGCATGGCCCATCGACACCCGAACGGCACGCCGGTACAGCGGGTCGGCACATCCGGTGCCGAATACGATCGCATCCACGCCAAGCCCGGCGGCGTTGCGGAACACCGCGCCGAGATTCTCGTGGTCGTTGACGCCCTCGAGCACCGCGACCGTGGCGGCCCCGTCCAGCACCTGCGCGGGCGTCAACTCGGCGGGGCGGGCCGCCGCGGCCAGCACGCCGCGGTTGAGATGAAAGCCCACCACCTCGGCCATCACCTCGGCGGTCACCCGGTAGTACGGCGCGTCGGTCCGGTCCAGGTCGGCCGCCAACTCATCGAGGCGTCGATCGGTGCCCAGCAGGGCCCGCGGTCTGAACCGCGATACCAGCATGCGCTGCACCACCAGCACGCCCTCGGCGATCACCAAACCCTTGCCGGTGGGCAGATCGGGCCGGCGGTCAACGCTGTTGAGATCGCGGAAGTCGTCGAGCCGCGGATCGGCCGGATCGCCGACATCGATGACGAGGGCGCTCACGCGCTCTCGTCGACGATCGCCGACATCAGGTCGGCGGCCAGCAGCAGGGTCCGGCGTTGGTCGGGATCCAGCCGCGCCAGCCGCGCAGAGAGCCATTCCTGGCTGGCGCGCCGCTCCGCCTCGATCAGGTCGGCGCCGGCGCGGGAAACCGACACCAACACCTGACGGCCGTCGACCGGATGCGCGCTCCGCGCGACGAACCCGAGTTCGGCGAGCGACGCGATGACCCGGGTCATCGACGGCGGCCGAACACGCTCGCGGGTGGCTAACGCGCCGGGCGTCATCGCGCCCTCCTTCGCCAGCGTTGACAGTGCCGACAATTGTGATAACGAAACCGAGGCTTCCGGACGCCGGAACCGTAATTGGCGAGCCAACCGGACGACGGCCAGCGACAGGTCGCTCGCCAGCCGGGCCTCGAATTCCTTCACGCAGCAAAGCGTACCCAGGCGAGCGTCGAGATAACCGCCAATCGATCGGCCATCCCTGTAATACTTGCCCGGCCGGGTTAAATTGTTCATCAAATGACCGCCGAGCCGAACGAAATGTCCGACGCGCCGGAACCTCCGGCCCTGCCGGCCGTCCTGCTAGACCCGTGGCCGGTTATCGCCGTTCTGGCCGTCGCCTGGCTGACCGCCGCGGTATTAGCGTTCACCGTGGCCGGTTTGCACGATTGGAGGCCGGTCACCCTCGCGGGTCTGGGCGTCGGACTACTTGGCACATCGATCTTTCTGTGGCAACGTCGCGCCGCGCGCCGCGGGTCCCGTGGGGCGCAGAGCGGTCTTTCCTGAATTCGACGGGCATTTCACAAAAGGGAGGCGCAATGGCAGCGCCGCTTCTGCAAACACAGATCGACATCAACGCCCCGGTCGCGAAGGTGTGGGCATTGATCTCCGATCTCGACCGCATGCCGCAGTGGAGCCCGCAGTGCCGATTGATGAAAACTCTCGGTCCGCTGCGGCAAGGCACCCGCACGTTCAACATCAACCGCCGCAACCGCTTGTTCTGGCCGACCACCTGCACGGTCATCGAGGTCATCCCGGAGAAGAAGCTGGCGTTCCGGGTCAATGCCAACGGGACGATCTGGAGCTACGAGCTGGAACCGACCGACGTGGGCACCCGGGTGGTGGAAAGCCGCCATGCCGAGAACGGCGTCAAAGCGATCTCGAACCTCAGCGTGAACGCGTTGTTGGGCGGGGTGCCGAACTTCGAGCGTGAACTCGTCGAGGGCATGAACGCGTCGCTGGCCCGCATCAAGGCCGCCGCGGAAAGCTAGTCGGCCGGCTCGGTGAGGTCGAGAACGCCGTCGTCGTACGGGTCATAAAGCGGCGAACCGGTTCCCGCCGCCGCAGGGGTGTCTGAGTGGGCGCCACAGCCGTATTCGGAATCCACCACTTGGCCATCGGCGGACAGCTCATTGGCGCACACACCGAACATCGATCCCAGCGATCCGGCCAGCGGCAGGTAGAACCCGCAATCGCGGCACACCCGCCGGGTGGAGCGCGCCATCGCCGATCCCCGCCCGTACTCCCCGTCGTGCCAGCGCTGCGCGGCCCCGGCGCGACCCAATTCGCTGAGCACCTGGCGCCGGCCCAGCCCGAGCTCGACCGCGGTCTCGTCGACCTGCGGGTCACCGCTGGCCGAATAGCCGGGCACCAGCCGCGGGTCGTTGGAGGGCGGGGCGAGCAGATCGCCGGGGCTCAAGTCGCCGGGGCGGACCCGGTCCTGCCACGGCACCCATTTCGGCGCCAGCAGCGCCGTCGGCCCGGGCACCAGAACCACCTCGCTGACGGTGGAATGGGTGGCACCGGGGTATGCGGCCACGACGACCGCCCACTGCCAGCCTCGGTAGCCCGCCAGATTGGCCAGGAAACGGTGGGTGGCGGCGTTGAGGTCGTCGAAACTCGCACCCAGGTACTCCCCGACGGTGTCCTCGCCACTGAACTCGACGACCGCCGCGCGGGCCTGCTCGACGGCGCCCAGCAGCACCGCCTCAAGGTCCGCCGGGCGGTCGACCAAAGACCCGGTTGGGCTGGCCGCCGCGCCTTGTTCGGGAGATTCGGTCACGCTGTTCATCGCATCCCATATTGCCTGACCCGGATACGCGTAGCCACACCGGTCGCCTGTCCGCCGCGGTCGCCGCGATGGGGGAGAATTGACGGCGTGACCGGATCGCGGCGTGACCACCGGGGCCCGGAGGGCCGGCGCGATCCCCGTTATTACCCGCCGCGGCCACCCGCCGATCCCGGCGAGGAGCATCCCGGGATGGCCAATTACCCCAGCGACGACAGCTACCGTCGGCCGCGGCGATCGACGCCGGTGCCGAGCGCCAACCGCTGGTTGCCTCCGCTGGACGAGCGGTCGGCGCCCGAATACCCGTCCGACCAGCCGGGCGTCGGCGCCCGCGCCGGCGAGAAGATCACTGTCACGCGCGCCGCGGCGCAGCGCAGCCGCGAAATGGGCTCGCGGATGTACGGGCTGGTGCACCGCGCCGCCACCGCCGACGGCGCCGACAAGTCGGGCCTGACCGCGCTTACCTGGCCGGTGGTGGCCAACTTCGCCGTCGACGCCGCGATGGCCGTCGCGTTGGCCAACACGTTGTTCTTCGCCGCCGCCGCCGGGGAAAGCAAGAGCAGGGTCGCCCTCTACCTGCTGATCACCATTGCGCCGTTCGCCGTCATCGCCCCGCTGATCGGCCCCGCGCTGGACCGGCTGCAGCACGGCCGCCGCGTCGCGCTGGCTACGTCGTTCATGCTGCGCACGGTGCTGGCGGTGGTGCTCATCGCCAATTACGACGGTGCCACCGGCGGCTTCCCGTCCTGGGTGCTCTACCCGTGTGCGCTGGGAATGATGGTGCTGTCCAAGTCATTCAGCGTGCTGCGCAGCGCGGTGACACCGCGCGTACTGCCGCCGACCATCGACCTGGTGCGGGTCAACTCGCGGCTGACGGTGTTCGGTCTGCTCGGCGGGACAATGGTCGGCGGCGCCATCGCGGCGGGCGCGGAATACCTGTTCAATCTGTTCGCCATGCCGGGGGCGCTGTACGTCGTCGTCGCAGTCACGCTGGCCGGCGCGGTGCTGTCGATGCGGATACCGAAGTGGGTGGAGGTCACCGCGGGTGAAGTGCCCACCACGCTGAGCTACCACGGCGACGGGGAGCAACTGCGACGTCACCCGGAGCGCGCCCGGCGGTCCGGCACGGCCCGGCAGCCGTTGGGCCGCAATATCATTACCGCGCTGTGGGGTAACTGCACGATCAAGGTGATGGTCGGGTTCCTGTTCCTGTATCCGGCGTTCGTCGCCAAGTCGCACGACGCCAGTGGCTGGGAGCAGCTGCGCATCCTCGGACTGATCGGCGCCGCGGCGGTGATCGGAAACTTCGCGGGCAACTTCGCCAGCGCACGGCTGCAGCTCGGCCATCCCGCGCAGCTGGTGGTGCGCAGCACCGTCGCGGTGACCGCGGTCGCGCTGGCCACCGCACTGACCGGTAACCTGCTCGTGGCGGCGTTCGCCACGCTGGTCACCTCGGGGGCCAGCGCTATCGCCAAGGCGTCGCTGGACGCATCGCTGCAGGACGATCTGCCCGACGAGTCACGGGCTTCGGCATTCGGGCGTTCGGAGTCGCTGCTGCAGCTGGCCTGGGTGGCTGGTGGCGCGACGGGTGTGCTGATCTATACCGATCTGTGGGTGGGCTTCACGACGATCACCGCGGTGCTGATTCTCGGCCTGGCGCAGACCTTGGTGAGCTATAACGGCGACTCGTTGATTCCCGGCTTCGGCGGCAACCGTCCCGTTGTGGCTGCCCAAGAGGGGGGTCGTTCCGCGGCGGCGCCGGAGTGAAACGCGTCCTCGCCGTGCTGGCGGCCGTGGCCGTCGTGGCATCGATCGGCACCGCGTTGGTGATCTGGCGGCTTGGCCACGACCGCGAACCACAGCAGCCGGAGATCAGCGCGTATTCGCGCGGACACCTGACGCGGGTGGGCCCATACCGGTATTGCGAGGTGCTCGACCTCAACGCCTGCCAGACGTCGGGGGCGCAGGGCGAGCTACCGGTCAACGACCGCGATCCGGTGCAGCTTTCCGTGTCCGCGGCGATCGCAAGGGCGCCGTGGCGGCTGTTGCGGGTCTACGAAGACCCGATCGACACCACGGTGGCGGTATTCCGCCCGGACACCCGGTTGGCGGTGACGATCCCGACGGTGGATCCCCACCGCGGCCGGCTGACCGGCCTGGTGGTTCAGCTGCTGACCCTGGTACTGGATCCCGCCGGCGAATTGCGGGAGGTGCCGCATGCCGAGTGGTCGATCCGAACCGTATGGCCCTAAGCCGAATGGCCCCCCGGAACCCGCTCGGCTTCCGGCGTCGGACCCGGTGCGGTTCCGTCACCAAACGGCCTGCCGCCCAACGCTTCCCGACCATGTGGGGTGAGCCAGTTGGACAGGTCGGGCCCGTTGGGCACGATGCGCGTCGGGTTGATGTCGGTGTGCACGATGTAGTAGTGCTGCTTGATCTGGACGAAGTCGATGGTGTCGCCGAATCCGGGCGTCTGGAACAGGTCGCGGGCGTACGCCCACAGCACCGGCATCTCGGCGAGTTTGGACCGGTTGCATTTGAAGTGGCCGTGGTAGACGGGGTCGAAGCGGGCCAGCGTGGTGAACAGCCGGACGTCGGTCTCTGTGATGGTGTCGCCGACCAGGTAGCGCTGATGTTCGAGCCGGTCGGTGAGCCAGTCCAGCGCGGCGAACAACCGGTCGTAGCCCATGTGGTAGGCCTGCTGTGAGCCGGCGAAACCGCACCGGTAGACGCCGTTGTTGACCTCTGTATAGATGCGTCGGGCGACCTCGTCGATCTCGTCGCGCAGTTCCTTCGGGTACAGTTGCGGGGCGCCCGCGCGATGGTAGGCGGTCCACTCGGTGGACAGGTCGAGCGTCATCTGCGCGAAGTCGTTGGTGACGACCTGCCCCGTCGGCACATCGACGATCGCGGGCACCGTGATGCCCTTGGGGTAGTCCGGGAAGCGGGCGAGGTAGGCGTCGCGCAGCCGCGGGATCTTCAGCACCGGGTCGACGCCGCCCGGGTCCAGGTCGAATGTCCAGCTTCGCTCGTCGTGGGTGGGTCCGCAAAAGCCAATGGACAGCACGTCTTCCAGGCCGAGCAGCCGGCGGACGATGATTGCGCGGTTGGCCCATGGACAGGCCCTGGCGACGATCAGGCGGTACCGGCCCGGCTGCACCGGATAGCCGTCGCGGCCATCGGCGGTGATGCGCGTGGTGATGTAGTCGGTGTCGCGGTTGAATTCGCCCCCGCTGGCGACATAGCTCATGTCTCCAGGATGCCCCGTTTCGCCGAACGTGCGGCGCCAGATCAGGCGTCCAGTTCGCTGGCCACGGCCCGAACGACCTCCGACACCCGACGCGCGGTCTTGCGGTCCGGGTAGCGGCCCTTGCGCAGCTCCGGCTGCACCGCGCTCTCGAGCAGCGTGATCATGTCCTCGACCATGCCGTGCAACTCGTCAGGCGTGTGCTTGTGCTCGGCGGCGGCCGCTTCGCGGCGGGTCTTGCTCAGGCTCGGCGGCGGGTCAATCAGCTTGAGGCTCAACGCCTGCGGGCCGCGGCGACCCGCGGCCACGCCGAACTCCACCTTCTGGCCCGCCTTGAGACCCTCGACACCCGCGGGCAACGCCGAGGACCGGATGTACACGTCCTCGCCGTCCTCCTGGGACAAAAAGCCGAAGCCCTTCTCGGCGTCGTACCACTTAACCCTGCCGGTCGGCACTGGTCTCACCCGCTTGTCGTTGTCAACCCACATAAGGAAAGCGTCCCGCCTGCGCAGGACGCGATTGGTGATCCTACTCGGACGCCACCCCGGTCGGCACCGGAGTTAGTGGGTAGGCTGAAACGATCGCTGGAGGAGAGATGCGCCTGATCCTGAATATCGTCTGGTTGGTCTTCGGCGGCCTTTGGCTGGCGCTGGGCTACCTGCTGGCCGCCGTCATCTCCTTCATCCTGATCATCACGATCCCGTTCGGCTTCGCGGCCCTGCGCATCGCCTCATACGCGTTGTGGCCCTTCGGCCGCACCATCGTCGACAAGCCAGGACCCCGGCCGGGCGCGCTGATCGGCAATGTCATCTGGGTGATCCTGTTCGGCATCTGGTTGGCCATCGGACACGTGGTCACTGCGGTGGCAATGGCCATCACGATCATCGGCATCCCGCTGGCCTTGGCCAACCTCAAGCTGATCCCGGTGTCGTTGGTACCGCTGGGCAAAGACATCGTTCCCGTCGATTCCCTGAAGAACCCAGTGCGAGCCGGCGCATGACCATCACCGAGTTGGGTGTGCCGTCGCTGCGCCCCCCGAGCGCGGCGCCGGCAGACGGTCCGCTGCTCGACACCTTTGGCCGGATCGCCACCGACCTGCGGGTGTCGTTGACCGATCGCTGCAACCTGCGCTGCACCTACTGCATGCCTGCCGAGGGGCTCGACTGGCTGCCCGGGGAGCAGCTGCTGCGGCCTGGCGAGTTGAGCCGCCTGCTCAAGATCGCCGTCACCCGGCTTGGCATCACCAGCGTCCGCTTCACCGGCGGCGAGCCCTTGGTGGCCAAGCACCTCGAGGACGTCGTGGCCACCACGGCCGCATTGCGGCCTCGCCCAGAAATCACGTTGACCACCAACGGCATTGGCCTCGACAAACGGGCCGTGAAACTCAAGCGAGCGGGGCTGGACCGGATCAATGTGTCACTCGACACGGTGGACGCCACACACTTCGCGCACATCACCCGCCGCGACCGGCTCGCCGACGTGCTGGCCGGGCTGGAGGCCGCGAAGCAGGCGGGGCTGAGCCCGGTGAAGGTGAACGCGGTGCTGGATCCCGTCACCGGACTGGACGACGTGGTGTCACTGCTGCGGTTCTGCCTCGACCACGGATACCAGCTGCGCATCATCGAGCAGATGCCCCTCGACGCGGGCCATGAGTGGCAGCGCGGCAAAGCGATCTGCGCCGACGACGTGCTGGACACCCTGCGCCGGCATTTCGACTTGCGGCTCGACCCCACGCCGCGGGGTTCGGCGCCTGCAGAGCTGTGGCAGGTCGACGGCGGCCGCGGCAAGGTCGGCATCATCGCCTCCGTCTCGCATGCGTTCTGCGCGGCGTGCGACCGCACCCGGCTCACCGCCGATGGCCAGGTCCGCAACTGCCTGTTCGCCCGACAGGAGACCGATCTGCGCACACTCATGCGCGCGGGCGCGGACGACGACGCGATCGAGGCAGCCTGGCGGGCCGCGATGTGGGCGAAGGCGGCCGGGCACGGCATCAATGACCCGGGCTTCGTGCAGCCGGACCGGCCGATGAGCGCGATCGGCGGGTAGTCATGTCGATGACCACGACGGTGCAAGTGACCGTCCGGTATTTTGCGGCGGCCCGCGCGGCCGCGGGCGTTCAGGTCGAGACGCTCGTCGTCGCGCCTGGGACGACGGTCGCCGATCTGGTCGAACAACTCAGCGCACGCGGTACCGAACTTGCGCGTGTGTTGAGCCGGTGCTCGTTCCTGTGCGATGGCATCGCGGTGCGCGACCCGTCTATGGAACTCGACCCCGGGCAAACCATCGACGTGTTGCCCCCCTTTGCCGGCGGATAAATGTGATCTCCGTCACATAACAAATTGGTCACAAGCTGGCTACAGACTGGTGGAGTACGTTCCGTACCTGCGAGAACGCATGGGTTTCCTGCGGTTTTAGAACGCTATTAGGATTTGCCGCGGCCGGAGACGCCCACGTGGGGAAAAGATGACGGGACCTCCACAAGCCGTTACGGTCGTGACCCAAGCCAGTCGACCCTCATCGGCGGCCCATTCCTGACCAGTCGCGCCGAGCTCCATCCATTGGGCAGGGATAACCAACGAACAACCTGGATGGAGGCGGGGGACCCACTAGGTCCACCGAACCAAAAGGACCGGGAGCCGATGGCGGCTCCTTGGGGTGAAGCCTGTGCCTTTTACGGGGCACCGGCCGGGCGACCTCTCCAACCCGAACCCGACAGCTGACCTCGTGGGCGCCTAGAGAGGACCTATAGCACCCATGAGTGGACGCCATCGCAAGCCCAGTACATCGTCAGTAAGCGTCGCGAAGATCGCCTTCACGGGCGCGGTCATCGGCGGCAGCGGCCTCGCCCTCGCCGGGCAGGCGGGCGCAGCCACCGACGGCGAATGGGACCGGGTCGCCAGCTGCGAGTCCGGCGGCAACTGGGCCATCAACACCGGCAACGGGTACCAGGGCGGGCTGCAGTTCGCGCCGAGCACCTGGAGCGGACACGGCGGCGGCGAGTACGCGCCGGCCGCTCACCTGGCGACCAAGGAAGAGCAGATCGCCGTCGCCGAGCGCGTGCTGGCCAGCCAGGGTAAGGGCGCCTGGCCGGTCTGCGGTGGCCCGCTGTCGGGTTCCACACCGCGCAACGTCGTCAGCGAGCCGGAGCCGCTCGACGCCCCGGCCGTCAACGGTGAACTGCCGCCTCCGCCCCCAGTCGACCCGTTCGCGCCTCCCCC
>JBEVHG010000036.1:0-6325 GCA_040511335.1 Mycobacterium sp. | reverse complement strand
CGCGGCTGGTTCGAGCTCGCCGACGTCATCACCAAGGCCGGCGAGGATCCCGAGACCCACGTGGTGATCCTGCGGGCCGAGGGCCGTGGCTTCAATGCCGGCGTCGACATCAAGGAGATGCAGCGCACCGAAGGATTCACCGCGCTCATCGACGCCAACCGCGGCTGCTTCGCCGCGTTCCGCGCGGTCTACGAATGCGCGGTTCCCGTCGTGGCCGCGGTCAACGGTTTCTGCGTTGGCGGCGGCATCGGCCTGGTCGGCAACGCGGACGTCATCGTCGCCTCCGACGACGCCACGTTCGGCCTGCCGGAGGTGGAACGCGGCGCACTCGGCGCGGCCACCCACCTGTCGCGGCTGGTGCCGCAGCACATGATGCGTCGGCTGTTCTTCACCGCCGCCACCGTCGATGCGGCGACCCTGCACCACTTCGGCTCGGTGCACGAGGTGGTTCCCCGCGACGAGCTGGACGAGGCGGCGCTGCGGGTGGCCCGCGACATCGCCGCCAGGGACACCCGGGTGATTCGGGCCGCCAAGGAGGCGCTGAACCTCATCGACGTGCAGCGCGTCAACTCCAGTTACCGTATGGAGCAAGGCTTTACGTTCGAGCTCAACCTCGCCGGAGTTTCCGACGAGCACCGCGACGCGTTCGTAGAGAAGCCATGACCGGAGGGCAGGAGCGAAGCGACCCGGGAAAAATGAAAGACAAGCGAACCACCCTCGACGCGGCCGTCGCCGAACTGCGCGATGGGATGACGATCGGCATCGGCGGTTGGGGCTCGCAGCGCAAGCCGATGGCGTTCGTGCGGGCCATCCTGCGCACCGACGTCAAGGATCTGACCGTGGTCACCTACGGCGGCCCGGACATCGGGCTGCTGTGCTCGGCGGGCAAGGTGCGTCGCGTGTATTACGGCTTCGTGTCGCTGGATTCGCCGCCGTTCTACGACCCGTGGTTCGGCAAGGCCCGCACCTCCGGGGCGATCGAGGCGCGTGATATGGACGAAGGCATGCTGCGGTGCGGGCTGCAGGCAGCGGCCCAGCGGTTGCCGTTCCTCCCGATCCGCGCCGGGCTGGGTAGTTCGGTACTGGACTTCTGGGAAGGTGAACTGCGGACGGTGGCGTCGCCGTACCCGGCACCCGGGGGCGGTTACGAGACGCTCGTCGCGATGCCGGCGCTGCGACTGGACGCCGTATTTGTGCACCTGAATCTCGGTGACGCCCGAGGCAATGCGGCCTACACCGGGATTGACCCGTATTTCGACGACCTGTTCCTGATGGCCGCCGAGCGCCGCTTCCTGTCGGTGGAGCAGGTAGTGTCCACCGACGAGTTGGTCAAGGCGGTGCCGCCGCAGGCGCTGCTGGTGAACCGGATGATGGTCGACTCCGTCGTGGAGGCACCCGGTGGCGCCCACTTCACCACCGCCGCACCGGATTACGGCCGCGACGAGAAGTTTCAGCGCAACTACGCCGAGGCCGCCGGGTCCGAAGAGGGCTGGCAGCAGTTCGTGGCCACCTACCTGTCCGGCAGCGAGGCCGACTACCAGGCGGCTGTGCGCAAGTTCGGGGAGGGAGCGTCGTGATATCCGTGACCCGTGCCGAGGTGTGCGTCGTCGCCTGCGCGGAACTGCTCCGCGACGCCGGCGAGATCATGATCAGCCCGATGACGACCGTCGCCTCGGTGGGGGCGCGGCTGGCACGGCTGACCTTCTCCCCCGACATCCTGCTCACCGACGGCGAGGCTCAACTACTGGCGGACACCCCGGCGCTCGGCGCTTCCGGGTCCGTCGAGGGCTGGATGCCGTTCGGCCGGGTATTCGAGACGCTGGCGTGGGGCCGCCGCCATGTGATCATGGGCGCCAACCAGATTGACCGCTTCGGCAACCAGAACCTGTCTGCGTTCGGCCCGCTGCAGCACCCGACCCGGCAGATGTTCGGCGTCCGCGGCGCGCCAGGCAACACCATCAACCACGCCACCAGCTATTGGGTCGGCAACCATTCGAAGCGGGTGTTCTGCGACACCGTCGACGTGGTTTCCGGCATCGGCTACGACAAGGTGGATAACGAGAATCCGGCGTTCCGCTTCGTCAACGTGCACCGGGTGGTGTCCAATCTCGGTGTCTTCGACTTCAACGGCCCGGATCGCCAGATGCGCGCGGTGTCGCTGCACCCCGGCGTCTCCGCCGAAGACGTGCGCGAGGCGACGTCGTTCGAGGTGCACGGCCTGGACGAGGCCGAAAGGACGCGGCTGGCCACCTCCGACGAGCTGAAGCTGATCCGCGAGGTGATCGATCCGAAGGCGCTGCGGGACAAGGAAGTAAAGGTATGAGGCTGCGCACGCCGCTGACCGAGCTGGTCGGCATCGAGCATCCGGTGGTGCAGACCGGCATGGGCTGGGTGGCGGGTGCGCGGCTGGTGTCGGCGACGGCCAACGCCGGCGGTCTGGGCATCCTGGCGTCGGCGACGATGACCCTGGAGGAACTGCAGAACGCGGTCGCCAAGGTCAAGGCCGCGACGGACAAGCCGTTCGGCATCAACATCCGCGCCGATGCCGGCGATGCGGGTGAGCGTGTAGACCTGCTGATCCGCGAGGGTGTGAAGGTCGCGTCGTTCGCGCTGGCGCCGAAGCCGGATCTGATCGCACGGCTGAAAGACGCCGGGGTGGTGGTGATCCCGTCGGTCGGGGCGGCCAAGCATGCCCGCAAGGTCGCCGGCTGGGGCGCGGACGCGGTCATCGTGCAGGGCGGCGAGGGTGGTGGGCACACCGGGCCGGTGGCGACCACGCTGCTGCTGCCGTCGGTGCTGGACTCGGTCGACATCCCCGTCGTCGCGGCCGGCGGTTTCTTCGACGGCCGCGGGCTGGCGGCGGCGCTGTCGTACGGGGCCGCGGGGGTGGCGATGGGTACCCGTTTCTTGCTCACCTCGGACTCCACCGTGCCCGACGCGGTCAAGCGGCGTTACCTGGAGGCCGGCCTTGACGGCACCGTGGTGTCCACCCGTGTCGACGGCATGCCGCATCGCGTGCTGCGCACCGGGCTGGTGGAGAAGCTGGAAAGTGGCTCGCGGGCAAGGGGTTTCACCGCGGCGGTTCGCAATGCCGCCAAGTTCAAGAAGATGTCGGGCATGACGTGGCGCTCGATGATCAGAGACGGCCTCGAGATGCGGCACGGCAAGGAACTGACCTGGTCACAGGTGGTGATGGCCGCCAACACACCGATGCTGCTCAAGGCCGGCCTGGTCGAGGGCAACACCGACGCCGGCGTGCTGGCGTCGGGTCAGGTCGCCGGCATCCTCGACGATCTGCCGTCGTGCGCCGAGCTGATCGACTCGATCGTCGCCGACGCGATCAAACATCTGCAGGCCGCCGCGGCACTGGTGGAGTAACGACGGTCAACTGAGCACCGCCGCGTCGTACCAGTGGCACAGCAGCGCGACCTCGACGTCGAGACGGTCGTCGGAGATCGGTCGGCCACGGCGCTCGACAGCCCGCGCTACCCGATACTTCACGGAATTGACATGCAGGTGCAGCTCCTCGGCAGCCGCCTTGTTGCTCGAGCCGGTGCAGAGAAACGCAAGCCTCGGGTGCGGTCGGAATCAGCCGGTGACTAATCCAGCGACGAGATTGATGGCTGTGGCCAGGATGACGGTGCCGAAGACGTACGACAGCAGACAGTGCCGAAGCGCCACCGCACGGATGGTCGGGTTCGAGACGTTGGTATCGGAGACCTGATAGGTCATGCCGAGGTTGTAGCTGAAGTAGAAGAAGTCGCGGAATGCCGGCGGGTCATCGGAATTGAAGTCGATCCCGCCCGCCGATGGCGTGTAGTAGAGGTAGGCGTAGCGGGCCGCGTACATCAGGTGCAGCCCTGCCCAGGCCATGAAGACCCCGGCGAGCGCTGTCGCCGCCGCGGCGGGGTCAGCGTTGGAATGACCGCCCACGAGCAGCACAACGATGCTGACCAGTGCGCCGAGGGCGGCCGCGACGACCACGAGTTCCTCGACAAGCGGTCGAAAGGCTTCACGATGGGCATTGCGGTGCGTGGTGTCGGCATCCATGGGCCAGAGCAGGATCCAGCCGGCAGCGACGAAGATCGCACCCGTTGCAGCGATTCCGGTGAGAATTCCCAATGGGGCGTCGGTCAGAACACCGACGACCACGCCGATCACGGCTCCGACAGCCAGCGAGCCGGCAAGTCGGGCGCCGGCGGACTGCGGGACCAAAGTGCTCATGGGTCAGGGGGAGGGCCGTGCGGTGACTTTGAGGTTCTTCATGATTGGTTGATCGCTGTAATCACCGATGGCGTACAGCACATTCATCTCGGGCATGTCCGGGCTTCGGAACTCCACGTAACGTGGTCGCCGACTTTAAATGCTCGCTCATCTCTTCGCTCCAATGCGTTTCGGGACAAACAGTTCTTTCACTGGAAACCACGCGTCTCTTTCACTGGAAGGCTACGCAGTCAGCGCACCGAGATTCCGCCACCGGCCACAGTATGGACGACGACCGGGTAGCCGGGCAGTTCGCCGACAAGCAGACCCCCTGAGTTAGAGCGGGTGGACGGCCCTGGCCGAGCGATCCGGTGGTGCACTCGACGCCTGGTGTCCCCGTACTCCGGATAGCCGGGCGTCCGGGAGCCGAGCTGGCGGAACCTGCGCAGCTCGGCCTCGAGAAGGTCGTAGCCGACGATGTGCAAGAGCCCGTACAGCAGGGCCGAGCCGTGACCCGCCGACAGGACGAAGCGATCACGATCCGCCCAGCCAGGTGCGGACGAGTCGTGGCGCAGGTGCCGGCTCCACAGCGTCCAGGCCATCGGATCGGCCGCCTCGGGGAACACTTCGAACTCGATCCGATCGGCCGCCAAGACAACGCGCCTGCCGAGGAATGGCGGATCGTCGGCACAGATGCTGTGGTCGGCATCATCGCCAGTGTCACCCGCGCGTTCTGCGGCAGCTGCGACCGGGTGCGGCTCACCGCGGACGGTCAACTGCTGCAACTGCCTATTCGCCACCGAGGAGTCCAACCTACGAGCACTGCTCCGCGGCGGGGCGGACGACGCTGCGATCGAGCATGCCTGGCGCGTATCGGTCGCGGGCAAGGGTCCGGGTCATACCATCAACAGCACCGCGTTCCGCCGCCCCGTGTCAGCCATCGGCGGTTGACGGCCGACGCCGGCGGACCAACCCGAGGACAGATATGAGCACGTTGGAGCAATGGCTCACAGCCGCCAAGGCAGAACTCGGCATCGACCTCGACGTCGACGTCGACGAACTGCTCGACATGACGAAGGTCGTCGCCCACGAAGTGGCACGCCCCGCCGCGCCCCTGACGGCGTTTCTGGTTGGCTACGCCGCCGCACAGGCCGGCGGCGGGCCGACGGCGGTCGCCGCGGCCAGCCGCAAGGCGGTCGCGTTGGCCGAACGCCAGGCGGCACCCGGACCCGGCGGGACCGCATGACCCCGTCCGTCTGCTTGCGCTGCGCGACACCCCACTTACTTTCTCTTGGAGGAGCGAATCTGTTTACACACCAACGCTTTCCGAACTTCGCAGGCGGTGTGACCTCGATGGGCGGTGAGCGCTCTAGGCCCCGGCTCACGGGCGTTGGCGGTGGGGCGGGCGGCGCGAGATTTGCTCGGCAGCTGCGGCCTGATGGGTGGCCAGCCGCGGACTACGATCAGTCCGCCCCGTCGATACCGCCCACACCGCAACCGCTCACGGACGATTACGTGCCGATCCACTAAACGAGGACCTCGCCGTGCACACAACTTCCGAATCTTCGCCGCTTCGCTCAGTCAGCGGCGCGGAAACGCTTCGTTTGGCCGTCGTGGTCGGCGCACTCGGTGTTGTGTTCGGCGACATCGGGACCAGCCCGATCTACACCATCCAGACGGTCTTCAACCCCAACGACCCGCACCCTGTGCCGATCAGCGCGGACAACGTGTACGGCGTCGTGTCATTGATTTTCTGGTCGGTGATGATCATCGTCACGCTGACCTACGTGACCCTGGTCATGCGCGCCGACAACGACGGCGAGGGCGGCATCATGGCGCTCATCACGCTGCTGAGGCGTTGGGGCGGCGGCGCCCACCGGCGTCGCACCGTCATGGCGTTGACCATGCTGGGCCTCTTCGGCGCCGCGCTGTTCTTCGGCGACAGCATGATCACCCCCGCGATTTCGGTGCTGTCCGCGGTCGAGGGCCTCAAGGTCATCGAGCCGGAGTTGGAAAGTTGGATCGTGCCGATCACCGCGGTGATCATCGTCGCGCTGTTCGCCGTGCAGCGCCACGGCACGGCCGCCGTTGGGCGTCTGTTCGGGCCGGTGATGATCGCGTG
>JBEVHG010000035.1:0-12695 GCA_040511335.1 Mycobacterium sp. | reverse complement strand
CGGCGATCTCGGCGAACCTGGGCGTCAACCCGTCGCTGAGCATCACCGCCCAGGCCGAGCGCGCGGCGTCGTTGTGGCCCAACAAGGGGCAGAGCGATCAGCGGCCGCGGCAGGGTGAGCCGTATCGGCGGCTGGCACCGATCGCACCCGAGCATCCCGTCGTTCCCGCCGACGCACCAGCAACGTTGCGGCACTTGCCGATTGAGCCCGTCAACTCTGCTGGCTGAGGCGTGCTGCGCGCCGATGGGTCGGCTCGCGGCTCGGTGGCTGCGGCGGGGGAGGAAGCAACGCATGGCGGGCCCGCACCGCGACCTTCGACGGGGCGCTTGTGCTGAGCTCGAGTTCCTTGCCGGCATGGCGGATCGTCAGTTCACCGCCGGGACCGTCGCGAAGCGTATAGGTCACATCGGCATGGTCGACGTTCACCTCCAGCCGAAACCCCCTCCAGCGCAAGCGGAATCGCAGACGGATGATGCCATCGGGCAGGTGCGGGTCGAGCGACAGCACGCCCTCGTCGTCACGCAGGCCACCGAAGCCGGCGACCAGGGCGGTCCATGCCCCGGCGAGCGAGGCCATGTGCAGGCCGTCGCGGGTGTTGTTGTGAAGGTCGCGCAGGTCGATGAGCGCGGCCTCATAGGCGTAATCGTGCGCCAGTTCGAGGTGCCCGACCTCCGCGCACATCACAGCCTGGGTGCACGCCGACAGCGATGAGTCGCGGGTGGTGCGGCGCTCGTAGTAGTCGACGTTGCGTGCCTTCTGCTCCGGCGTGAACGAGTGGCCCTGCCAGTGCATCGCCAGCACCAGGTCCGCCTGCTTGACCACCTGTGACGGGTACAGTCGCACGTAGGGCTCGTGCAACAGCAGCGGGTAGGTGGTGTTCGCCGAAAAGTCCCACTCCGCAAGGGTTGTGAAGCCCGCGCACTGCGGGTGCACACCCAGCTCGTCGTCGTACGGGATGCAGGCGGCGTCGGCCGCGTCGCGCCAGGCGGCCATCTCCTCGGTGCTCACTCCCATCGCGTGCGCCGCCTCGGCCTGGCGGGCGCACGCCTCGGCCGCGCTACGCAGGTTATGGGCCGCCATCAGATTGGTGAACACGTTGTCACGGACCACCGCCGTGTACTCGTCGGGCCCGGTCACCCCGTCGACGTGCCAGACGCCGTGCCGGTCGTGATGCCCGAGCGAGTGCCACAGGCGCGCGGTCTCGACGAGGACCTCCAGACCGCAGTCCGCCTCCAATGAGTGGTCGCCCGTCACCGTGCGGTAGCGCTCGAACGCCATCGCGATGTCGGCGTTTACGTGAAAGGCCGCGGTGCCGGCCGGCCAGTAGGCCGAGCACTCCTGGCCGGCAATGGTTCGCCAGGGAAAGGCCGCGCCCTCGAGGTCGAGCTGGGCCGCGCGCTCCTTGGCAAGGGGAAGTATCGATGCCCGCCACCGCAGTGCATCGGCGGCGGCATGAGGTTTGGTGTAGGTGAGGACGGGAAGGACGAATCCCTCGGTGTCCCAGAATGCGTGGCCGTCGTAGCCCGGTCCGGTCAGACCCTTGGATGCGATCGCGCGGCGTTCGGCGCGCGCACTCGCCTGCAGTACGTGGAAAAGCCCGAACCGGACCGCCTGCTGAATGTCGGGGTCGCCCTCGACCTCGACGTCGGCGGAGTCCCAGAACTCGTCAAGGTAGGCGCGCTGTGCCTCCAGCAGCCCCACCCACCCGCTGTAGCGTGCGCCGGTGATCGCCCCTGCGGCCTGATCGCGCAGCGCCGGACGCGAGCGCAGGCTCGACCACCCGTACCCCAGGTACTTGACGATGCGCAGCGCCTGCCCGGGTCGCAGCCCGCAGATGACCGTGGTGCGGCCCCAATCCTCACCCGCGTTGGTCGCGACCTCGACGCGTCCGGGGACCTCGACCTCATGGTCCATCGCGGCGGCGATCATGAGTCCACTCGCCCTGGTCCGATGCACGAGCAGCGCAGCGCGCTCATGATGTTCGTGATGCACGGCCTGCAGCGGGCTCTTCAGCGCGGCCGCCACCCGCGGGTCGGCCGACACCGGCGGCTGGTCTTCGTTGGTGACGAGCTCGGATTGCACTGTCACGCGGACGAACTCGTCGAGTGCGGTGACGACGTACTCAATGGCGGCCACGCTGCGCTGGGCCAGCGACACCAGGCGCGTGGTCTGCAGCCTGATCCGCTTGCCTGCCGGCGAGCGCCACTGCGTGCGGCGGTGCAGCGTGCCGGCCCGCATGTCGATGACCCGCTCGTGTTCGAGCAGTTCGCCGTACCGGACGTCGAACGGTTCGTCGTCGACCAACAGCCGCATGATCTTGCCGTTGGTGACGTCGACGATGGTCTGACCGTCCTCCGGGTAGCCGTACCCCGCCTCGGCGTAGGGCAGCGGTCGGGTCTCGTAGAACGAGCCGAGGTAGGTGCCGGGCAGGCCGTAGGGTTCGCCTTCGTCGAGGTTGCCACGCATGCCGATGTGCCCGTTCGACAGAGCGAACAACGACTCGGACTGAGCGAGCAGACCGAGGTCGAGGCGGGTCTCGCGCACATGCCAGGGCTCAACCGGGAACGCGTCGTCGGTGATCATGGCGCTGGCAGCAGCTCGGCGAGATCGGTTACCACAACGTCGGCGCCGTTGCGCCGCAACGCTTCTGACTGGCCTACCCGGTCGACGCCGACCACCAAACCGAAGTCGCCCGCTCGGCCCGCCGCCACTCCGGCGAGTGCGTCTTCGAACACCGCCGCCTCGCCGGGGGCGACGTCGAGCAGCTGCGCGGCCCGCAGGAATGAGTCGGGGGCCGGCTTGCCGGGGATGTTCTCCTCGCGCATCGTCACGCCGTCGACCCGCTGCTGCACGAACCTGTCGAGGCCGGTCACCTCGAGCACATCGCGGGTGTTGGCGCTGGATGACACCACCGCGACACCGAGACCTGCGTCGGCGACGGCCTCGAGGTAGCGGCGTGAACCGTCGAAGACGTCCACGCCCTGTTCACGCAGCGTGGTGATAAACAGTTCATTCTTGCGGTTGCCGAGCCCGTGCACGGTCTCCGCGCCGGGCGGGTCGTTCGGGTCGCCCTGCGGGAGCTCGAAACCGCGACTGGCGAGGAATGACCGGACACCGTCCTCGCGTCTCTTGCCGTCGACATACTTCAGGTAGTCGGCACCGGGGTCGAACGGGACGAATACCCCACCGGTGTGCTCGGCGCGTTGCCGAAGGTAGTCGTCGAACATGGCCTTCCAGGCTTTCTTGTGCACGCTTGCCGTATCCGTGAGCACCCCGTCGAGGTCGAATAGGCAGGCCCGCACCTTCTCCGGCAGACCCAGCACGGGCACACCTCACTTCCCGGTCGCTTTCTCGGGCCGTACTACTCCACCACGCAACCCGCTCGATTTGCCATAGGCGCGGCCCAGTGAGCGGCGACAGGCGTCGCTGGAGGTCCGGCGGCCAGCCCGCCACTAGACTGAGCCGGTGGATTCCGCCTCCCCCCGCCCCGTGCTGGTGGTCGACTTCGGCGCGCAGTACGCGCAGCTGATCGCTCGCCGGGTCCGCGAGGCGCGGGTGTACTCCGAGGTCATCTCGCACACCGCCTCGGTCGAGGAGATCAAGGCCAAGGACCCGCAGGCCATCGTGCTGTCCGGCGGCCCGGCCAGTGTGTACGCCGACGGCGCGCCGCAGTTGGATCCGGCGTTGTTCGACCTCGGCCTGCCGGTGTTCGGCATCTGCTACGGCTTTCAGGCGATGGCCCAGGCGCTCGGCGGAACCGTGGCCCACACCGGGAGCAGCGAGTACGGCCGGACCGAACTGAATGTCGTTGGCGGGCAACTGCATTCCGATCTGCCCGCCACCCAGCCGGTGTGGATGAGCCACGGTGACGCGGTCACCGCCGCGCCGGACGGGTTCCAGGTGGTGGCCGCCAGCGCGGGCGCCCCGGTGGCGGCCTTCGAGGATCGGGCCCGACGGTTGGCAGGTGTGCAGTACCACCCCGAGGTGCTGCATTCGCCGCACGGCCAACAGGTGCTCACCCGGTTCCTGCACGAGTTCGCCGGTATCGGTGCGACCTGGACGCCCGCCAATATCGTCGACGCGCTGGTCGAGCAGGTGCGCGAGCAGATCGGTGACGGCCGGGCGATCTGCGGGCTGTCCGGCGGAGTCGACTCCGCGGTTGCCGCCGCTCTGGTGCAGCGCGCCATCGGCGACCGACTGACATGCGTCTTCGTCGACCACGGCCTGCTGCGGGCCGGGGAGCGCGCGCAGGTGCAACGCGACTTCGTCGCTGCCACCGGTGCCAACCTGGTCACCGTCGACGTCGCGCACAGGTTCCTGCAGGCGCTGTCCGGTGTCACGAACCCCGAAGGCAAACGCAAGATCATCGGGCGCGAATTCATTCGCGCGTTCGAGGGTGCGGTGCGAGATATTGTGGCGGACAGCGACGCCCATTCTGATCAGGGAATCGAGTTCCTTGTGCAGGGCACACTGTATCCGGACGTGGTGGAGTCAGGTGGCGGCAGCGGAACCGCGAACATTAAGAGCCACCACAACGTGGGCGGACTGCCCGGCGACCTCAAGTTCAAACTCGTCGAGCCGTTGCGGCTGCTGTTCAAGGACGAGGTGCGCGCTGTCGGCCGCGAACTGGGGTTGCCCGAGGAAATCGTTGCGCGCCAACCATTCCCGGGCCCGGGTCTGGGTATCCGAATCGTGGGTGAAGTTACGGCCGCACGGCTGGACACGCTACGGCGCGCCGACGCGATCGCCCGCGAAGAGCTAACCGCGGCGGGGCTGGATCACCAGATCTGGCAGTGCCCGGTGGTGCTGCTGGCCGACATCCGGTCGGTGGGTGTGCAGGGTGACGGGCGCACCTACGGCCACCCGATCGTGCTGCGGCCGGTCTCCAGCGAGGACGCCATGACCGCGGACTGGACGCGGGTGCCCTACGAGGTGCTGGAGCGCATTTCCACCCGCATCACCAACGAGGTCGCCGAGGTCAACCGGGTGGTGCTGGACGTCACCAGCAAGCCACCCGGCACCATCGAGTGGGAGTAACCGTCACCGGAGGGCTGGGGGCACCTCCCGCTTGTGGGGGAGAGCGCAGCGACCCGGGAATGGTCACCGCGGCGGATCCCCGCGCCACGCAAAGCTGTTGACGTACTTGCCCATGTCCAGGGCGAGTTGCAGGTTGGCACCCGAGGGCTTGCCGGAGCCGAAGTCCGGGCCGAACTCGCGATAGGGTCCGACCGCGGAGGCGATGAGGGCGAGGTCATCTTTCACCGCCACCATGGCAATCACCCGCATCCGCATGTAGTTGCTGTTGGCACCCTGCGGCCAGCAGTCGGCGACCAGGCCGTACCCGGACTGGTAGCCGACCATCGCGTTGGGAATCTCATAGGCGGTGCGGGTGTCGGGAAAGGTCTGTTCGATCAGGGCGGTGGCGATCTCCTGCGGTGTCCGGCCGCCCGCCGGCTCGCTGAACAGCTGAAGGGTGCCGCCATCCCCGCCGACGAAATTCGCCGTCACGCCATTGGCATCGGTCGTGATCTGGTATGCCGATCCCCCGGCGGGATAAGAGACCGAAAATGCGCCCCCGGGGGCGGTGAATCGGGGATTTACTGAGACTGGTGTGCCCATCGGGGGTTGTCCGCAGTCGGGCGGGCATACATAGCGCGCCGGAGGCTTGTGGAGCAATGCCGACACTCCGACAAACACGGCCGCTGCCACGGCGATACCGACCCCCCAGGTCCACAACAGCCGGGAGTACGAGGTCCGGCGCTCGGGTGGTGCCGTGTAGGTCCCGGCGGGCACCGAGTAGCCGGGAAACAACGCTGGCGCTGAAGGGGTTTCGGGCGCGCTCATGAGCTTTCCGGTGGTGAGTCACTGCGCACGGGCCTTGTCAGCCGACGCGCGGTCCGCGAGGATCGGGACGATGCGCGGGTGGCGAGGCCGCAAGCGGGGCAGAACGCCATATCGGGAACCACATGGCCGCAGTTCGGACAGAGCAACGGTTCATCGGCTTGGATCTCGTCGTGCGCTTCGTGGAGCAACGCCAGGTGTATGCCTATCCGCAGCACGAGCAGCGCCAGCAGCATCACCACGAGGTGCAGAACCAGCTGCAGGGTCTGTGGAAACCGTGCGACGTCGATCATCCCCAGCCCGGCGTAGATGGCGACCACAACCAGAACACCCAGCAGAAGCGCGGCGATCATGGGTTTCCGATGCTCGTGCGCGGCGGTGAACCAGAGGGCCGCACCGACCAGGCCGCCCACCGCCGCCGCGGTCAGCGGCACCGCCACGCCCCGGATGCCCGCTTCGACCACCAGCCCGGTGATGGGGCGGCGGGACACCAGGCTGGTGGCGAATTGCGGGGCCAACCGTGTCAGGGTCGCGGCCGCGGTGAATGTCAGCGCCCCCAGCGCGCCGATCACGAAGCCGTCCAACGATTCTCGGGTGGGCGGCCGCGTCAGCCGCACCACTACTGCCGGGACGAGCATCAGAACCGCACTGCCCAATGGGATGGCCAGCCCTTGCACAAGCATCCGGGACCCGGCGATGCCGGCGCCCAGCGGGATGCCGTAGGAGCGGGCGACCATCGTGCCGGTCAGCAGCGCCCACCCGACACCGAGCCCGACACCCAACGCCGCGGTGAGCAGCAATGTGGGGGCTGGCAGATCGCGGAATGCGTCGGCTTCCTGGAGGTAGATGAGGAACAACAGCGGAAACCCGAGCGCGGCCACCGCAATGAGCGGCGCCGGCAACCGCAGCAGCGCGAATGCGATCAATGCCAGCAGCACGACGGCCAGTCCCACCCGGAACGGTGTGCGGGAACGCTGGGGCAGATGCGGAAACAGCGAACTCGCCACCGACGGAAGCAGCACATGCTCTCCCGGTGCGGCCCCGTACGCCCCGATTCGCAACCACGCCGGACCCTCGCCGCGCTGCGGGGTCAGATACGTCCCGCAGAGTCCGCAGAATCGCCCTGCGGGAACGTCAGTTTCGCACACCCGACAGGCCATGGTGGGCACGCCACCGGCGTCCGGTTCAGGTCCGGTGCTCATTCGCTCGCCTTCTGCAGAACGAGAAGATTCTGAACCAGATTGTCGACATCGGGTGTTCCCAGCCCGGTGACCAGGTCGTAGCCGGGCGCGGCGCTGTGGACCGCATTGCCGCCTAGGGTCACGTCGCGAAAGGCCGGCAGCATTGCGCCTGAGGCAATCCGGTACAGCAGGGGATTGAAATCGCCGATCGCACGCCCGCCGTTGGCGATCAGGTACTGATTCATCACGGCTGTCAGGCCCGCCCAAATTGGCGCCGACTGCGAGGTGCCGCCACCGACCACCTGCTGCTGCTTGAATATGATCTGCACCCCGGTGAACGGGTCGGCGACGGCGGCGACATCGGGCGTCAATCGTTTCCCGGTGTCCTGATCCGGCGAGACCCCGCGCTGCCATTCGGGACGGTCGAACAGCGCCGATACTCCGCCGCCGGTGCCTTGGGACAGTGGCACGTCGAACCAGGCTTGTTCGGTCAGCCATGCACCGTTTGCATCGGTGGACAGGGTCGTGCCACCGACAGCGGTCGTCTCGGGTAGCGACGCGACCGAGTCCAACCCAACATCGGCGGAGCCCGGCGGGGACGACCAGTCTTGTCCACCTTTGCATTCCAGGCCGGCGAGGTCGCCGGTAGCGTTGAATGCCGTGGTGCCGTGTGCGAGCGCCGCGGCCAGGGCGGACCGTACCGGAGCCAAGTCGGCGGCGGTGAGCAGCTTGTCGCATCCCCAACCGATCGAGAAGCTCCACACCGCGCCCGGGAATTGCCGATCCGTCGCCTCCAGCATCTGACCGATCTTCTCGTAGCCGCCGTCGCCCTCTACGGTCGGACGAGCGTTGACGACAACTTTCTGTGCATCCGGCGCGATGGCATGGGCGAGCTGGAGATCCATTGGCGTCTCGCCACTCGGTTCACTCGGTTGGCCGCCGACCAGGATCGGGGTGAACTTGGGCAGCCCGAATGTGGTGGCGAAGGTGTCGAGGTCGGCTTGGTCGTATCCGGTGAACGCGAAGATCACGATTGTGGTCCCCTTGCCGGTGTAGCCCTGTGCCGCCAAGCGGTTGGCGTTGTACGTGTTCAGCAAAGCGTCGGGTGTCAAGCCCCGGTCCGGCACGTCGAGCGGCAGGATCGACGGCTGGGACGTGTGATGCGGGGTATAGCTGAGGATCCGGCCTACCTCGGCGACCTCGCCGCTCAGTGCCGATGGCACCGACGGCTGGTGCGGTGATGCGTAGAACACCTGGCCGCGCCGGCCGCGGTAGTCGTGCACCTGCACACCGAATGCGGAGCCCACATTTTCGGCCGCACCCTCGACTATCGCCCAGTTGTCGCCGGGCCGCCACCGCACAGACAAGCCCTGGCCCTGCGCCCAGCCGACCAGCGCCTCCGGTCGAGTCGAGTCATGCAAGGCGACGGTCAGCTGCGCATCGTCTCTATGCGACGGCCCGAGATCGGTTGAGGCGCCGAGCAATAGCGCGTATGGCCCACCGATGAAGGCTCGCGCGTTGGGCACCGGCGTGACCCGCAGATCGGACACCAGCGCCAACACGCCCGCCATGACCAGAGCCAAGAGCCAGACCCCGCGCAGCCGTGCAGGGTGATCGTGCGGAGAGTGCTTGACGATCACCGCCTGCGACGGCCAGTTGTAGAGCGTCGGATCCGACCTTGCGCGGTTCTAGTTATCGCCAGGGGGCGCCGTGGGCGCCGGCGGTGCGATCACCGTGGGTGAGAACGGGTTTGGTCCGGGTCCGATGCGCGGGGCCTGTTCCGTCGGCGACACGGGAGGTGGTGGCGGCGGTGGCGCGGGTGGGGTCGTCGTGGTGGTTGTGGTGGTTGTTGTCGTGGTTTCGGGGGCTTCTGGTTCCTCTTCGGCGCAGGCCGCGGTTAACCCGACCATCCCGATGATCGCGGCAGCGCCGGCGATAGCCGGGAGCCGACGAGCCAAACGACTTGACCTCATGATGATGTCCTATCTGTCCCCCGACTGGCGACTTGAACGCTGCGCGATCCCCATCGCGCGAAACCGAACTCTAATCGAATGTCCGGACAACCGCCCAACTATTGCAAAGCTTCACACCCTCCTATGACGCTCGAACCAGCCTACCCGCCGCTTGACGGTGTCGGTGGGTGGGTGTTTACTCATTGTATCGAACATACATTCGAATAAATGCTGAATCGTATGATGCAGGAGGTGCTGCTGTGACGGCAGCGATGAGCCTGGCTCAGCGCCGGCTCACCCGCGCTGAGCAGGTAGAACACCTGCGCCGCAAGGTGGCGGCGGTATCTGGGAAGGTGGGTGGGGGGCGCCGGGGGGCGGCACCGTCGAGCGACCTGTTGCCGGACTCGGAATCTTTGCTGCCGGTTCCCGAATCGCTGACCGAACTGCTACCGACCTCGTTGCCACGCGGCACGGTGGCGGTGCTGTCTGGCGCCCGGTCGCTGCCGCTGAGCATGGTGGTGGCGGTGACGGCGGCGGGTGGTCATGCGGCCATCGTCGGCCAGCCCGACGTTGGCCTTCTGGCGGCCGTGGAGATGGGTGCGGATCTGAGCAGGCTCGCGGTCATCCCCGACCCCGGGATCGATCCCGTGGAGGTGGCCGCGGTGCTGATGGACGGCATGGACCTGGTGGTGCTCGGCCTTGGCGGGCGTTCGGTGTCGGCGACCCGGGCGCGGGCGGTGGTGGCCCGTGCGCGTCAGAAGGGTTGCACCCTGCTGGTCACCGGCGGCGACTGGCAAGGGGCTTCCGCGCGGCTGGAGGCCAGGGTGTGCGGCTATGAGGTGACCGGTGCGGGCGGCGGCACACCCAGACCCGGGTGTGGGCGGATCAGCCGGGTGCGGCTGGCCATGCGGGCCCAGGGACGGGGCTTGGGTTCTGCGCGTGCGGTAGGCGGATGAGCCTTGCCCGATGCCCCTTCCCGGGTGCTGGCCATCTGGTGTATGGACTGGCCCGCGGTGGCCGCGGCGGCCGCGGCCGGCCTGCCCCCGACGGCCGCGGTGGCGGTCACGTTGGCCAACCGGGTCATCGCCTGCTCGGCGTCGGCCCGCTCGGCGGGGGTGCGGCGGGGGCTGCGCCGTCGCGAATCGCAGGCCCGATGCCCGCAGCTGCACGTCGTCACCGCCGACCCGGCGCGCGATGCCCGCCACTTCGAGGACGTGACGGCCGCGGTGGACGATCTGGTGCCCCGCGCCGAGGTGTTGCGGCCGGGCTTGCTGGTATTGCCGGTCCGCGGGGCGGCCCGCTACTTCGGGTCCGAGCAGGCCGCCGCTGAGCGACTCGTCGACGCGGTGGCCGCGGTCGGGGCCGAATGTCAGGTCGGCATCGCCGACCAGCTGCCCACGTCGGTCTTCGCCGCGCGGGCAGGCCGGATCGTCGCCCCCGGAAAAGACGCGCTGTTCTTGTCCGCGCTGTCGATCCGGCAGCTGGCCACCGAGCCGAGCCTGGCGGCGCCGGGTCGTGATGACCTGGCAGATCTGTTGTGGCGCATGGGAATCCGAAACATCGGCCAGTTTGCCGCATTGTCCCGTTCCGACGTGGCCTCCCGGTTCGGCGCCGACGCGGTGGCCGCGCACCGATTCGCACGCGGCGAGCCAACCCGCGGCCCGTCGGGTCGTGAGCCCGCCCAGGACCTCGACGCCGTCATGAGCTGCGACCCGCCGATCGACCGGGTCGATGCCGCGGCATTCGCCGGCCGGTCACTGGCCAGCACCCTGCACCGCAGCCTGGAGGCGGCCGGCGTCGGGTGCACCCGGCTGGCCATTCACGCCGTCACCGCCAACGGCGAAGAGCTGCACCGGGTTTGGCGCTGCGCCGAGCCGCTGACCGAAGACGCCACCGCCGACCGGGTGCGCTGGCAGCTGGACGGCTGGCTGAATCGGCGCAATCCAAACGACCGGCCGACCGCCCCGGTCACCGTGCTGCGGCTGCATCCGGTGGAAGTGGTTTCGGCCGAGGCCCTACAGCTGCCGCTGTGGGGAGGCATCGGCGAGGAGGACCGGCTGCGTGCCCGTCGTGCGCTGGTTCGGGTTCAGGGTCTACTCGGCCCGGAGGCGGTGCAGGTGCCGGTGCTCAGCGGAGGTCGCGGTCCTGCCGAGCGCATCACCTTCATTCCGGTGGGGGACGAGCCGGTGCCGCGTGCTGACCCGGGCCAGCCGTGGCCAGGTCAACTGCCGGAGCCGTCGCCGACGGTGCTACTCGACGACCCGGTGGAACTCATTGACGCCCAAGGCAATCCGGTGCGGGTAACCAGCAGGGGGATGTTCTCGGCTGAGCCGACGCAATTGGCCGCGCCCGGCCGTGACGGGCTGCTGTCCTGGTGGGCCGGGCCATGGCCGGTTGACGAACGGTGGTGGGATCCCGAGCAATCGAGGAACGGGCGAACGGCGCGGGCGCAGGTACTGCTGGACGGCGATCCGGCACAAGCGCTGCTGCTGTGCTACCGCCAACGACGGTGGTATGTCGAAGGGATCTACGAGTAGTCAGGTCAGCCGGCGCGCAAATGCGCCGACGCGGGCGATGAACCGTTCGAAGAACGCGGCAGGGTCGACGTCGACACCGACCAGAGCGTTTGGTGCGCGCCCCCAGCGACCGTTCCAGTCGGCGATGGTCATGCCGCGGGTCAGCGTGCCGGTCAGCTCGACATCGACGGTCGCCGGCCGGGTCTGCACCAGATCGGGATCCAGAGCCACCGCGGCGGCCAACGGATCGTGCAGGTGCGCCAGATACCCTTCGCCCTGGTCTAAGTGGAACTCGAAGTAGAACCGCATCGCGTCCTCGAGCACCCGGATCAACGGGTTGGCCGCCACCGACCGGGTGCCACGGTCGTCGAGCACGCTCATCGGCCTTGTTGATGAGTCCGCCGCCGCGGCCAGCCGGCTCAGGATCATTGGCGTCATCGCGATGTTCTCGGTCACGTTCAGCCCCAACACGATCGGGAGATGGCCCTGCTGTTCGAGTCCCCAGACCGCGAAAACCTCGGCCGCGGCCTCCGGGTCGACGCTGATGTTCCACTCGGCAACCGGTGTGGTGTTGCCGCGGTAGGCGAACGCGCCACCCATGATCACCAGCCGCCGCAACAGCTTGGGCAGGGCCGGCTCGGCGCGTAGCGCCAGCGCCAGGTTGGTCAGCGGGCCGGTGGCCAGACCGATCAGCTCGCCCCGGTGGTCGTGCGCCGCGCGGACCCACGCCTCGGCGGCGTCGTGCGCGATGAGTTCCTGATCGGTTGACGGCAGTTGCGCGTAACCTAAGCCCTCGGGCCCGTGGGTGTCTTCCGCGGTGCGCAGCGGCGCCGTCACCGGTTGCTCGGATCCCTTCGACACCGGAATGCCGGTGACCCGACACAGCTCCAGCAAGCCCAGGTTGTTGCGGCAAACCTGTTGCACCGGAACGTTTCCTGCGGTTGAGCCAATGCCGACCAGGTTAGCGTCGCCACTTGCGAGCAAGTACACGAGCGCCATCGCGTCATCGACGCCGGTGTCGACATCGGCGAAGACGGGCAACGGACCGCCCGGCTTGCTAGCGCCCGCTCTCGTCACCTCGACACGATAAGACGGCCCACCCACCAACGCACGCCAGGCCCGTCAGCTTCGGGGCCGAAACGACGGTGACGCGCTTGTCCGAATGCTTAGACTCTCACTGCAGGTGTGCACGAAAGTGATCAATC
>JBEVHG010000034.1:0-3946 GCA_040511335.1 Mycobacterium sp. | reverse complement strand
CGGCTGTACGCGCCGCTGACGGCGCTGGCCAACGCGCGGGTGGAGATCGCCAGCGCGCTGGTCAGCTTCGAGCGGGTCTTCGAGGTGCTCGACCTGGTGCCGCTGATCCGTGAGCGCCCGGACGCGGTGGCCGTGGCGGGCGGGCCCGTGTCCGTTGAATTCGACAACGTGCGCTTTGCCTACCCTTCCGCCGACAAGGTCTCGCTGGCCTCGCTGGAGGAGGTCGCAGTGCTCGACGACCGCGGGGGATCCGAAGTGCTGCACGGTATTTCGTTCACCGCGCGGCCGGGCCAGATGGTGGCGCTGGTCGGGTCGTCCGGCGCGGGCAAGTCGACGATCGCGTCGCTGCTGGCGCGGCTCTACGACGTGGACTCCGGCGCCGTCCGCCTCAACGGTGTCGACGTGCGCGACCTGACGTTCGCATCGCTGCGCGACACCGTCGGCATGGTCACCCCGGATGGCCACCTGTTCCACGAGTCGATCCGCTCCAACCTGCTGCTGGCCGCGCCCGATGCGACCGATGACGAGCTGTGGGAGGCGCTGCGCCGGGCCCGGCTGGCCGATGTCGTCGCCGAGATGCCCGACGGGCTGGACACGGTTGTCGGTGAGCGCGGTTACCGTCTGTCCGGCGGGCAGCGGCAGCGGTTGACCATCGCTCGCCTGTTACTGGGCCGGTCACGGGTGGTGGTGCTCGATGAGGCGACAGCGTCGCTGGACTCCGCCTCGGAGGCTGCGGTGCAGCAGGCGCTGGCCGAGGCGCTGGCAGGCCGGACTTCCATCGTGATCGCGCACCGGCTGTCGACGGTCCGCGCGGCCGACGTGATCCTCGTCATCGAGGGCGGCCGCGTCACCGAACGCGGCGACCACGAACAGCTGCTGGCCCGCGGCGGCCGCTACGCGGAGCTCTACGAGACGCAGTTCGGAGAGGAGCCCGTGGCCGCATGACGTCAGCGCCGAAATCGACGTTTTGCAAGGTTTCACTCGCACTTTCGCTGCCATTTGTCGGTTTGGGCGTGACGGTTAATGGCTTGCGCCCCATGGGAAGATCTGAACAGTGGTAGAACCCGTGAATCATGGCTTGCGCTCGGCACCGGCGATCGCGCCGCCACCGACGCGCCGGCGGGCCAGCTCGGATATGTGGCGGCTGCTGCCCTACCTGATGCCCTACCGCGCGCGATGGATCGCGATGGTGGTGGTCGCGATCACCAGCCTCGTTGCCACCGTGGCGATTCCGCTCATGACGAAGGCCGTGATCGACGGACCCGTGCGGCATCAGGACCAGCGCGGCCTTTGGCTGCTCGGCACCGCGGCGATGGGTGTCGGGATCTCCGAGGCGGTGCTGTGGTTCATCCGGCGCTGGCTGGTCGCCCGCGCCACGATGGGCGTCGAGGCCGATATCCGTAAGGACCTCTACGCCCGCCTGCAGATCCTGCCGATGTCGTTTCACGGGCGGTGGCAGTCCGGACAACTGCTCTCGCGGGTGATGAACGACCTGTCCACCATTCGCAGGTTCCTGTCGTTCGGGCTGGTGTTCCTGCTGCTCAACATCCTTCAGATCACCGTGGTGACGGCCATCCTGCTGGCGATGTACTGGCCACTTGGTGTGGTCGTTCTGGTGTCGATCGTGCCGATCACCGTCACCGTGCTGCATTTCCAGCGGGAGTACACCCGGCTGTCGCGGCTGGCCCAGGACCAATCAGGCCATGTCGCAACGCATGTCGAGGAATCCGCTCTCGGGCTGCGGGTGGTGAAATCCTTCGGCCGCGAACGGTACGCCTACGACCGGTTCGATGAGCAGCTCACCGCCCTGTACGACACGCAGGTCCGCCGAGTCGAAGTGTCGGCCAAGTTCTGGACCGTCTTGGAGATCATCCCCAACCTCAGCCTCATCGTGGTGCTGGGGTTCGGCGCGTACGCGGCCGGCAACGGGCAGGTCACGATGGGCACCCTGGTCGCCTTCATCACGATGATGCTGTCGCTGGTGTGGCCCATCGCGTCACTGGGCTTTCTGCTGTCGATGACCCAGGAGTCGATGACCGCTGCCAACCGGATCGCCGAGATCTTCGACGCGCCGCGCGAAATCACCGACGGCCCCCAGGCGAATCCGCCCCGGGGCGGCCGACTGGAACTCGACGACGTCGGCTTCCGCTTTCCCGACGCGGCGCCCGACGATTGGGCCCTGCGGCACGTCACAGTCACCGTCGAGCCGGGCCAGACCCTTGCGCTCGTCGGCTCCACCGGTTCGGGGAAATCGGTGCTGACCGCGTTGCTGTCGCGGCTCTACGACGTCACCGAAGGTGCGATACGCATCGACGGCACCGACATCCGCGAGCTGTCGCTGCCGGCGCTGCGGCAGGCGGTGGCCACGGCATTCGAGGATCCGACCCTGTTCTCGATGTCGGTGGCGGAAAACCTGAGGTTGGGACGGCCCGACGCCACCGACGCGCAGCTGGCCCAGGCCATCGACATCGCCGCGGCGCAGTTTGTCTACGAGTTGCCCTTCGGGCTCGACACCCGCATCGGTGAGCAGGGCATGAGCCTGTCCGGCGGCCAGCGGCAACGACTGTCACTGGCTCGAGCCATCCTGGCCGCGCCGAAGATCCTGGTGCTCGACGACACCCTGTCGGCGCTCGACGTGCACACCGAGGCGGTGGTGGAGGCAGCGCTGCGCCGGGTGCTGCACGCGGTCACCGGCGTCGTCGTAGCGCACCGGGCGTCGACCGTGCTACTAGCCGACCAGGTGGCGCTGCTGGACAGGGTCGATTCTGCCGGGGCGACCATCACCCACATCGGCACGCACGCCGAGCTGCTCGCCAGTGTGCCGCGGTACCGCTACCTGCTGGCCGCCGACGACGAGCTCAACGACGGTGTGGAACGCGCCTGTGCGTGGCAGGACGACGAGGACCGCGACCGGCTGGCCCAGGCCTTCCAGGAGCAGGAGGCCGCCGACGCGGCCTGCCAGCCGGGGGAGCCGCGGCGCTTCGCGACCTCGGAGGCCGAACGCCGATGACCGCCACCGACATCGACCGCTGGCGCGGTCGCGTTCAAGACAGCCAGGACGACGACCTGCCCATCGACGAGGCCCTGCCGCGGCGCCGCGAGGCGCGTGTGCTGCTCGGCTCGCTACTGCGGCCCTACAGCGTGACGGTGGCCCTCCTCGCCATCGTGGTGGTGGTGGAAAACGTTGCGCGCCTTTCGGTTCCGCTGCTGGTGCAGCGCGGCATCGACCACGGGATTCCGCCGATCATCGACGGCGGCTCGGCGCACGAGCTGATGGTCATCGTCGCCACGCTGTGCGGCGTCGTGCTGGTACAGGCCATCAGCCGGATGTTCTTCCTGCACCGCTCCGGCCGGATCGGGCAGAAGGTGCTGCTGGAGTTGCGGCGGCGGATGTTCCGGCATTTCCAGCGGCTCGACGTCGCCTTCCACGACCGCTACACCTCCGGCCGGGTGGTGAGCCGGTCGACCAACGACGTCGAGGCGATCCAGGACATGCTGGAAACCGGTTTCGACAGCCTGATCACCGCCGTGCTCACCCTGATCGGCACGGCGATCCTGCTCGTCACACTGGATGTCCGCCTCGGGCTGATGTGCCTGGCCGCCTTCCCCATCCTGGTGGGCCTGGTGTGGTGGTTCCGCAACGAATCGTCCAAGACCTACCGGAAGGTGCGGGAGAGCGCCGCACTGGTCATCGTGCAGTTCGTCGAGACCATGACCGGGATCAAGGCGGTGCAGGCCTACCGGCGCGAGCCGCGCAACCAGGAGATCTTCGAAGACGTCGCCGACCAGTACCGGGAGATCAACGAGAAGACTTTCCGGCTGCTGGCCGTTTTCATGCCCGGCGTGAAGCTGGTCGGCAACATCACCACCGGCGTGGTCCTGCTCTACGGCGGCTACCGGGTGCTGCAGGGCGATATGACGATCGGGACGCTGGCCGCCTTCCTGC
>JBEVHG010000033.1:0-5953 GCA_040511335.1 Mycobacterium sp. | reverse complement strand
GCTCTGTCAGTCCTGCCCGCTACAGGCGGACTGCACCACAGCCCGTCGGGGACGGGTCATCAGCATCCACCCCCATGAAGCCGCTCTGCAGCACGCCAAGGCCCGCCAGAAAGACCCGGCCTGGCAGCAGGCCTACCGGGCCAACCGCCCCGTCGTGGAACGCAAGATCAGCCACTTCACCCACCGCCCCTGGGGCGCCCGTAAAGCCCGCTGCCGCGGACACGCCCGCATCCTGACCGACATCCTGACCCGAGCCAGCGTCATCAACCTCGCCCGCCTGGCCACCCTGGGCCTGCACCACGGACCCGGGGGCTGGGCCATCGCCTGAAACCACCAGCCACCCATTGCCCAGGGGGCCAATCTTCAGATGCCCCGCAGTGGTCAACATTCGGATGCCGTCGACACCAACCCCACCAAGGGCACTACATCAGCGGCGTCCTAGCTCGTCGCCGACCTGCATCCTGGTGCAGCGCCGCAGCAAAACGTCCGGCGCTCCCTTGGCGACGAGGAAGGTGGCCCCGTCCTCTCCCCCTTCGACGACGATCGACCATCTTGCGCTCTGAGGTGAACGGCACCTCAGAGCGGCGCGCGAACTGCCGGACGGCCTCGACTGTTCCGTCGAACTTGTATGCGGCCACCAGGAACGCCGCATCGGTCGGGTCACCCTAGATTTCCCATTCGCCGTCACGCTGCGCCAGCTGGGCGTCGTTGGCCAGTGACCCGCCGGCGATGACCATCCTCGCCTCGTGGATCAGCGCCGGATCGGTCGGCTTCTGGTCGCCAACCTGCGCGGTGCCCTCGGGGCGATATCCGACACCAGTGAACTCGATCTCGCCGGAGGCGGTGCGGATGCGCCGGATCGTGCGCCAGAGCGGCACCGGCGGCTCCGGCTGCAGCTCGTTGGGGCCCTCAGCCGTCAGCCGCCGCTCGGCCTCCGCCGAGCTGAGCCCGACCGCAGGGTCGACCCCGAGGTCTCGGGCAACCTCAACCCCGTCGCGCATGGACGGATCCCGTGACGGCACGCCCGGCGAACCCACGCGGCCATCATCGCGCGGTCGACCAAGCTGAGCTAGCTCAGAGCAAGGCGGACGACTCGCCGGCATGGCGGTTATCCCTTGTCGCCGCCGTTTTTTGGCGCGCGACGATCACCGGTATCCGTGCCGACTGCACCACCGCAAAGCTCACCGAGCCCAGCAGCATTCCGGTAAATCCGCCGTGGCCGTGACTGCCGACCACAACCAGTTGAGCGGACTCCGAGTGGTCGACCAGTTCACGCGCCGGCTGATCGCGGACGACTACGCGTCGCACGGCCACGTCCGGGTAGCGTTCACGCCATCCGGCCAACCGCTCGGCCAGTTCTTCCTCCACTTCGGGCTGCAGGGCCGCCCAGTCCAGGCCGGGCAGTTCGAAGGACCCCGACCCCCACCACGCGTGCAGAGCCACAAGGTTCACACCGCGCCGGGCAGCTTCGTCAAAAGCCAACTCCGTGGCCAACTCCGAGGCGGGAGAGCCGTCAATCCCTACCAGCACGGGCGCCTGGGACGACGTGGATGGGACTTCGTCATGGATGATGGCCACGGGGCAGTGCGCATGATGAACCAGTCCCGCGCTTACCGATCCCAGCAGGGGGCGGGCGAGAGCACCTTGGCCGCGACATCCCACGACGATCATCTGGGCCGTTCCCGACATGCCGACGAGCGCCGGAACCGGCGCCGTGGTTAACAGTTCCGTCGTTATGTGCAGCGACCCGTTTGCGGTTTCCTTGGCGATCTGCACGGCGTCGTCGACGATCTGGCGTCCGAGCTCGTGCTGCCACTCCAGAACGCCGGTGGGCACCGGAGTCGCAAGCCATGTCCCGATGACCGGCGCGGCGGCATTCACGATGCTAAGACGTACGTCGCGCATCGCAGCCTCACGGGCGGCCCAGCGGATTGCTGCGTTGGCCGACACTGAGCCGTCCACCCCGACGATGATTCCCGAATCCGTTCCGGCAGTGGCCATTATGTTCTCCTCTCGTTCCACCGCTTACGTTGCTCGTCGCCAGGCTCCGGTCGGCGCAGCCTCACTGGCCCAACGACCACCTCCGCTCGCCCAAGATCGTCGGCGCAGATCGACACTGCTCCACACCAGCACTATCGGCCGCGGACAGGGACGACGGCAGGGACTAAAGTCCCGGAAACGAGGGGCCTCGGACGCTGAGCGTCGGGCGGGCACTTCAAGGACCACCCAACGGCGGGGCAGCAGTCCAAGGCGGATCGCCCGGATCCACCCGCGTGCCCAGCGGCGCGCCGTGCGGTTGCCGCGGCCCCCGGCGTACATCTCGCGCCGCCCAGCCTGCGACAACTTCCAGGGCCGCATCAACGTCGAATTCACAACGCTTGTGGGTCGCAGACCAGTACTGAGCATGCGGTGTCGTGCAGAGCCTCAAGGCCGGTCGGTCCGATGAGTTCATGGACGTCGCCCCAGTCGCGCGACCCACGACCACCAGCTGGATCGTCCCCGCGTTCTTGGCGAGGTAGTTGACGATGTTGCCATTGACGACCATCGACGTCAGGTCGATATCCGGATAGCGTCGCCCCCAGTAGGCCAGCCGGCGATCGAGTTGTGCCCGCGCCGCGCGGTTGCCGTCGGTCACAGCGCGGGCGTCGTGGATATCGGTGAATCGGGACTGCCAGGTCGCAACGACGCGCACAGGGGCACCACGGAGTCGCGCTTCGTCCAGACCGAGCTGCAACGCGGTGGGGTCGCGTGACTCGTCGACTTCCACGACGATCCAGCCGGGCGTGGAGGACGCGGCAGTGTCGCGCCAGCGGATGATTGCCACCGGGCATTGTGCTACCGCCGCCAAGGACGCCGCGGTTGAACCGACCCGCCCTTCTGCGAAGTGGTTCAACCCGATTGCGTTGATGCACACGAGCGCGGTCGACCGCGACGCGTCCATCAACGCGCGGGTAGGACGACTTCTAAGAATCTCGACTTCGATCTTGACCGGCTTCCCGGTCGACTCGACAGCGGTAGACGCGTGACGAACAGCCTGCTCGGCAGTGGCGAGCTGGTGTGTCGCATCCTGAGGATCGGTGTCGGCCCCCGCCGTCTGGTCGATGGCGTACAGCAAACGCAGCGGGATATCACGGCTGATGGCTTCGTCGACGGCCCAGAGCGCGGCGCCGACCGCTGCGTGCGACACGTCGATGCCGACGACCACCGGTCATCTCGCTGAGTTCGCACGCTAACGGTGATCCATCCCCGCGGTGAGGGGCACAAGTCCCTGACTGGCTGCCATTGGTCCCAGAGCCGCGGGCTTTCGGTTCAGGCCGTATCCAGTGCAGTGCGCCTTTCCGCGTGGGGAACATGGCCACGACTGCGTGACCGACCCTGTCGCCATTTCCGCTGCGGCACATTCGGTTTCGCGAGTTTGACTGCGGTTCACCACCCGTTCCCTCAACACGATCTGATTTGGGACTTAGGACCCGCAACCGGGGACCAAAGCCTCCTGACCACGGCGGGCAGCGCCCTTAGCGTCGGTCATGCGGGGTGACACCGGCCACCGCGCACAACTCGAGCCGAGGGAGAGCACGATGGCTGATACCGTTTCTTCGACGCCCACGGAGACTCGCCCGCCCGGCCCGAGAGCCGGCCTCGGCCTGGCCGCACTGACGGCAATCGTCGTCGGGTCGATGATCGGCAGTGGCATCTTCGCCTTACCCTCCCAGATGGCCGGCAGCGCCGCGCCCGGCCCGCTGCTGATCGGGTGGCTGATCACCGGCGTCGGCATGCTCACGCTGGCCTTCGTCTTCCAGACGCTGGCCTCCCGCAAGCCGGAGGTCGATGGTGGTGTGTACGGCTACGCCCGGGCCGGTTTCGGCAACTACATCGGCTTCACTTCGGCCTTTGGCTACTGGTTGTCGGCCTGGGTGGGCAACGTGGCATACCTGGTGTTGCTGTTCTCGACGCTGGGCTACTTCTTCGGTGACGCGTTCGAGGGCGGCACTACCGTGCTCGCGATCATCGGCGCGTCGATCGTGCTGTGGATCGTGCACGCCATGACGCTGCGCGGCGTGCAGACTGCGGCTTTCGTGAACGTGTTGGTGACCATCGCCAAGGTGGTGCCGATCCTGACGTTCATCGCCATCGCCGCGGTGGGATTCAGGGCGGGGCTATTCACCGCCGACTTCTGGGGCCGTAACACACAGATCGACGGAGCGCCGCTGGGCGACACCATGACCCAGGTCAAGAACATGATGCTGGTCACCGTGTGGGTGTTCATCGGCATCGAGGGCGCCGCGGTCTACTCCCAGCGCGCAGCCCGGCGCGAGGACGTCGGCCGGGCCACGGTGCTCGGCTTCGCCGGCGTGCTCGCCCTGCTGCTGCTGGTCAACCTGTTGTCGTATGGCCTGATGGCCCAGGCGGACCTGGCCGGTGTGCCCGACCCGTCCATGGCGGGCGTTCTAGAGAACGAGGTCGGCGGCTGGGGCGCCGCCTTCATCTCGATCGGCCTGATCATCTCGCTGCTCGGCGCCCTGATCGCCTGGGTGATGCTGTGCGCTGAGATCCTGCGCCTGCCTGCCCTCGAAAACGTCATGCCCGAGGCGCTGGCCCGCGAGAACGCGCACGGGGCCCCGGCGAACGCGCTGTGGCTGACCAACGTGTGTGTGCAGGTGATGCTGCTGTGGACGCTGGCCAACGAGAGCACCTACCTGAACCTGGTCCTGCTCGCGACGTCGTTGATCCTGCTGCCCTACCTGTGGTCGGCGGCGTATCAGGTGCTGCTGGCGGTGCGCGGTGAGACCTACGAGTCGGGCCACGGCCGCACCCGCGACCTGATCGTCGGCGTGATCGCCCTGGCCTACGCCGTGTGGCTGGTCTACGCGGGTGGCTGGCAGTACCTGCTGATCGCGGCGCTGTTCTACCTCGCCGGCACGGCGCTCTATCTCTGGGCCCGCAGGGAAAGCCGCCTGCCCGCCTTCACGATGCCCGAGCGGGTGGTCGTCACCGTCGTGGCGGTCACCTCGGTGGCGGCGGTGCTGTTGATGGCCACCGGCAACCTGTCGATCCTGTGAGGCTAGGAAGGAACTTCATGAACGAAACCGAACCCCGGCTGGGAGTGTGGTCGGAGGCGGGCCGGCTGCGGCGAGTCCTGGTCTGCGCGCCGGGACTCGCCCACCAGCGGCTGACCCCCGATACCGCCGACGAGCTGTTGTTCGACGACGTCATCTGGCTGCAGCAGGCCCGCCGCGACCACTTCGACTTCGTGGCCAAGATGGTCGACCACGGCGTGGAGGTGCTCGACCTTCAGGAGCTGCTCGCCGACGTGGTGGCCATGCCGGGCGCCCGGGACTGGGTGCTGGACCGCAAGATCACCGACGACCTGGTCGGCTCGGGCCTCATCCACGAGATCCGGGCATGGCTGACCGAGCTGCCGCCGAATCGCCTGGCGGAGTTCCTCATTGGCGGCGTGGCCTACCACGACGTACCCCACGAGGTGGGCGGCGCGTTCCTGTCGGCGTTCCGCGAGCTCGACCGGGCCGGGTTTGTGATCCGGCCGCTGCCCAACACGCAGTTCATGCGCGACAACACCGCCTGGATCTTCCAGGGCGTCACGCTGAACCCGATGTACTGGCCGGCCCGGCGGCAGGAGACCCTGCTCACCACCGCGGTCTACAAGTTCCACCCCGCCTTCGCCGACGAGAAGTACGACGTGTGGCTGGGCGACCCGGACGGTGTTGCGCGCGACCACGGCGCGGCCACCCTCGAGGGCGGCGACGTGATGCCGATCGGCAAGGGGGTGGTGGTGATCGGCATGGGCGAGCGCTCCTCGCATCAGGCGATCACCCAGGTGGCGCGCAACCTGTTCGCCGCCGGCGCGGCCGAGCGGGTGATCATCGCCAGCCTGCCGAAGACCCGCTCCGCGATGCACCTGGACACCGTGTTCACGTTTTGCGACTACGACCTG
>JBEVHG010000032.1:0-15318 GCA_040511335.1 Mycobacterium sp. | reverse complement strand
TACCAGTATACCCCGGTATTGGCTGGTATGTGTTGAACCTATGTTGTACTAGCCCAAGTTAAGCGACACAAGCGAATTGACGTCGATAGCGCTGGTCAGAGCCTCGCGCACGCACACCCAAAAAACTGGTTCGAGTCCAGCCGGGGGGGAGCAGTCACGGCACCGCTTCAGGTGATGGTGACCCCGCCGTCGACGACGACGGTCTGTCCGGTCACATAGCCCGCGGCGTCGGAAGCCAGCCAGATCGCGGTGGCTGCGAGTTCATCCGGATTGCCGATCCTTCCAAGCAGCAGCCGAGGTTTCAGGCTGTCGAGGTAATCCTCCGGGTATTGGTCGGTCATCTCCGTTTCGAAGAACCCCGGCGCGATGGCGTTGACCCGGATGCCCTTTCGGCTGCCCCACTGCTGCGCCAGGTCCCGGGTCAGCCCGATCAGGCCGGCCTTGCTGGCGGTGTAGGCGGCTTGGGGCAGGCCCGCGGTGGTCAGCCCAATAACGCTCGCAACATTTACGATCGCGCTGCCCGGCTGCATCACGCGGCCGCAGGCCTGCGCGGCCCAGTACGCGCCGTTCAGGTTGATGTCGATGACCTGGCGGAACTGCTCGGGCGTTTCGCGAGTCGCCGGGACCGCGGTGCCGATACCGGCATTGTTGATCAGGATGTCAACTCGGCCGAAACGCTCCACCGCGGCCTCGACCATGGCCTGGGCGTGCCCCGGATCGGAGATGTCCGTCGGTAGGCACAGTGCTGATCGCCCGGCGGCGCGCACCCCGGCCGCCGTTTCCCCCAGCCGGTCGGCGCGCCGGGCGGCCAGCACCACGTCCGCCCCGGCCTCGGCGAAGGCATGCGCGAACGCGACGCCGAGTCCGGAGGAGGCGCCGGTCACCACGGCAACCCGATCGTCGAGCCGAAACCGGTCCAGGATTCCCATCGTCACGTTTTCCCATCGGGTTCTTCGAGTTCGCTCAGGCTGTCTTCCAGATCGTCGAGCAGCCGCTGGAGATGGGGAACACTGCGGCGGCAGCCGATGAGGCCGAATTCGATGTTGCCGGCGTAGCTGACGACGGTGATGTTGAGCGCCTGGCCTTCGCTGGGTATCGACACCGGATACCACCCGACCGCACGGGCCCCGTTCCAGTACAGGGGGTTCCGCGGTCCGGGCACGTTGGAGATGACCAGGTTGTACGGGGGCCGCACCCGGCCGGCGAAGCCGGGAATCAGGTTCGCCGCCGTCGGACCCGCGCCGGTGGCCAGACCAAGCAGCGAGATCTGCAGCGCACTGCGGCCGGACATCGCTTCCTTGGCGGTCAGCATCGACGCGCGAATCTGGCGGAGTCGTTCGTGCGGATCGTCAATGTCGGTAGCCAAGCGGGCCAGCGCCATCGTCACCGCGTTACCGCCGTCGGTGTCGCGCTGCACGGGGAGCGCGACCGGCACGGCGGCCACCAGTGAGCTGGACGGAAGCGCGTCGGCGTCGCGCAGGTATCGACGTAATGCGCCCGCGCACATGGCGAGCACCACATCGTTGAGTGTCGCCCCGTGGGCTTTGGCCACCGCGCGCATCCGTTCGTGGGAAAACGACTGCGCGGCAAACCGACGAGCGCCACTCAGCGGCACATTGAGCATCGTCTTCGGCGCCTGGAACGGCAACACCGTATCGTCGCTGCGCAGCCCGGAAGCCACCAGCTGCGCCAATCCCGGTGCGACGCCTGCGACTTCGCCGATCGTGCGCGCGACACCCGGAACGGCGGTGACCAGCCCGGAAAGCATGGGCAGCCCACCTCGGTCGTCACTTTCGACAGTCGTCGACGGCGCCGGCTCGGTCGGGTGCCGTTCCCACCAGAGCGGGGGAAGGCCCGGTGCGTCCGGATCTTCCGAGAACATCTCCGCCATCAGCCGGGTGGCGCTGATGCCGTCGACCAACGCGTGGTGCACCTTGTTGTACATCGCGAATCGGCCGTCGGCGAGGCCCTCGATGAGATGAAACTCCCACAGCGGACGGTGCCGGTCCAGCAGGGTGCCGTGCAATCGCGAGACCAGTGTGAGCAATTCCCTGATCCTGCCCGGCCGGGGCAGCGCGGAGAGGCGCACGTGGTATTCGAGATCGACCTCGTCGTCCTCGTGCCACCTGGTCGCGACAAGCGGTCCAGGGCTGGCCGGCCGGCGGCGGAACGATGGTCGGACGCGATCATAGGTCAGTAGATGCCGGTACAGGTCGCCGACGAAGTCACGACCGGCACCCGGGGGCGTTTCGAACAGCAGAAGTCCGCCGACATGCATTGGGTGCTCGCGTGTCTCGGCCGGCCAGGAATGTTGCGTCGATCGGAGCTATCAGTGCCATAGATGGACTTCTTTCGTGCTCAGGGCCGTTGCCGGCCGAACGGTGCTGCGGTGGCGACCGGCGGATCCAGGGCGGTGATGGTTTGCATTGTCGGTCCCATGAGGTGTGCGCAAGTCGTATGAAACGAATCTAGGCTCAAAGCCGTGCACCGGTTGCTGATCGCGACGCTGTCCCTGACCCTGCTCGTGGCCGGTTGCGGGTGGAGCCCGCCATCGGCGCCGCCGCCCAAGCCCGACACCTGCAAACCGACCGACGGGCCCAGCCCGGAGACGGTCCAACAGGCGATTGCCGGTGTGCCGGTCGTCACGCCGGGCTCGTCGTGGACCGAGACCGCCAGCGGGCATACGGCCAACTGCCGGCTGTACTGGGTGCAGATCAGTCCTAGCGATGCCGAACCCAACAGCCCCCAGCAGGTGTTGTTCTTCGACCGCAACACCCCGTTGGGGCCGGCGACCCCGGAGCCGCGGCCCTACATCAACGTGCTGAACGCCGGCGATGACACCGTGGTGGTGCAGTACCAGTGGCAGCAGGACAGCGATCCGCCATGCTGCCCGACCGGTATCGGGACGGTGCGGTTCCGAATCGGCGATGACGGCAAGCTCGACGCGATCGACCCGATCCCCAACGCGTAATTCACCCCTCGTCGGGGATGTTCTCGGGATGAAGCATCTCGGCGTAGCGCAGTTGCTCGGGTATCCCGAACCCGTCGACCAGCATTTCGGCGTGCGGGCGCAGCGTGCGACAGCGTTCGTTGATGCCGCGGGTGACCGCCTTGGCGCGCTCGGTGGACAGATAGCGGTGCGCGATGTACCAGGCCTTGTCGTCCTCGATCACCGAGAGCGCGTACAGGTCGCACACCATGTTGAGCACCTTGCGCGCCTCGTCGTCCTCGCACGAGTCGATGCCGGCGACGAACGCCTCCAGCACGACGCGGTCGATGTGCGCGGTGGCGGCATGCAGCACGTGGTCCTGCACCGCGTTGAACGCGTCGAACGCCGACATTTCCTTTGACTTGCCCTGAAGCCGGCGCGCGACCGTGGTCAACAGGTACTCCTCGCGGTCCTCGAACATCTTCACCTGGGTGCCGCGATTGAACAGGCTGCCCTCTTCCTCGTTGTCCTGGCGGGTGTCGAGGATGGTTTGCATGATCGTTTCGGCCGCAGTGCGTTTCATCACCCGATCACCGACGGTGTTGGCGGCGAACCGCACCCACTCGACCGGGCTCATGCCCCTGACATCGTCGGCGTAGGTGGTGAGCAGTTCCTTGGCCACCAACTGGGTCAGCACGTGGTTGTCGCCCTCGAAGGTGGTGAACACGTCGGTGTCGGCGCGCAGTGCGATCAGCCGGTTCTCGGCCAGATAGCCCGCGCCGCCGCACGCCTCGCGCGCCTCCTGGATAGCCCGGCTGGCGTGCCAGGTGTTGGCGGCCTTCAGCCCGGCCGCGCGGGCCTCCAACTCGCGTTGCTCCTCGGCGTCCGGGCTGTCCGAGGTCTGCAGCTCGTGGCATTTGGCCACCAGTTCGTTCTGGGCGAACTGCAGTGCGTATGACCGCGCGATGAGCGGAAACAGCCGGCGCTGGTGCACCAGATAGTCCATTATCAGCACTTCGCCCTCGTCATCGGGAGCAGCGAATTGCCTGCGTCCCAACGCATATCGGGTCGCGATGTCAAGCGCGACGCGGGCGGCGGCGGCCGCACTGCCGCCGACGGTGACCCGGCCACGGATCAGGGTGCCTAGCATCGTGAAGAATCGGCGGTTCGGGTTTTCGATCGGCGAGGTGTATGTGCCGTCCTCGGCCACATCCGCATATTTGTTCAGCAGGTTCTCGCGGGGGACGCGCACATGGTCGAACTGGATGCGGCCGTTGTCGACACCGGGCAGTCCGCCCTTGTAATGGCAGTCCGAAGTGGTGATTCCGGGCAGGTCGTTGCCGCCGTCGTCACGGATCGCCACCACGAAGCAGTGCACACCGTGGTTGACCGGCTTGCCGTCCTCGTCGGTAAAGAGCTGTGCGAATACCGCTGCGACCCGGGCGGTTTCGGCTGCGCCGCCGATATAGTCCTTGCGCGAGGTCCGGGTCGGGGAGTCGATGACGAATTCCTGGGTCGCCACATCGTAGGTCGCGGTGGTCTCGATGGACTGCACGTCGCTGCCGTGACCCGTCTCGGTCATGGCGAAACAGCCGAGCAGGTCGAGGTCGATGATCCGCTGCACGTAGGCCTCGTGATGGCGCTCGGTGCCCAGGTTTTCGATGGCGCCGCCGAACAGGCCCCATTGCACGCCGGCCTTGACCATCAGCGACAGATCCGACATGGCCAGCATCTCGATCCGGGTGACAGCGGCGCCGACGTCCCCGTTGCCGCCGTGCTCCTTTTTGAAGCCGTCCTCGGCGGCGCCGGCGGCGGCCATGATCCGCAGCTGTTCTGCCACCTTGGTGCGCGCGATCACGGTGTTGGGGGTGTAGTGCGGACGGAATACTTCGTCGGCGAGCTGCTCCCGCATTCTGTTCTTCACGTCGCGCCAACGGCCGTCCAGCGTATTGCGTAGATGCTCCGCGGTGGTGGTCATACCTGACGTTAACCCGTCGCGCCGCTGCGGAAACTGTGAGTTGGCAAACGCAGGTGAGCCTGAGTTAAACAGTGTCAACGAGCTGGCGTTGAATCGAAGTCATGACGGAGTCAGGCAAGGCGCCGGTGTCGCCCACCGGTCTGCCGCATGTCAGCTATCACAGGCACTCCGACGTGTCGGGCGGCTGGCTGCGCGCCGCGACATTCGGGGCGATGGACGGGTTGGTCAGCAATACCGCATTGATCGCCGGTGTCGCCGCCAGCGCCAGCGCGCAGACCGTCGTGCTCAGTGGCGTCGCCGGTCTGCTCGCCGGGGCGTTCTCCATGGCCCTGGGCGAATACACGTCGGTCACCACCGCCAACGAGCAGATCGACTCCGAGGTCCGCGTCGAGCGCCACTCCTTCCGGAAGCACCCGCAGGCCGAAAAGGCCGAACTCGTTGCCATGCTCGAGGAGATGGGGATGACGACGGACACCGCCACCCGCGCAACCGAGGAGATTCACCGGGACGAAAGCCGGGCGCTGAACTTCCATCTGGTTCAGGAGCTGGGGGTCGATCCCAGGGAGAAGCCATCGGCGTGGGTTGCCGCCGGCTCGTCGTTTGTCTTGTTCGCGATCGGGGCGATCATCCCGCTGATCCCGTACCTGTTGGGATTCGAATCCCTGTGGGCGGGCCTGATCTGCGGGGGAGTGGGTCTGCTCGTCGCCGGCGGGGTCGCCGCCCGGTTCACCAGCAAGCCGCTGTGGTGGGCGGCGTTGCGGCAGCTGGCATTTGGCGCGATCGCGATCACCGCGACGTATGTCGTCGGCACCCTCGTCGGCACGGTGACAACCTGAGTTACATGCTGCGCCGACTGCTGCTGGCATGCTGCCTGACGCTGACCGCATGCGGCACCGCCGACACCGCGACCACCGTTTCGGGGCTGCGGTACCTGGGTCAGATGCGGGTGTGGCCCGGCGCGACGCTGGACGGCACGGTCATCGGCGGCCTGTCGGGCATCAGCTACGACCCGTCCAGTCAGCTCTACTACATCATCAGCGACGACCGGTCCGCGAAGAATCCGGCACGCTTCTACACGGCACGGATATCGGTGTCGGCCAACGGCATTGACGACGTCGAGTTCGTCGCGACATATCCGTGGCTCGACAAGGGCGGCAATCCGTTCCGGCCAGTGGATGTCGACTCTCAGCCACCCGTCATCCCGCCGGACCCGGAAGGAATCGCCGTCGACCCCAGGCGCCAGCGCCTGTACTGGTCCAGCGAGGGTGAGCGTGCGACCGAAAACCTCGACAGGCCAGCGCTGTTGGACACCTGGGTCCGCATCGCCGGGCTGGAGGGCGGCTATCGCGGCGAGTTCGTCGTGCCGCCGGTGCTGGACGTGTCGGCCGAGCAGTCCGGGCCACGCCGCAACCATGGGCTGGAGGGCTTGGCGTTGACGCCCAGCGGCACCTATCTGTACGCCGCCATGGAAGGCCCGGGGTACAACGACGGTGAACTGCCCACCGAGAGCAGCGGTGCACTGACCCGCGTCACCCGGTTCGATGTCGACACCGGAAAGGCGACCGCGCAGTACGCCTACCCGCTCGACCAGGTCCGTGCGGGACGCGGTGGAGACAACGGACTTACGGACCTCGTCGCCCTGGACGACGAGAACTTCCTGACCGTCGAACGGGGCTTCGGCTCCCACGCCGTCGCCCGCGTCTTCCGCGTCGAGGTCGGTGATGCCGACGACGTGTTGGCGCGGGGATCGCTGACCGCCTCGCCGGTCAAACCCATGACCAAGACGCTGCTCGCCGACCTGTCGGGAACGCCGGGCCTGGCACCGCTGGACAACATCGAGGGCATCACGCTGGGTCCGACGCTGCCCGACGGACGTCAGTCGGTGGTGATGGTCAGCGACGACAACTTCTCGCCGACACAGATAACCCAGTTCCTGTTGTTCGCGATGTGAGTCAGGTTGGCGCCGGGTCAACGCATTCCGTCCCAAACCGCAATGTCATCAATTGATGACCGCCTGCGAGAGGGTGCTGCTTCGGAGGAGGACGATCACTGGTGTTGACCTCGTTGAAGGCCAGTGCGGCATGCACAACTCCTAACCTGTTATTTCGCGGTGGAATTCGGGGCGGTCGCATCCTCGAGCAGGCGACGCAGGACGCAAACCGCATCGGCGAGCGTCTGCCGGTCTTCGGGTACGAGCCGCTGCAGGTACGGATCGATGGCCGCGCCCCGGTCGGCGCGCACCTGCGTCAGGGTCCTGGCGCCCTTGGGGGTGATGCGGATCAGCACGGCGCGCGCATCCCCGGGGTCGGCGGTGCGTGACACCAGGCCGGCGTCCTCGAGCCGACGGACCTGCGTGGTCATGGTCGGCTGCGCGCAGTGGTCGAGGGCGGCCAAATCAGAGATCCGCGCATCGCCCTGATCCTCGATCGTGGACAGTAGGCGGGCCTGGGCGAACGGCAGCGGAATCCGGGCACGCTGGTTGGCCAGTCGGTTCAGCCGGGCGACCACGGCCAGCAGATCGGCCCCGAGTGCAGGTGGTGGCAGCATGATTCCATACTTACATAGGTTGGCTATGTACATCAACCGGCGCGGTGCGTGGGCTACCGGGTGACGACTGGCAGAATCGTGAAATGACCTCGACCGGGCCGGCGAACCAGCCTCGACGGGCGGGCTCGCTGCAACCGGTTGAGCTGGCGCAGGCTTCGGTGATGGCCGCGCTAACCGCGGCCACCGCCATCATCGCTGTCGTCGTTCCGTTCGCGGCCGCGCTGTCGTTGCTGGGAACCGTCCCGATGGGCCTGCTGGCCTACCGCTACCGACTTCGGGTGCTGATCGCCGCGACGGTGGCCGGCGCGACGATCGCCTTCCTGATCGCCGGAATGGGCGGGTTTCAGACGGTCGTGGACTGCGCCTATATCGGTGGGCTCACCGGCATCGTGAAGCGCCGCGGCCGGGGCACGCCGACCGTGTTCGTCGCGGCCATCGGCGCCGGGGCGCTGTTCGGGGTGGCCTCGGTGGTGGCGCTGACGATCCTGTCCCGGCTGCGCAACCTGATCTTCGATTCGTTGACCGCCAACATCAATGGGGTCGCCGCGGTGATCGCCCGCTTCCCCGGCATGGAGGGCACCGCCGAACGCCTCAAGACCGACTTCGCGACGATGCTGCACTACTGGCCCTTGCTGATCGGCGGGGTGTCGGTGCTGAGCATCACGATCGTCACCCTGATCGGCTGGTGGGCGCTGTCGCGGGTGCTGGCGCGCCTCGTCGGCATCCCCGACGTGCACAAACTCTCCTCGTCCGCCGACACCGGGCCGCTGGTGCCCGTGCCGGCACGGCTGCACGATGTTCGCTTCCGCTATCCCAAGGCCGACCATGACGCGCTCGGTCCGGTGTCGCTGACCGTGCAGCCCGGCGAACATCTCGCCGTGACCGGTGCCAACGGTTCCGGCAAGACGACGCTGATGCTGGTTCTCGCCGGTCGCGAACCCACCTCGGGCACGGTGGAACGACCCGGCGCGGTGGGGCTCGGACGGCTGGGCGGCACCGCCGTGATCATGCAGCACCCCGAAAGCCAGGTGCTCGGTTCGCGCGTGGCCGATGACGTCGTCTGGGGGCTGCCACCCGGCAAGAGCACCGATGTGCACCGGTTACTGGACGAGGTGGGCCTGGACGGGCTGGCCGAGCGTGACACCGGCGGCTTGTCCGGCGGCGAACTGCAGCGCCTCGCGGTCGCCGCCGCGCTGGCGCGCGAGCCGTCATTGCTCATCGCCGATGAGATCACCAGCATGGTCGACCAGCAGGGCCGCGATGCCCTGATGGATGTGCTGTCCGGCCTGACCAGGCACCACCGCATGTCGCTGGTGCACATCACGCACTACAACGACGAAGCCGACGCTGCCGACCGCGCGGTCAACCTCACCGGCGGTGGCGCGGCCGACAACACCGCGATGGTGGAGACCGCCGCGGCGCCCGCCCCCACGGCCGCGATGGCCCACCACAGCGACGCACCGGTGCTCGAGCTCGTCGGCGTCAGCCACGAATACGGCAGCGGAACACCCTGGGCGACAACCGCTTTACGCGATATCAACTTTGTGGTGCACGAGGGTGACGGCGTGTTGATCCACGGCCTGAATGGGTCGGGCAAGTCGACGCTTGCGTGGATCATGGCCGGTTTGACGGTCCCGACGACCGGCAGCTGTCTGCTGGACGGCGCACCGGCCTGCGATCGCGTTGGTGGAGTGGCCATCTCCTTCCAGGCGGCCCGGCTGCAGTTGATGCGCAGCCGGGTAGACCTGGAAGTGGCTTCGGCGGCCGGGTTTCCGGTCGAGGACCGTGCGCGGGTGGCGGGGGCGCTGGCCACCGTGGGCCTGGACCCCGCGCTGGCGACACGACGCATCGATCAGCTCAGCGGTGGTCAGATGCGCCGCGTCGTGCTGGCCGGACTGCTGGCCCGTTCGCCGCGCGCGCTGATCCTCGATGAGCCGCTCGCCGGACTCGACGCCGCCAGTCAGCGCGGGCTGCTTCGGCTGCTCGAGAACCTGCGCCGCCGCGTCGGGCTGACGGTCGTCGTGATTTCGCACGACTTCTCCGGGCTGGAAGATCTGTGCCCGCGCATCCTGCACCTGGAGGACGGCGTGCTCGCGCCGGCGCCGACCGCTGCCGGAGGGATGTCATGACCGCGCCGACCAGGCGGCAACGCAAGCCCGTCGTGCTGCTGCGCCCGGTGCCTGGCCGCAGCGTCATCCACGAGTTGTGGGCGGGCACCAAACTCATTGTGGTGGCGGGCATCGGGGTGCTGCTGACGTTCTATCCGGGCTGGGTGCCGATCGGGTTGGTGGCCGTCCTCGTGCTCATGATCGCGTGGCTGGCGCGCATACCGCGCGGTGCACTGCCGTCGATACCGCGCTGGCTGTGGGTCCTGTTGATCCTCGGGGCCGTCACCGCCACGTTCGCCGGCGGCAGTCCGATCATCGCGTTGGGATCGGTCGAGGTCGGGCTCGGCGGTTTGTTCAACTTCCTGCGGATCACCGCGTTGTCGATCGTGCTGCTCGGGCTCGGCGCCCTGGTGTCGTGGACCACCAATGTCGCCGAGATTGCGCCCGCCATCGCCACATTGGGCCGCCCGCTGCGGCCGCTGCGGGTCCCGATCGACGACTGGGCGGTCGCGGTGGCGCTGGCGCTGCGCGCCTTCCCGATGCTGGTCGACGAGTTCCGGGTGCTGTACGCGGCGCGCCGGCTGCGGCCCAAGCAGCGTCCGCCCACCCGTCGGGGTCGCCATCGCCAGTGGTGGGCGGATGTCATCGATCTGCTCGCCGCGACGATCACGATGGCGCTGCGGCGAGCCGACGAGATGGGCGACGCGATCACCGCGCGGGGCGGGGCCGGTCAGATCTCTGCGGCGCCCTCCAAGCCGAAACGGCGTGACTGGGTGGCACTTTCGGTGGTCGCCGTCGTCTGTGGCGTCGCGCTCGCGCTGGAACTCACCGTGCTGGGAACCAGCTAACCGTGACAGCGCGCCGACGAGTCGATGCCGACTTCCTCAGGCTGCCGCGACATCAACTCGCCGACGCGGCGTTGACCGCCGCCAAAGCTGCCGGCGCCGGCTACGCCGACCTGCGTATTCATCGCATCACCACCGAGATCGTGCAAGTACGTGACGGTGAACTGGAGACCGCCGTCGTCAACCGCGAGGTCGGCCTGGCGGTGCGGGTGATCGTCGACGGCACCTGGGGTTTCGCGTCCCACGCGGAACTGGACCCTGCCGTGGCGGCCGACACCGCCCGCCGAGCGGTTCAGGTGGCGAGGACGCTGGCTCCGCTGAACGCCGAACGCATCGAGTTGGCCGCCGAACCCGTCTACTCCGATGTGAGCTGGGTGTCGGACTACCGGATCGACCCGTTCGCCGTCGCGGCCGCCGACAAGATCGCTGTGCTGCAGGAGTACTCCGGCCGGCTGCTGGCTGCCGACGGCGTCGACCACGTCTCGGCCACGCTGCACGCCGCCAAGGAACAGACGTTCTACGCCGACACGTTCGGTTCGTCGATCACCCAGCAGCGGGTGCGGGTGCAGCCGACGCTGGAGGCCGTGACCGTCGACGCAGCGGCGGGAACCTTCGAAACCATGCGCACGTTGGCCCCGCCGACCGCGCGGGGCTGGGAGGCCGCCATAGACGACGAAGTGTGGGACTGGACGGGCGAGCTCGCGCAACTGCCGTCGCTGCTGGCCGAAAAGGCCAAGGCGCCGGGCGTGACGCCCGGGCCGACCGACCTGGTGATCGACCCGTCCAACCTGTGGCTGACAATCCACGAATCGATCGGGCACGCCACCGAATACGACCGCGCGATCGGCTACGAGGCCGCCTATGCCGGCACATCGTTCGCCACGCCGGACAAGCTGGGAACCATGCGTTACGGCTCGCCGGTGATGAACGTGACCGCCGACCGGACCGTCGAACACGGCCTGGCCAGTATCGGTTTCGACGACGAGGGGGTGCGGGCGCAGAGCTGGGACCTGGTGCGCGACGGGATCTTCGTCGGCTACCAGCTGGATCGGGTGTTCGCCCCGCGGTTGGGCGTTGCGCGGTCCAACGGATGCTCGTATGCCGATTCGCCGTATCAGGTGCCGATTCAGCGGATGGCCAACGTGTCGTTGCAGCCCGGTGTCGACGAGCTGAGCACCGACGACCTGATCGGGCGCGTCGAGAACGGCATCCACATTGTCGGTGACAAGTCGTGGTCAATCGACATGCAGCGCTACAACTTTCAGTTCACCGGGCAGCGGTTCTTCCGGATCCGCGACGGCCGGCTGGACGGCCAGCTGCGCGACGTGGCGTATCAAGCCACCACCACCGATTTCTGGGGCTCGTTGGAAGCCGTTGGCGGGCCGTCGACCTGGCGGCTCGGTGGGGCGTTCAACTGCGGCAAGGCGCAGCCGGGACAGGTCGCCGCGGTCAGCCACGGCTGCCCGTCGGCGCTGTTCCGTGGCGTCAACGTGCTCAACACCCGGACCGAGGCGGGACGGTAGCCGGTGATCGGTGCTCAGCGGGTCGTGGACATCGCGCTGAGTGCTGCCGCGCGAACGGGACGAGTCGACGAGACGATGGTGTTGGTCACCGACCGCGCCGATGCGTCGCTGCGCTGGGCGGGCAACTCTATGACCACCAACGGCGAGTCGGTCAGCCGCACCACGACGGTGATTTCCGTTGTGCGGGACGGTAATAGCGCCCACGTCGGCTCGGTGCGATCCAGCGAGGTGGATCCCTCGGCCATCCTGCATCTGGTGGCGGCCTCGCAGGAGGTCGCCCGCTCCGCGCCCGAAGCCCGGGACAGCGCGCCACCGCTGGCTGGCACAGACGTCCCAGACGATTGGGACGCACCGGTGCCCTCGACGGGCACGGAGGTGTTCTCCGGCGTGGCGGGTGCGCTGGCGCGTGGCTTCCGCGGCGCGGACCAGCTCTACGGTTACGCGCGCCATATCGTGGAGACGACGTTCCTCGCCACCTCGAACGGGCTGTGCCGGCGCTACACCCAGCCGACCGGTTCGGTGGAGATCAACGCCAAACGCAACGGCGCCAGCACCTGGTTCGGCATCGGCACGCCCGACTTCGTCGATGTGCCAACCGATTCCATGCTCGAACAGTTGTCGACGCAACTGGGGTGGGCGCGGCGCAGCGTCGAGCTGCCCGCCGGGCGCTACGAGACGATCATGCCGCCGTCGACGGTCGCCGACATGATGATCTACCTGACGTGGAGCATGGATGGCCGCGGCGCGCAGGAGGGCCGCACCGCGCTGTCGGCGCCCGGTGGCAGCACGCGGGCGGGGGAGAAGCTCAGCGATCTGGCGCTGACGCTGTACTCGGACCCCTCGGCTGCCGAGCTGGCGTGCATGCCGTTCGTGGCGGTGCCCAGTTCGTCTGAGCGCGTGTCGATCTTCGACAACGGCATGGACATCGGGCGGGTGGACTGGATTCGCGACGGCACGATCAACGCGCTGGCCTATCCGCGGGCGGCGGCCGCCGAGTTCGACGCACCGGTCGCCGTGCCCGCCGATAACCTGCTGATGACCGGCGGCTCGGCGAGCCTGGCCGACATGATCGCGAGCACCGAGCGGGGCCTGCTGCTGAGCACGCTGTGGTACATCCGCACCGTCGACCCGACCGTGCTGCTGCTGACCGGGCTGACCCGCGACGGCGTCTATCTGGTCGAGGACGGCGAGGTCACCGCGTCGGTCAACAACTTCCGGTTCAACGAGAGCCCGCTGGACCTGGTGCGCCGGGCCACCGAGGCCGGCGTCAGCGAGATCACCCTGCCGCGTGAATGGGGCGACTGGGCGACGCGGGCCGCGATGCCGTCGCTGCGGATTCCGGACTTCCACATGTCCTCGGTCAGCCAGGCGCAATAATTCCACCGTGCACGACGAACTCGGTGCTCTCCTGTCGCGGATGATCGCGCTGGCACCCGGCGACGGCCGCGTCAACGCCCTGGTGCGGCGGGTGTGCGGCAACACCCTGTCGCTGCCGCCGCTGCCCGCTTCGGTGGCTGTCGGTGCGCCGGAGTCCGACGCCGAATCCGTCGTTGCGGAGTTCGCCGAGCAGTTCAGCGTCGACGTGTCGGCGATCAGCGACGAGCTGCGGGCCCGGTTGGCCTCGGTGCTTGGCGAGTCCGTTTTCCGCACTGTCGTTTTGATGTTCGTCGCCGACTTCCTTCCCCGGGTGCGGGCGGGCTTCGAGGCACTTGGCGTCCCGGTGTTGTGGGCCGCCGAACCGACGCAGTGGGACGACCGCAGCGACCCGGCCGACCTGCTGTTCAACGATTTCCTGCCCGGTGTGGCTCGGTTGCGCGCGCTGGACCCGGTCACGTCGGAGATCGTCCGGTTACGCGGCGCCTCGCAACACAACTGCCGGCTGTGCAAATCGCTGCGCGAGGGTAATGCGTTGGATGCGGGCGGGTCGGAGTCGTTGTACGCCCAGATCGACCACTACGAAACCGCGGATGCGCTGACCGATCGACACAAAGCGGCGCTGCGGTATGCCGATGCGCTGATCTGGTCGCCTGCCCATATGGGTTTGGAGGTCGCCGACGGTGTGCGCGCACACTTCTCCGACGCCGCAGCCGCCGAGCTGACGCTCGACGTGATGCGCAATGCGAGCAACAAGATCGCCGTGTCGCTGGCCGCCGACGCCCCGCGGGTCGCGGAAGGCATCGAGCGCTACCACATCGATGCCGACGGGCAGACGGTGTTCGCCTGATAATGGTGACATGCGACCATAGGTGCCGCGCAGACGCACCGGGGCGGTAGCTCAGTTGGTTAGAGCCGCGGACTCATAATCCGTTGGTCGCGGGTTCGAGTCCCGCCCGCCCCACCACCAAATCTCAGCTCACAGGCGGTTTTTCACGCTTAGATCGGCTAGGCATCGGCCCATCCCAGCCCGAAATCCCGGCACTGTACCGGCGCGCGTGCGGGTTTTCCGCCATGAGGCCTCTCGCCCAGCAAACCAAGCTGAGCTGCGAGGACTCTCAGCGCTGGCACGGCCCGCTGGGTGGGAAGCGATGGGAGCCGTTCGTGACGCGAGCGAGTTTCGGCTCGTGCGAAGAGTTTCTTGAGGCGCAAGGCCTTGAGCTGAGTTGCGCTTGGGTTCGGCCACGTCCACAGCCCACCTGACGCCCAGGCGCCAAGAAGACCGCACGGCAGCCGCCGCGCCCGACAGAAGAGGTAGCGACGGGGCGGCGGCCGTCGGCGTCGCTGTAGGCCGGACCCGGGGCGGGTGTGAGCCCTCGCTCTTGGCGAACTGGCCGGCCGCGAACCGGGCCGGGTTGCTCGAGACTGCATCGCCTTGAACACATTTTGCCGAGCGCTCGGCGAGGCCGGGCTGCCGGAGAAAAACTCAACACCGCTACTGACCTGACTTCCGCAGATAGTGGGCACACGGATCGCCGAATTTCTGCGTTGACCAGCGCAAACGTTTGATGAACCGATTTGGGTCGTGTTACTACACGACGCCAGTGATCCGGGCGGGTCCGTCAGTCGGCGGCGGCGCCGGTGCCGGGTGTGAAGTCGAGGTATTTGGGGGGTTCGGGCAGGTCGAGCGCGGCGAGGATGGTCTTCTGGTCGCTGGTGAGGGCGGAGCGTTGGGCGACGCGGCCGTCGGCAGTGGCGAGGGTGACCAGCTGCATGCGGTCGAGTTCGTGGCGTAGGTTGCGCCAGGTGTCGCCGGTACGGGTTTCGGCGACCCGGATGAGCAGCAGTGCCAGCCAACATAATTGGATGTGGGCGCGGATGCGGTCCTCGCGGTGGTGGTAGACCGGGCGCAGCCCGAGGCTGGTTTTGCAGTCGCGCCAGCCGCGTTCCACCGCGAGCAGCTGCTTGTAGGCGGCGGCCAGGTCCTCGGCGGTCAGGGTGAGGTCGGAGGTGC
>JBEVHG010000031.1:0-13105 GCA_040511335.1 Mycobacterium sp. | reverse complement strand
GCGGAAGGCGTAGCGGGCGCATAACTCTCGACGGGCGAGCACCATAGGGGGATGGGCGCCCCGACCATGAGCGCGTGGCGGGTCCGACGGCCGGGCCCGATGACCACCCATCCGCTGGACCGTGTCACCGTCGACGTGCCGCAACCAGGACCGGGTGAACTCCTCGTCGCCGTGCGTGCCTGTGGTGTGTGCCGCACCGATCTGCACGTCACCGAGGGCGACCTGCCGGTGCATCGGCCAGGCGTCATCCCCGGGCATGAAGTCGTCGGCGAGGTCGTTGCGACGGGCCCGGACACCGACGGCGGTTTCGAGGTCGGCGACCGCGTCGGCATTGCCTGGCTGCGGCACACCTGCGGGCAGTGCAAGTTCTGTGTGCGGGGCCAGGAGAATCTCTGCCCGAGCTCGCGTTACACCGGTTGGGACGCCGACGGCGGCTACGCCGAATTCGCCACGGTCCCGGCTGCTTTCGCGCATCGGCTGCCGTCGGGCTACTCGGACAGCGAACTGGCGCCGCTGCTGTGCGCCGGCATCATCGGCTACCGGTCACTGATGCGGGCCGACCTGCCTGCCGGTGGACGCCTGGGCATCTACGGATTCGGCGGCAGTGCCCACATCACCGCGCAAGTCGCGCTGGCGCAGGGTGCCGAGGTCCATGTGATGACGCGTGGCGCGCAGGCCCGCGAGCTGGCGCTGGCACTTGGCGCGGCATCGGCGCAGCGCGCCACCGACCGGCCGCCGGTGGACCTCGACGCCGCGATTCTGTTCGCGCCTGTCGGCGATCTGGTGCTGACCGCACTGGAGGCGCTGGACCGCGGTGGCACGCTGGCGATCGCCGGCATCCATCTCAGTGACATTCCGACGCTGAACTATCAGCGTCACTTGTTCCAGGAGCGCCAGGTGCGGTCGGTGGCGTCCAATACCCGTGCCGATGCCCGCGAGTTCCTCGCCTTCGCCGGCCGCCACCGCATCGAGGTGACGACACCGGAGTATCCACTCGGACGGGCCGACCAGGCGTTGAGTGATCTGAGCGCCGGCCGTATCGCCGGGGCCGCAGTGCTTTTGGTGTAGTCCGCGATCAGAGTGCCGCGAGTGCTGCGCCCAACCGGCCAACGAGGTCGCCCTGGCCGTACAGGTACAGCGGACCGGATCCGTCGGACAGTATGTGCCGCAGGCGCGCCATGCCGCGCGGGCTCACCGGGTGCGGCGAATGCAGCCGCAGTGTTATCGCGTCGATCACATCCTCGGCCGCGGCGACGTTGGCCTGGTGCACCGGTACCCGCGAGCACAGCGGCGTGCCGCCATTGTGGGCATCATGGACGGCCTGCCGCAGCGACCGGGTAATGGCCTCCCGCTCTGAGGGCGACTTCAGCCGCACTTCATGGGCGGCGAGCGCGGTGCCGGCGGGAGCCGGCACACCCACCGCAAGCATCCGGTCGAACCGGTCGGCCCGCAGGCGCGCCACCACACGCGCTGCCAACGAAACCTGCGGGCTGGCGTCACGGCGGATCGCGCTGTGGGCAGTCGAAAGAATCTCCGGGGACATTTTGTTGTTGGGCATGGTGCTACCTCTTTCCGCTCAATCAGCTATCAATTTGTGACCACCAACCACGTTACAGTGGTCATGCATGACCAGTCAAGTTGTTATGCAGGTCATGTCGGGATATAGTGGCCACATGACATCGGCGCCTGTGGAATGGGCCGGAGACACCGAGCCCAAGCCGGCGCCGGAGCCGCTCATTCGGGTTCAGGCGCTGGTCAACACCGTCGAACTGCCGACGGGACCGGACCGGCTCGCCGATCCCGCCGACGCGCGTCCGTGGCTGGTGGCGAATCACCTGTTGGGGCCCGACGCCGAACTGACGCCAGCCGACCTTCAACTGGTCCGCGGTGTGCGGGAAGCCCTTCGCGCGCTGCTCGTCCGAAACGCAGGCGGTCCGCGGCCGGGCCCGTCCGCGCTCGGACCGCTGCGCGACGTGGCTGCCGGTGGGCGTGCCATGGCCGAACTCGACGACGACGGCGTGGTGCAGTTGGCGACGGCGGGCGGCTCGGTGCCCGAGCGGCTGGGCGAGCTTTTGCTGATCATCCGCGACGCACAGCGCGACGGCAGCTGGGCGCGGCTCAAGGCCTGCGGAAATGACGAGTGCCGGTGGGTGTTCTACGACCGGTCCCGCAACCACGGCGGCACCTGGTGCGAGATGGCCGCATGCGGCAACAAGCTGAAGAACCGGGATTTCCGCGCGCGGAGGCGCGCAGACAATACGCGCGCGCGGAGGCGCAAGGCTACATCTCGCTGAGCCGTTCGGCAGTCAGGTCGACAAGTGCCACACCAGGGCGGCCGCCAGCGCGCCCATCCCGTTCAGCGACCAGTGCAGTGCGATCGGGGCGAGCAGGCTGCCGCTGCGTCGGCGCAGCCAGGTGAAGACAAAACCGGCGACGCCGGTGGCCACCACCGCCAGCACCACCCCGGCGACGGTTCCCAGGATCCCGCCCCCAAAAATCCGGGTGAACCCGACATTGCTGCTGGTCAACCCCGTAGACGTGGCGATATGCCACAGGCCGAACAGCAGCGATCCCGCGGCGGCGACGCCGCGGAAGCCCCACGCCCGGTCCAGCGCGCCGTGCAGCACTCCACGGAAGGCCAGCTCTTCGGGAATCACCGTCTGCAGCGGAATGATGATCATCGACGCGATCAGCGCGCCCGAGATCGTCGCGTAGTTGTTGTTCATGAACATCGGCCGGGTCAAGGGCAGCAGCGCCCCGATTGCGATCACGGACAGGACGAGCGCGACCGCGGCCACCGCGTAGCCAGCACCCGACTTCCAGTGTTCACGACCCAGACCGAGCTCCGCCCAGCCGAGGCCGCGCGAGCGCACCAGGATCAGCAGGCCGACGGCGGCCGCCGGAACGGTGGCGATGCTGGCCCACGGCGTCGTGAAATGCGCGATGAGGTTGGTCATCGCCAGCACCACCACGACCACGCCGATGTCGACGTATGTGCGGAAGTGATGCAGCGCGGAGAGCTGAGCGACGAGCGGGTGTTGGTACGGGGGCGCCGGCGGGCAGGACCCGGGGATAACTCCCGCGACTTGGTCAGACATTTGCTCCAAGTATACGGGTGACGGCCATCACCCCTTTTTGCTCGACTTGAGCTTGGGATCCCAGGACCAGTTGGAGATCTCGGGGTCGTCTTCGCCATGCTCGCGGGTGTAGCGGCGAGCGGACAGCCGGGCATCGAGCATTTGCTGGCGCAGTACCGCGGCCTTACCGGCCAATCCCTCGACGCGGTCGATGACATCGATCACCAGATGGAACCGGTCCAGGTCGTTGAGCATCACCATGTCGAACGGCGTGGTGGTGGTGCCGCGCTCCTTGAACCCGCGCACGTGCAGTTGTGGGTGGTTGGTGCGCCGGTAGGTGAGCCGGTGGATGAGCCAGGGATACCCATGGTAGGCGAAGACCACCGGCTTGTCGGTGGTGAACAGCGCGTCGAACTCGTGGTCCGACAGCCCGTGCGGGTGTTCGGACTCCGGCAGCAGCCGCATGATGTCGACGACGTTGATCACGCGCACCGCAAGGTCCGGGACCTCGCGGCGCAGGATGTCGGCGGCGGCGAGCGTCTCCAGGGTCGGGATATCACCGGCGCAGGCCAGCACGACATCGGGCTCGCCGGTCGTGTTGCTGGCCCACTCCCAGATGCCGAGTCCCCGGGTGCAGTGCAGGATCGCTTCCTCCATATTCAGGTACGTCAGCGCGGGTTGTTTGCCGGCGACGACGACGTTGACGTAATGGCGGCTGCGCAGGCAGTGATCGGCCACCGACAGCAGCGTGTTCGCGTCCGGCGGCAGGTACACCCGCACCACCTCGGGCCGTTTGTTGGCGACGTGGTCGATGAAGCCGGGGTCCTGATGCGACGCGCCATTGTGGTCCTGCCGCCAGCAGTGGGAGGTCAGCAGGTAGTTCAGCGAGGCGATCGGTCTCCGCCAGGGCAACTCGCGGCTGCTGGACAGCCATTTCGCGTGCTGGTTGACCATCGAATCGACGATGTGCACGAACGCCTCGTAGCAGTTGAACAAGCCGTGCCGGCCGGTCAGTAAGTAGCCCTCGAGCCACCCCTGACACAGGTGCTCCGAGAGCACCTCCATCACGCGGCCGTCCGGCCCGAGATGGTCGTCGTCGGGCTCGATTGCGGCCAGCCACGTCTTATCGGTTGCCTCGAACGCGGCCGACAGCCGGTTGGACGCGGTCTCGTCGGGGCCCATCAATCGGAATCGGTCCGGGTTGCGGACGATCACGTCACGCAGGAAGGTGCCCAGCACCTTAGTGGCCTCGGCGGTCTGCGTCGCGGGTTTGTCCACGGCGACGGCGTAGTCCGGAAACGCCGGCAGGTCCAGGTCCCGCAGCAGCAGCCCGCCATTCGCGTGCGGATTGGCGCTCATCCGGCGCTGCCCGGTGGGCGCCAGCGCGCGCAGCTCCGGCCGCAACGCGCCGTCGTCGTCGAAAAGTTCCTCGGGCCGATAACTGCGCAGCCATGCCTCGAGCTGCGCTCGGTGTTCGGGGTTGGTGTGGGTCTCGGACAGCGGAACCTGATGCGATCGCCAACTGCCTTCGACGCGGTTGCCGTCGACCTCCCTGGGTCCGGTCCAGCCCTTCGGGGTGCGCAGCACGATCATCGGCCACAGCGGGCGGCCGGTCTCGCCGTCCAGCCGTGCGGCCCTTTGGATGGCCGCGATCTGGTCGAAGGCCTCGTCGAAGGCGGTGGCCAGCTGCTGGTGCACGTTGGCCGGGTCGTCACCGGCGACGGTGATCGGACGGTAGCCGTAGCCGTAGAGCAGAGATTCGAGCTCTTCCTGCGGGATGCGCGCCAGCACCGTCGGGTTGGCGATCTTGTAGCCGTTCAGATGCAGGATCGGCAGCACCGCGCCGTCGGTGACGGGGTTGAGGAATTTGTTGGAATGCCAGCTGGCAGCCAGCGGACCGGTCTCGGCCTCGCCGTCGCCGATCACGCATGCCACCACCAGGTCCGGATTGTCGAAAGCCGCGCCGTAGGCGTGCACCAGGGCATAGCCCAGCTCACCGCCCTCGTGGATCGACCCGGGCGTCTCCGACGCGACGTGGCTGGGGACACCGCCGGGAAATGAGAACTGACGGAACAGCTTTCGCATCCCTTCGGTATCCTCGGCGATACCGGTGTACACCTCGCTGTAGGTGCCTTCGAGGTAGGCGTTGGCCACCAGCCCCGGGCCGCCGTGACCGGGCCCGGTGATGTAAATGACATCGGCGTCGCGGTGGCGGATGATCCGATTCAGATGCGCATAGATCAGGTTGAGGCCCGGCGTGGTGCCCCAGTGACCGAGCAGTCGGGGTTTGACGTGTTCGGCGGCCAGTTTCTCGCGCAGCAGCGGGTTGTCCAGCAGGTAGATCTGGCCGACCGACAGGTAATTCGCGGCGCGCCAGTAGGCGTTGATCAGGTCGAGTTCGTCATCGGACAGCGGGGGAGCCGTCGGCGAAATTATCTCTGCGCTCATGGAAACCATACTTGTCGTGCCGGGTGAACAACGGGTGAGGTTTCACTACCCGAATGCGCGGCGAACGACACGGCGCCGCGCACTACGCTGACGGTCGTGCTGGGATTCGCGGTGCCGCAGTTCGGCGAGTCGGCCCACTCACAGGACAACCAGGACCTGGCCCGGTTCGCCTCGACCGCCGAACAACTCGGAGCCGATAGCCTCTGGGTGGGGGATCGGCTGCTGGCACCGGTGCACCCGACGGTGGACTATGACGGCACCGGTGGCATCCCGGTGCAGTTCCGCACCTGCCTGGATCCGTTCACCTCGCTCGCCGTCGCCGCGACGGTTACCACCACGGCGCGGCTGGGCAGCAGCGTTTTCGTCGCACCCTGGTATCCACCGGTCCAACTGGCCAGGCAGTTGACGAGTATCGACGTGATCAGCCGTGGCCGGCTGCTACCCGGGTTCGGCATCGGTTGGTCGCCGGACGAATACCAGGCCGCCGGGGCCCCGTTCACCCGGCGCGGCGCACAGCTCGACGAGCTGCTCGACGCCCTCGAGGCGTTGTGGACGACGGATCCGGTGGCGCACCAGGGCGCAAGCTGGTCTATCCCGGAATCCTGGGTCGGCCTGAAGCCGGTCCAGCGACCGCGTCCGCCAATCTATCTGGGCGCCTTCGCCCCCGCCGGGCTGAAGCGGATCGGTGAGCGCGCCGACGGTTGGCTGGCGGCCGTGCGGGTGCCGGGCCGCGTGCGTATCGACACACTGAACCGGCAGCGACAGGCCATCGACGCCGCGGCCCGCGCCGCCGGACGCGACCCGTCGGACATCGCCACCCACGTCCGGATCAATGTCGCCGAAGGCGCCCGGATCGAGCAGGTCGCCGAAGCGGTGCGCCTGCTGGTCGCCAACGGATATCCCGACGCGTTTGTCGACCTGCTGTATGTGGTGACCGGAACCGATGCCCAATTGGATTGGGTAGAACGGCTGTTGGCGACGGGGGCAGCGTGAACGGAGGCGAAACCATGCTCGCGCCCCTGCGGGTGCTGGATCTCGCCGGCGCCGACGGCGACGGGGTGACCCGGCTGTTCGCCGATCTGGGTGCCGATGTCCTGAAGATCGAGCCACCCGGTGGCAGCCCGGCGCGCGGTGAGCTGCCCGCCGTGGCGGGCGCCGGCATTCCGTTCGCATTGCGCAACGCCAACAAGCGCAGCGCCGTGCTTGATCCCGCCATCGACGCGGACCGCGAGCGGTTTCTCGACCTGGCCGCGACCGCCGACATCGTGGTGGACAGCGGCAATCCCGGCCGGGCCGCCGCGTTCGGCACGTCGTGTGCCGAACTCGCGGAGCGGTTCTCCCACCTGGTCGTTTTGTCGGTCACCGATTTCGGCGCCGACGGCCCCTACGCGTCCTGGCGGGCCACCGACCCGGTCTTCTACGCGATGTCGACCGCGTTGTCGCGGTCGGGACCGACCTCCGGTACACCGGTGCTGCCGCCTGACGGCATCGCGTCGGCCACCGCCGCGGTCCAGGCGGCATGGGCGGCGCTCGTCGCTTACTACCACCGGTTACGTTGCGGCAGAGGCGATTACATCGATTTCTCCCGGTTCGAAGCGGTGCTGCAGTCGCTGGATCCGCCGTTCGGGTCGGAGGGACAGGCCGCCGTAGGGCAGAAGCGTTCCACCGAACTGTGGCGTGGCCGCCCCCGCAACCAGCACATCTACCCGATATTCCCGTGCAGGGACGGGCACGTGCGGATCTGCCTGTTGTCACCGCGTCAGTGGCGCGGGATGCGTTCGTGGCTGGGCGAACCGGAGCAGTTTCAAGACGCGAAGTTCGACACCATCGCCGCCCGGTACGCCGCATCACGCGAGATCAACGGCCTCATCGGGGAGCTGTTCGCGCCGGAGACGATGGCCGATCTGGTGGCGCAGGGTCAGGCGCGCGGAGTGCCGATCGCGGCAGTGCTCAGCCCGGCAGAGGCGTTGACGTCCGATCACTTCCGCGCGGTGGGCGCGTTGGTTGACACGGCTATTGCACCCGGCGCCGAGGTGGCCCTTCCGGTCGGGCCATTTGTGATCAACGGGGAGCACGCCGGCTTCGTGCGGCCGGCCCCGTCCGCAGGCAGTGCCGAACCCACCTGGGTGACAACCGGATCCGCGCCGACAATCGAACCCGAGTTCGCACACCGACCGTTGGACGGCTTGCGAATACTCGATCTCGGTGTGATCGTCGCGGGCGGGGAACTGGGGCGGCTGTTCGCCGACCTCGGCGCGGAGGTCATCAAGGTCGAAAGCGCAACCTATCCGGACGGACTGCGCCAGACGCCGCCGGGCCAGCCGATGAGCAGATCGTGGGCGTTGACGCACCGCAATGAATACGGCCTTGGACTGGATCTGCGTCAGCACTCGGGTGCTGACATCTTCGGCCGCCTGGTCGCCGGCGCGGACGCGGTGTTCGCCAATTTCAAGCCGGGAACGCTTGCATCGCTGGGCTTTTCATACGACACGCTGCGTGCTCTGAATCCGGGTATCGTCCTCGCGGAGAGCAGCGCCTTCGGGGCCACCGGCCCGTGGAGCGTCCGGATGGGTTACGGGCCGCTGGTTCGCGCCACCACCGGCATCACCCGGTTGTGGACCTCCGATGACGGCGACGGCTTCTACGATGCCACGACCATCTTCCCCGACCATGTCGTCGCCCGGATCACGGCGATCGCCACACTAGCCGCACTGATCCGCCGTGACCGGACGGGAGACGCTGCGCACGTGCACATCTCGCAGGCCGAGGCCGCAGTGAATCAACTTGCCACCGCCTACGTCGCCGAAGCGGCCCGAGTGGCCGGGCTGCCGGTGACCGCTGATCACGCCAAACATGGTGTGTACCCATGCGCGGGCGATGACGAATGGTGTGTCATTTCGGTGCGCTGCGAGGAAGACCTGCAGACCGTCGCGGCCACGATCGGCCGTCCCGGACTGACCCGCGACGAGTTCGATGACGCGGTTTCCGGCTGGACGCGCGGGCTGGACGGGGCCCAGGTTGCTAAGCGCCTGCAAGACGCCGGCGTCCCGGCCGCCCCGATGAATCGGGCCGTCGACGTGCTCGCCGATCCGCAAGTCGCACACCGTAAGTTGTTCACCGACATGGTGCATCCGCTCTTCGACGTTGCGATGCCCAGCGAGACCGGCCCCGCACCGTATCGTCACATCCCGCCCGCCGAGCTGCGGCCCGCACCGACGCCCGGCGAGCACACCCGCGAAATCTGCCACAAGGTTCTGGCGCTGGGCACCGAGGAAATCGACCGGCTGATCGCCGAGGGCGTGCTGTTCACCCCACCCCCTTAACCAACCGCCGCGAGCGCGCGTGTTTGTACGACGACACGCCGCTTATGGACGTACAAACATGGACGCTCGCGGGAGAGGAAAGTCCTCTAAATGCCAATCGATCCCCGCACCCCGGTGCTGGTCGGCTACGGCCAGGTCAACCAACACGACGACCATCCCGGGGTGGAACCGATCGACCTGATGGTGGCGGCGGCGCGCGCCGGCGCCGATCCGCGGGTCCTGGAAGCCGTCGACTCCGTCCGGGTCGTCAGCATGCTGTCGTGGCGCTACCGCGATCCCGGCCTGCTGCTCGCCCAGCGCATCCGGGCCAAGAACGCGGCCACCCGCTACACCGGCGTCGGCGGGAACGTGCCGCAGACGCTGGTCAACCAGGCCTGCCTGGATATCCGGGCCGGACGCGCCGGCGTCGTGATGATCGCCGGGGCCGAAACCTGGCGTACGCGAACCCGATTGCGTGCGCGCGGCGCCAAACCCGAATGGACCCGCCAGGATGAGTCGGTGCCGCTGGCCGAGGGTGCCGACGATGGGGTGCCGATGGCCGGGCCCGCCGAGATCCGGATCAAGCTCGACCGGCCCGCCTATGTCTATCCGATGTTCGAGCAGGCGGTCCGGATCGCGGCGGGGGAGTCGTCGGACGAGCACCGACGCCGCATCGGCGAATTGTGGTCGCAGTTCAGCGCGGTCGCGGCGGCGAACCCGCACGCCTGGAGCCGTAGCCCGTTGTCCGCTGAGGCGATCTGGAGGCCCGGCCCCGGCAACCGGATGATCAGCTGGCCCTACACCAAGTTGATGAACTCCAACAACATGGTCGACCAGGGCGCCGCGCTGATCCTCATGTCCGCGGAGAAGGCCGGCTACCTTCAGATCCCTTCGGAGCACTGGGTTTTCCCGTATGCCGGGACCGATGCGCATGACACCGACGCGATCGGCGAACGGGCGGAGTTCTACCGGTCGCCGGCGATCAGGATCGCCGGCAGGCGGGCGCTGGAACTTGCCGAGACCGGCATCGATGACGTCGGGTTGATCGACCTCTACTCGTGCTTCCCGTCCGCGGTGCAGGTGGCCGCCGCCGAACTGGGGCTGCCCGCCGGCGATGCGGACCGACCGTTGACCGTTACCGGTGGGCTGACGTTCGCTGGCGGCCCGTGGAACAACTACGTCACGCACGCCATCGCCACCATGGCCGAGAGGATGGTCGCCAATCCCGGCGCGCGTGGTCTCGTCACCGCCAACGGCGGCTGGCTCACCAAGCACAGCTTCGGGGTGTACGGCACCGAGCCGCCGGCACATGAATTCCGTTGGGAAGACGTCCAATCCGTCGTCGACCGCGAACCGACTCGCACCGCGGTCGTCGAGTGGTCGGGCGTCGGCACCGTCGAGTCGTGGACCACACCGTTCAACCGGGGCGGAACCGCCGACAAGGCCTTCCTCGCCGTCCGGACCCCTGACGATTCCCGAACTCTCGCGGTTGTCGCCGACCCGACGCAAGCCGAGGCCACCGTGCGAGAGGATATTGCCGGGGCGAAGGTGCAGGTGCACGAGGACGGGACCGCGACGCTGCACTGAGGCCGCGGCCAAGCGGCGCCTCCTTGGAGCGTAGGTCTAGTTCAGGGAGCCCAACGCCTGTTGCGGGTCGGCCAACTGGTCCGGGTCGACCGGGGCACGGGATGCGATGAGCGACTTGACGTCGTCGAGCACGTCCCAGATGTTGACGTTCATCCCCGCCAGCACCCGATTGTCGGCGTCCAACCAGAACGCCACGAACTCGCGTCCGTCGACGTCGCCGCGGAACACCACCCGCTCGTATTCTGGTGCGTGCCCGGCGTATTCCATTCCGAGGTCGTACTGATCGGTGAAGAAGTACGGCAGTTCGGCGTATTGGGCGGGCTTGCCGAGCATCCCGGCCGCCGCGACGGCCGGCTGCTTGAGCGCGTTGGCCCAATGTTCGGTGCGGATGCGCACACCGAACAGCGGATGTTCGGCTGCGGCGATGTCCCCGACGGCGAAGATGTCCGGGTCGCTGGTGCGCAGTGACGAGTCGACCAGCACACCGCCATCGCCCATCGCCAGCCCGGCACGTTCGGCAAGCCCGGTGTTGGGTGCCGCACCGACCGCCACGAGGACCGCGTCGGCGCTGATGGTTGAGCCGTCGCCGAGCTTGAGCCCGGTCGCTTTGCCGGCCGACGTCGTGATCTCGTCGACCGTGGCACCCAGCCGCAGGTCGACGCCGTGGTCGCGGTGCAGCGCGGCGAACACCTCCGCGACCTCCCGGCCGAGCGCGGTCAGCAGCGGCAACTCGGCGATCTCCACGACCGTCACGTTGACGCCGCGCTCTCTGGCACCCGCGGCGACCTCCAGGCCGATCCATCCGGCGCCGACGATCGCCATCGAGGATCCCTCTGCCAGCACCGAATTCAGCGCGGCGGCGTCGTCGATGGTCCGCAGGTAGTGCACACCGTTGGCGTCGGCTCCGGGAATGGGTGGCCGGCGCGGGTCCGATCCGGTGGCAAGTAGCAGCTTGTCGTAACCCACGGTGCTACCGTCGGGCAGGGACACGGTGTGGGTGCCCGGGTCGATCGATGCCACCTCGGTGCCCAGCTGCAACTCGACATGGTGGTCGCGGTACCAGGCTGACGCGTCGACGGTGAAGTCATCGAGCGTTTTCTTGCCGGCCAGGTACTCTTTGGATAGCGGTGGCCGCTCGTAAGGCAGGTGTTCCTCCGCGGCAAACAGCACGATGTGACCGTCAAAGTCGTTGTCACGCAATGCTTCAGCGGCCTTAGCCCCGGCCAGGCCGCCGCCGACGATGATGAATGTAGACGACGTTGTCATGACTAGTCAGCGTACTCGCGGGCGACCAGCTCCTTGAGCGTTCGGGCATTGTGGACGGCATGGCCGCCGAGGTCGTTGTTGAAATACACGTCGACGTGTCTGCCCTGGCCGTGCCACTCGAGGACGCGGTCGGCCCACCGTTGTAGGTCGTCGTCGGGGTAGGACCCGGCGTACAGCGAGTTCTGGTCGGGGCCGTGCATGCGGACGTAGACCAGGCCGCTCGTCGCCCGCGGTATGCAGCGCAGCCCGGCGCCGCTCATCACCACGTAGGCGGCGCTATGGCGTTCGAGGTCGGCGTAGACCTGGGGATCGTCCCAGGAGGGATGCCGAAGTTCCATCGCCACCGGAATCCACTGAGGTACCCGCGAGAGGAAGTACTCGAGCCTGGTGTCGTCGCGCTGCTGGTCGGGATGCAGCTGGACCAGCAGCGCTTCGCGTCGCTCGCCGAGCGCCGTCCAGCACTGCTCGAAACGCTCGATCCATGGCTCGGGTGACTTGAGCCGCCGGAAATGCGTCAGCCCGCGGTGCGCCTTGACCGACATCGTGAAGCCGTCGGGCAGTCGCTCCCGCCAGCCGGCGAACGTCGCATCCTTCGGCCAGCGGTAGAAGCTGGCGTTGAGCTCGACGGTGTCGAACTCCTCGACGTAGCGGGCCAGCCGCGCCGAAGTCGGCGTTCCGGGTGGATAGAGGACACCGGTCCAGTGGTCGTAGGACCAGCCCGACGTGCCGATCCGGATCATTACTTCGCCGGCAGGCTCTTGGCGTAGTCGACGCCCCGGCTGACCCAGGCCTGCAGTTGGCGTTTGGTTTTCACGCCGTCGGCGGAGACGCGCAGCCAGCCCCGGGTCTCGCGGCCCGCCATCACCATCGGCTCGACGTGGTCGCGCTCAAGCAGCCTCTCGGTCTCCGCCGGTGGGACGCGGACCATCAGCCCGCCCTTGCCGCTGGCAGCAACCGACATGTTGCCGTTGATCAGAAAGGCCAGCCCACCGAACATTCGCTTCTCTTCCATGCCGCGTTCGGGCCCGAGGAATTCACGGATGCGGTTGGCCAGGTCTTCGTCATAGGCCATGCAGTGACGGTAGCGCCGCTCACCGACATCTCAGTCGAGGTCGACACGGATGGTCAGCTTCGCCGCCCATCATGCGGACCGCGGCGCTGTTGAGCCCGCGCAGCTGGCGCAGCCGGGCCACCAGAGTGCATGCCGTGTTCGGACACCATCCAGAACGACTTGTCGATCACCCGCCCGCCGACCGCGGTGCGCCTGGCCAGTCCACTTTTCCGCCCCGTGGTCTCTAGCATGGTGATCGGCAATCGCCGGCCGATCGGGTTGACAATGCGCCGCTGCACGCCGTGGACAAGGCGCCGCTTGAGGGCCTGCGGATCCACTACGCCGTCACCGCCCACGCGCCGACCTTGGCGTAG
>JBEVHG010000030.1:0-5985 GCA_040511335.1 Mycobacterium sp. | reverse complement strand
TGCGTTCCGGCTCGGTGACGTGGGTACTGCCGCGAAAGAACTCGACGCTCCACACGTCGTCGTCGGTGGGGGCGATGTTCCAGTCGCCGACGAGGGCGATCTGCGCGCCCGGATCGTCGGTCAGCCACTTCTGTGCGGTATCCCTCAGCGCGGCAAGCCATTCCAGCTTGTACCGGTAATGCGGGGAATCCACGGTGCGGCCGTTGGGCACATACAGGCTCCACACCCGCACCCCGCCGCAGGTTGCCGCCAGCGCGCGTGCCTCCGCCGCCGCCTCGACCTCGGGCCTGTCGCTCCAGGTGGGCTGTCCGTCGAAGCCGACCTCGACGTCGTCGAGGCCGATCCGCGACGCGATCGCCACGCCGTTCCACTGGTTGAACCCGCAGTGCACGACGTCATAACCGATCGCAACGAACGGCATGGTGGGGAACTGGTCGTCGGCACACTTGGTTTCCTGCATGGCCAGTACGTCGACGTCGGCGCGCTCCAACCAGTCCGTGACACGGTCGAGACGTGCGCGGATGGAGTTCACGTTCCAGGTGGCCAGCCGCATGCGCTACAGCCTACGAGCGTCGAGGTAGCGCTCCCGGTGCTGAGCGGCAAAACCCATCGACTCATAGAGCGTGATCGCGGCGGCATTGTCGACCAGAACCTGTGTGTAGCCACGGGTCGCGCCGCGGTCGGCACCCCAGGCCAGCAGCGCCGAGCAGAGCGCCCGCGCATGGCCACGGCGTCGTTGGCCCTCGGCCACCCGCACCGCCGACAGGCCCACCCACCGCGCTCCGTCGGGTCCGGTCGTCACCGCAGCGCGCCCGACGCCGGCGTCACCGATACGGCCGAACACCACCTCTCCGTCGCTGACGGCGGTCAGCACATCGACGGGAACATCGCGCTCATAGCGCCGCAGCCACCGCTCGTCGGGCCGCGGCAACAACCTCACCGTCGCGTCGGGCTCATCCGTGGGCAGATCGCGGACCATCACCACGGTTTCGAGATGCGCGGGCACATCGTCGGTTAGCCGCAACATGCGCTCCGGCACCGCCAGCCACGGCGTCAGGCCACGCCGGGTGTACCAGTCCACGATCGCGGGCACCGCATCGATGTTGGCCTCGACACCAAGCGGCACAGCCGAATTGGCGCGGTGTGTGTAGCCACCGGCGGCCCGCAGCAACCAGCCGTTCAGCCACTCCTGCTCGATGCCCGGCCAGGCCATCGCGGCGGCGTGCTCAACCGCCCGGATCTGCGATGTCCGCACCGGTGCGTCGGTCAGCGCCTTCACCGCCACCACGTCGTCGGGCGAGATCTCAACCACCGCACCGGTCTTCGTCCGCACCCGGACCTCCGGCTCGACCGCCACCAGGTGGCCGATCACGTCGGTCAGCGGCGGCACCGATCCGGCCGGCAGGCGGTAGCGGATCATCACGCGCGTTCCGGCCGGAGGCAACCGCATCAGTGGCCGAACGGATCGGGGTCCTCACCGGGCATCCAGGTCAGGCCCGGCACACCCCAGCCGTGGGACTTCACGGCGCGCTTGGCGGCGCGGGCGTGGCGGCCGATCAGGCGGTCCAGGTACAGCACGCCGTCCAGATGACCGGTCTCGTGCTGCAACATTCGGGCGAACAGCCCGGTGCCCTCCAGGGTGATGGGGGACCCGTCGGCGTCCAGACCGGTCACCCGGGCCCAGTCCGCCCGGCCGGTCGGAAAGGACTCACCGGGCACCGACAGGCAGCCTTCGTCGTCGTCGTCCGGGTCGGGCATGGTCTCGGGAACCTCGGAAGTCTCCAGCACCGGATTGACGACGACGCCGCGGTGGCGGGTGGTCCTGCCCCGCTCGTCGGCGCAGTCGTAGACGAACACCCGCTTGGAAACACCGATCTGGTTGGCGGCCAGGCCGACCCCGTTCGCGGCGTCCATCGTCTCGTAGAGATTCGCGATCAACTCGGCGATTTCGTCGGGCAGCGAACCGTCGTCGCCGACGCGCACCGGACTGGTCGCGTTGTGCAAGACGGGATCTCCCACGATGCGGATGGGTACGACGGCCATGGTCGGCAAGCTTAAATCAGCCGACTCGCGGGTAACGCTCACGCCCGCGCCCCTAAACCCGTGGTTGAATGTTCGCCGAAACACAGGCATGTCATTTTTAGAGTGTCGGAAGGGTCCAGGAGCAATATGGACGGCGCCATGGCGCGGACTGAGCGATCCGGGGACGACTCTGATCTCACCGATGGGCTGACACGGCGCGAGCACGACATCTTGGCGTTCGAGCGGCAGTGGTGGAAGTACGCCGGCGCCAAGGAAGATGCGATCAGGGAACTGTTCTCCATGTCGGCGACCCGCTACTACCAGGTGCTGAACGCGCTTGTCGACCGGCCGGAGGCGCTGGCCGCGGACCCGATGCTGGTCAAGCGGTTGCGTCGGCTGCGGGCCAGCCGTCAGAAGGCGCGGGCGGCGCGCCGCCTGGGCTTCGACGTCACTTGAGGTTTCTCGGCCTGGGGCCTCGCTCGTTACAGTGGGCTCGATGAACGAGCGTCTTCCCGACTCCTCCGGGCTGCCCCTGCGCGCCATGGTCATGGTGCTGCTCTTCCTGGGCGTGGTGTTCCTGTTGGTCGGGTTCCAGGCGATGGGGTCCGGCGGGGGCTCCGACGACGAGTCGGCGATGGTCACCAGCAACACCACCACGTCCGCGACGTCTGAGGCACCGCCGCCCGCTGAACCGGCCAAGGCCGACGTGCGGGTGTACAACATCTCGGAGAGCGAAGGTTTGGCCGAAGGCACCGCAAATCGCCTGCGGGACGCCGGCTGGAACGTCACCGAAATCGGCGACCTCACCCTCGAGGGCGTCACGGCCACCACGGTGTACTTCAGCGACGCCCCGGGTGAGCGTGAAGCCGCCGATGAAGTGGGCAGGCTGCTCGAGGCGCCGGTCGAACCGCGGGTGCCGCCGCTGGCCGAGCAACCACCGGGCGTGATTGTGGCGGTCACGGGATAGGCTTTTGCGCATGCTCAAGCCCGTCACCGTCGCCGCCATGTTCGCCGTTCCCGTCCTCGCATTGAGCGCGTGTAGCCCCAACGAGCCGGTGGCCACCACGCCCGGCACCACACCGTCGATCTGGACCGGCTCGCCGTCGCCGGCGGCACCGCCCGGCGAGGACGAGCGTGGGCACGGTGGTGGCGAGGCCGCCAGCGGCGAGAAGCTCACGGCCCAACTCAGAACGGCCGACGGCACCGCGGTGGCCACTGCTGATTTCGAATTCGCCAACGGCTACGCCACCGTCACCGTGCAGACCACCGGGCCCGGTGAGCTGGCGCCGGGATTCCACGGACTGCACGTCCACTCGGTGGGCAAGTGCGAGGCCAATTCGGTGGCGCCGACCGGAGGCGCGCCCGGCGACTTCAATTCCGCGGGCGGGCATTTCCAGGTCGCCGGGCACACCGCGCACCCCGCCAGCGGTGACCTGAGCTCGCTGCAGGTACGCGGCGACGGTTCGGCGACGCTGGTGACGACGACCGACGCGTTCGCCGCCGAGGATCTGCTCGCCGGCGCCAAGACGGCGATCATCATCCACCAGAATGCGGACAACTTCGCCAACATCCCGCCGGAGCGCTACCAGCAGGTGGATGGCACCCCCGGTCCCGACCAGACGACGATGGCCACCGGCGACGCCGGCGCTCGGGTGGCGTGCGGTGTTATCGGTACCGGTTAGCAGCCGGATCGACTTCGCCGGCTCACCCCGGCCGACCGTAGGCGTCGAGTGGGAGTTCGCGCTGGTCGACGCCGACACCCGCGACCTGAGCAACGAGGCCGCGGCGGTGATCGCCGAGATCGGCGAAAACCCGCATGTGCACAAGGAATTGCTACGCAACACCGTCGAGATCGTCACCGGCATCTGCGACACCACTGGCCAGGCGATGGAGGACCTGGCCTCGACGCTGTCCACCGCGCGCAAGATCGTGCGGGACCGCGGTATGGAGCTGTTCTGCGCCGGGACACACCCGTTCGCCAAGTGGTCGGCGCAGAAGCTGACCGACGCGCCGCGCTATGCCGAGCTCATCAAGCGCACCCAGTGGTGGGGCCGCCAGATGCTGATCTGGGGTGTGCATGTGCACGTCGGCATCTCTTCGGCGCACAAGGTGATGGCGATCATCTCGTCGCTGCTCAACCACTATCCGCACCTGTTGGCGCTGTCGGCTTCATCGCCGTTCTGGGACGGGGAGGACACCGGCTATGCATCCAACCGCGCGATGATGTTTCAGCAGCTGCCGACGGCAGGCTTGCCGTTCCAATTCCAGACCTGGGCGGAGTTCGAGGGCTTCGTGCACGACCAGAAGAAGACCGGCATCATCGACCACATGAACGAAATCCGTTGGGACATCCGACCTTCGCCGCATCTGGGCACGGTTGAGGTGAGGATCTTCGACGGTGTCTCCAACATCGCCGAACTCGGCGCCCTGGTCGCGCTGACCCACTGCCTGATCGTCGACCTGGACCGCCGTCTCGACGCCGGGGAACAACTGCCCACCATGCCGCCGTGGCATGTCCAGGAAAACAAGTGGCGCGCCGCGCGTTACGGACTCGACGCGGTAATCATCCTGGACGCCGACAGCAACGAGCGGCTGGTCACCGAGGATCTCGATGACCTGCTGAATCGGCTTGAGCCGGTGGCGAAGTCGCTGTGCTGCGCCGACGAGCTGGCCAGGGTGTCCGACATCTACCACTCGGGAGCGTCCTACCAACGACAGCGCCGGGTGGCCGAGGACAACGACGGGGACCTGCGTTCCGTGGTCGACGCGCTTGTGGGCGAACTGGAGCTCTAGGGGCGGCATGCCGATCACACCGATGTTTCCGCTGGAGGTGGCGATGCTGCCGGGCGAGGAACTGCCGCTGCGGATCTTCGAACCGAGGTATTCGGCACTGGTGCAGCAGTGTCTGGCCGCCGACGACCCGTCGTTCGGTGTGGTGCTGATCGCCGCGGGCCGCGAGGTCGGTGGCGGGGACACGCGCAGTGACGTCGGCGCCCTCGCCCACATCACCGAGTGTGCCGATTTTGGTGACGGGCGATACCGGCTCAGATGTGTGATGGGTGAGCGGATCCGGGTGCTGGAATGGCACCCCGACGACCCCTACCCCCAGGCGGCGATTGAGATCTGGCCCGACGAGCCCGGCGAGACCGTCGATGTGGACGCGATCCGGGATGTCGAGGACCGGATGATCGCGCTGTTCGAGCGGATCGCCGCCGCCCGCGGTGCGCAGGTGAACGGGCGCGACATCGTGGTCGGTGCCGACGCATCGGGTGACGCCGCAATGTGGTTGTACGCGTTGGCTTCCCGGGTTCCGTTGGGTCAGGCCGACCGGTACGCGGTGCTGGCCGCACCTACCGTCGCCGCGCGACTGGCGGCGCTGAGTGAAGCGGTGGACACCGTGACGGCGATGGTGGAGTTCCAGCTGTCGGAGTAGTTACTCGGGGTCAAACTGCTCGTTGCGGAGGCGCTCCAGCGCCCGCCCGTCGGTGAGTTCGGCGCGGTTCTCCGGATGCTTCCAGTAGTGCCGGGGTCACCGCCACGCCATCTTGCGGACGTTCTCGGCGATCTTGGCGGCAATCTCGGTCACGTGCGCGCAAACCAGTCGCGCCGCCCACTGCGTCGTCGAGCGATCGAGCCCTCGGCGGCGGTGCTCACCTTGCTGCCCACATCGGCCTCGTGAACCGCATCCGACGCAATGTCCACCTGACCGGCAAAACTACGCAAGATGTCGGGATTCACCAGCACAGGCAATCAAGTTACCCGCTGCTGGCGGCGGGTCCTGGCACCACTTTGTGCGCGCCCACCACCTGGGGACGCCAGTAGCCCGCCGCGGAGTTGCACACTGATCGCCGGGTCGGCGTAGTGAGGGCCTCGGCGATGACGCGCTTCGTGCGCAGTTGCGGACGATGCTGGCCGCCGGGCATGAGACAAGTGCGACATCGTTGGCATGGGCGCTCTACCACA
>JBEVHG010000029.1:0-11692 GCA_040511335.1 Mycobacterium sp. | reverse complement strand
GATCTGGGCCGCGAATGAGTTCGCGCATCGTCGCGCTGGGTGGCGGCCACGGGCTCTATGCCACGTTGTCGGCTGCCCGGCGGCTCACCCCGCACGTCACGGCGGTGGTCACCGTCGCCGACGACGGCGGATCGTCCGGCCGGTTGCGCAGCGAACTCGACGTGGTGCCACCCGGCGATCTGCGAATGGCGTTGGCGGCGTTGGCATCCGACAGTCCCTATGGGCGGCTGTGGGCGACGATCATTCAGCACCGGTTCGGCGGCAGCGGTGCGCTGGCCGGTCACCCGATCGGCAACCTGATGCTGGCCGGTCTCAACGAGGTGCTCGCCGATCCGGTTGCGGCGCTCGACGAGTTGGGCCGCATTCTCGGCGTCAATGGCCGGGTGTTGCCCATGTGCCCGATCGCTCTGCAGATCGAGGCCGATGTGGCTGGCCTGGAATCGGATGGGCGGATGAGCCGGGTGATCCGCGGCCAGGTCGCGATCGCCACCACCGTCGGCAAGGTCCGCAGGGTTCGGCTGCTACCCGGCGATCCGCCGGCGACCCGGCAGGCGGTGGACGCGATCATGGCCGCTGACCTGGTGGTGCTCGGCCCGGGATCATGGTTCACCAGCGTGATCCCGCACGTGCTGGTGCCGCAGCTGGCCGCCGCCCTGCAGGTCACGCCGGCCAGGCGCGCCCTGGTGCTCAACCTGGCGGCCGAGCCTGGCGAGACAGCCGGCTTCTCCGCCGAGCGTCACATCCATGTGTTGGTCCAGCACGCGCCCGGCTTCACCGTGCACGACATCATCGTTGACGCCAGCCGGGTACCCAGCGAGCGTGAACGCGAGCAGCTGAGTCGCTCCGCGAACCTCCTCGGGGCCACAGTTGAGTTTGCTGACGTGTCCAGACCTGGCACATCTTTACATGACCCGGCGAGGTTGGCCGCGGCTCTGGAGGGTGTTCGCCTTCGCGGCGTGGCGCCCAGCCAAACTATCCAAGAGCCGACCGTCCCCACACCCGCCGCCCGGTCGGTTGACGGTCCCCGTCAAGAGCCGACACTGAACGGACCGAGAGGTGACGACCCGTGGCGATGACAGCCGAGGTCAAGGACGAGCTGAGCCGGCTGGTGGTGAATTCGGTGAGTTCTCGCCGCGCCGAGGTGGCGTCGCTGCTGCGGTTCGCCGGGGGACTGCACATCGTGTCCGGCCGCGTCGTCGTCGAGGCCGAAGTCGATCTCGGGATCATCGCGCGCCGCCTGCGTAAGGACATTTACGACCTGTACGGATACAACGCCGTAGTGCATGTGCTGTCGGACAGTGGTATTCGCAAGAGCACCCGCTACGTGGTGCGGGTCGCCACGGACGGCGAGGCGTTGGCGCGCCAGACGGGCCTGCTCGATCTGCGCGGCCGACCGGTGCGGGGCCTGCCGGCGCAGGTGGTCGGTGGCAGCGTGGCCGATGCCGAGGCGGCGTGGCGCGGCGCGTTTCTGGCGCACGGCTCGCTGACGGAACCCGGCCGGTCCTCCGCGCTGGAGGTCAGCTGCCCCGGCCCGGAGGCCGCGCTGGCGCTCGTTGGAGCGGCCCGGCGGATCGGCGTCAGTGCCAAGGCGCGCGAGGTGCGGGGCAGCGACCGCGTCGTGGTGCGCGACGGGGAAGCCATTGGTGCATTGCTGACCCGCATGGGCGCCCAGGACACCAGGTTGACGTGGGAAGAGCGCCGGATGCGCCGCGAAGTCCGCGCGACCGCCAACCGGTTGGCGAATTTCGACGACGCCAACCTGCGACGGTCGGCGCGCGCCGCGGTGGCCGCCGCCGCCCGGGTGGAGCGGGCGCTGGAGATCCTCGGCGACACCGTGCCCGACCATCTGGCCGCGGCAGGCAAGCTCCGCGTCGAGCACCGGCAGGCGTCGCTGGAGGAGCTGGGCCGGCTGGCCGACCCGCCGATGACGAAAGACGCTGTGGCGGGCCGTATTCGGCGACTGTTGTCGATGGCTGACCGCAAGGCCAAGCAGGAAGGCATCCCCGATACCGAGTCGGCCGTCACCCCGGACCTGCTCGAAGACGCCTAGCGGCATTCGCCGCGAGATTGCACCGAGGGCTGCGGTTCGAATAACGACCCTGGCGGCAATCTCCGGCGAGTTAACTGGAGCGCATGGAGACGCTCAGAGTCGGCACGGCCTTTCCGGACCCGCCGTTCAACGGCATGCCGGACGGCGGCGGACTGGACATCGACCTGATGACCGAAATCGCCAAGGCCCTCGGCCTGGCTGTCGAATACATCGCATACGACGGCGCCGACTTCACCGGCATCTTCGACGCGCTGGACGCCGGCGCCTACGACTGCGTCACGTCCGGAACGACGGTGACGCCCGACCGCGAGAAGAAGGTGTCGTTCTGCCCGCCTTATCTGATCTCCGGGCAGTCGCTGGCCGTGGACACCACCCGGCTGCCGCAAGTCAGGTCCATCGACGACCTCGACGGCCTGACCATCGGTGTGCAGCAGGGCAACACGAGCCGGCCGATCGCCGACGAACTGGTCGCCCAGGGAAAGGCCGCCGGTGTCCGGGTGTACGACTACGGCCGCATCCGCTCCGCGCTGACCGACCTGACCACCGGCGGCTGCGACGTCGTCATGAAACTGGCCCCGGTGCTGGCCGAGCTGGTCAAGCCCGTCGACGGTGTCGAGGTGGTGCAGCGGGGGCTCTCGGTGGAGAACATCGCGATCGCCGTCGGGCTGGCCGACCAGAAACTGCTCAGCCGGATCAGCGTGGCGCAGGCCGGGCTGGAGGAGGACGGCACGCTGCACCGGATCCGGCGGAAATGGCTGGGCAATCCGTATACGGATCAGAGCCTGGCCGTGCTCTGAGGGGTCACTGGTCCTTCGCCCGGTGGGCGGTAAATGACACCGTCACCGGGTCGGCGACTTTCATCGCGCCCATCAGCATGGAATACGGTATGACGCCGAAGTCGGTCTGGCGGATTTCGGCTTCGCACGACATTCGCCAGCTGTCGCCGAGGTCGTCGACGCGCAGGTCGATCACGCACTCGCGCCGCTGACCGTGGATCGCCAGTGTGCCGGTGAGGCGGTAGCCGTCGCCGGTCTTCGCGATGTCGTCGGTCTCGAAGCGAATCTCGGGAAACCGCTGCGCCTCAAGCGACTTCAGCGCATTCGACCGCGCCACCGCCTTCTCGGGCGCCGAGGGTGGCGTCACTCCGCCTTCGCCGTGCAGAATCTCCAGGGATCCAACGTCGACCGTCAATTCCGCTGAGGAGGGTTCGGCGTCGATCCAATGCGCGGCGGCGTGCCAGCCGTTCATCGCAATCGTCAGTCGGTGACCCGCCTTCGCGGCGGGTCCCGTGACCCCTGTTTTCACGCGCAACTCGCCGTCGGCGCCGCTCAAGTTCCACGTTGCGCCCGTCATGGCCCGACAGTATCGGCCCTGCTGCGCACCCCTCCGACGGTTCGCGAACCAGCCCGCGCGACGCCGGTACCAACCACTAGGCTGGCCATCGAGCAGTTCAACAGCGACCAAGGGAGACACACGTGACGATCCGGGTAGGCGTTAACGGCTTCGGTCGAATCGGACGCAACTTCTTCAGGGCCCTGGAGGCGCAGAAGGTCCAGGGCAGCAGCAGCGACATCGAGGTGGTGGCGGTCAACGACATCACCGACAACGCCACGCTGGCGCATCTGCTCAAATTCGACTCGATCCTGGGCCGATTCCCCGAGGACGTCAGCCTCGAAGGCGAGGACACGATCGTCGTCGGCAACACCAAGATCAAGGCCCTCGAGGTCAGGGAAGGCCCGGCGGCGATGCCGTGGGGGGATCTCGGCGTCGACGTAGTCGTGGAATCCACTGGCATCTTTACCGACGCCCGTGCGAAAGGACACCTACAGGCGGGCGCCAAGAAGGTGATCATTTCCGCACCCGCCAAGGACGAGGACATCACGATCGTGCTCGGCGTCAACGACGACAAGTACGACGGCAGCCAGAACATCATCTCCAACGCGTCGTGTACGACGAACTGCCTGGGGCCGCTGGCCAAGGTCCTCAACGACGAATTCGGCATCGTCAAGGGCCTGATGACCACCATCCACGCCTACACACAGGACCAGAACCTGCAGGACGGCCCGCACAAGGACCTGCGCCGCGCCCGCGCCGCCGCGCTGAACATCGTGCCCACCTCCACCGGCGCCGCCAAGGCCATCGGCCTGGTGCTGCCCGAGTTGAAGGGCAAGCTCGACGGCTACGCGCTGCGGGTGCCGGTGCCGACGGGCTCAGTCACCGACCTGACCGCCGAGCTGTCCAAGTCGGCCAGCGTCGAAGAGATCAACGCCGCGTTCAAGGCCGCGGCCGAGGGCAAGCTCAAGGGCATCCTCAAGTACTACGACGCGCCGATCGTGTCCAGCGACATCGTCACCGACCCGCACTCGTCGATCTACGACTCGGGGCTGACCAAGGTGATCGACAACCAGGCCAAGGTCGTCTCCTGGTACGACAACGAATGGGGCTACTCCAACCGCCTCGTCGACCTGGTCGCGCTGGTCGGCAAGTCCCTGTAGCCCGATGGCCGTCAAGACGCTCGAAGACCTTCTGGCAGAAGGGGTTTCGGGCCGCGGCGTGTTGGTCCGCTCGGACCTCAACGTCCCGCTCGACGACGACGGCGACATCACCGACCCCGGTCGGATCATCGCCTCGGTGCCCACACTGAAGGCGCTGTCGGACGCCGGCGCCAAGGTGGTGGTGACCGCGCACCTGGGCCGGCCCAAAGACGGGCCCGACCCGAAATTCTCCCTCGCCCCGGTCGCGGCGGCGCTGGGCGAACAGCTGGGCCGGCACGTGCAGCTCGCCGGTGACGTGGTCGGGCCCGACGCGCTGGCCCGCGCCGAAGGTCTGACCGACGGCGACATCCTGCTGCTGGAGAACATCCGCTTCGACCCGCGCGAAACCAGCAAGGACGACGCCGAACGGCTGGCGTTGGCCAAGCAACTGGTCGAACTCGTCGGCGATGATGGCGCGTTCGTCTCCGACGGTTTCGGGGTGGTGCACCGCAAGCAGGCGTCGGTGTACGACGTGGCCATGCGGTTGCCCCACTTTGCGGGCACGCTGGTGGCCACCGAAGTCAAGGTGCTCGAGCAGCTGACCAGCTCCACCGAGCGGCCATACGCCGTGGTGCTCGGCGGATCCAAGGTGTCGGACAAGCTGGCCGTCATCGAGTCGCTGGCGGAAAAGGCCGACAGCCTGGTGATCGGCGGCGGCATGTGCTTCACCTTCCTTGCGTCCCAAGGGGTTTCGGTCGGCACCTCGCTGCTCGAAGAGGGCATGATCGACACCTGCGGCAAGCTGCTGGACACTTACGGTGACGTGATCCACCTGCCCGTTGACATCGTCGTGGCCGACAAATTCGCCGCCGACTCGCCGTCGGAGATCGTCGCGGCCGACCGGATCCCGGAGGACAAGATTGGCCTCGACATCGGTCCGGGGTCGGTGAGGCGGTTCACCACGCTGCTGTCCAACGCGAAGACGATCTTCTGGAACGGCCCGATGGGCGTGTTCGAGTTCCCGGCGTTCGCCGCGGGCACCAAGGGCGTCGCCGAGGCCATTATCGGCGCGACCGGCAAAGGTGCGTTCAGCGTGGTCGGCGGCGGGGATTCGGCGGCCGCGGTGCGCCAACTCGGTCTGCCCGAGGACGGCTTCTCCCACATTTCCACCGGTGGCGGCGCGTCGCTGGAATACCTTGAGGGCAAAACGCTGCCCGGAATCGAAGTGCTGAGCACCTGAGAAAGGCCCTGATATGAGCCGCAAGCCGCTGATCGCCGGCAACTGGAAGATGAACCTCAACCATTTCGAAGCGATCGCGCTGGTGCAGAAGATCGCGTTCTCGCTGCCGGACAAGTACTTCGACAAGGTTGACGTCTCGGTGCTGCCGCCGTTTACCGACCTGCGCAGCGTGCAAACCCTCATCGACGGAGACAAGCTTCGTCTGACCTACGGGGCGCAGGACCTCTCGCAGCACGATTCGGGCGCCTACACCGGCGACATCAGCGGGGCCCTCCTGGCCAAGCTGGGCTGCACGTACGTCGTGGTAGGGCACTCCGAGCGGCGGACCTATCACAACGAGGACGACGCGCTGGTCGCTGCGAAGGCGGCCGCCGCGTTCCGACACGGCATCACCCCGATCGTCTGCATCGGTGAGCAACTCGAGGTGCGTGAGGCCGGCAACCACGTCGAACGCAACGTGGAGATGCTGCAGGGCTCGCTCGCCGGGCTGTCGGCCGAGCAGATCGGCACGCTCGTCATCGCCTACGAGCCGGTCTGGGCGATCGGCACAGGCCGGGTGGCCAGCGCCGCCGACGCGCAGGAGGTGTGCAAGGCCATCCGCGACGAGCTCGGCAAACTGGCGTCGTCGGAGCTCGCGGCCGGGATCCGGGTGCTGTACGGCGGCTCGGTGAACGACAAGAATGTCGGCGAAATCGTCGCGCAGGAGGACGTCGACGGCGCCCTGGTGGGCGGGGCGTCGCTGGACGGCGAGCAGTTCGCCACCTTGTCGGCCATCGCCGCTGGTGGGCCGCTTCCTTGATTCCACGCCGCAACCTGTAATCTGGCGGCCATGGAATTGGCCCTGCAGATCGTGCTGGTGATCACCAGTGTGCTGGTGGTGTTGCTGGTACTGCTGCATCGCGCCAAGGGTGGCGGTCTGTCCACCCTGTTCGGCGGCGGCGTTCAGTCCAGCCTGTCCGGCTCCACCGTGGTTGAGAAGAACCTCGACCGGTTGACGCTCTTCGTCACCGGCATCTGGCTCGTCGCCATCATCGGCGTCGCGCTGCAGATCAAGTACAGCTGACCTCGGGCCGGATCGCCCAAGATCGCGAAGCTGCAAGCACAGGTAGGCCGACTGGCTTAGCGTTGTTCCCCTCCGTGCCGTGATATCGGCGCGGTTCGGGTAGGTGCGCCGAGTGGGCCCTGTCGAAGACGTTTCGTCGATCGATGTGTTGCTCGATCGGGCGGTGGCCGCGATCAATCGCGGGATCGGGACGCCGCGACCGCGCTCGCGGGGCAGGTGCTGGCCGTCGACAGTGCCAACACCGACGCGCTCGCGCGCCCTCGCCGACGTGGTCGGCCGCCTACCCGCTGACAGCTCATGGCGGGAACAGGCACGGACACGGGATCTGCTGCAGCAGTGATCCTCGTCGTGCAGCGTTCTTCGGCTGCGCCGATACTTGGGACATGGCTGAGGGTCCCGACGTCGCGCTGGCGCCGATCGGTTCGGTGCGCCGTACCCGGGTCGGGCGCGAGGCCACCGAACCGATGCGTGAAGACATCCGGTTACTTGGGGCCATCCTCGGCGACACGGTCCGCGAGCAGAACGGCGAAGCGGTGTTCGACCTGGTCGAGCGGGCCCGCGTGGAGTCCTTCCGGGTCCGGCGGTCCGAGATCGACCGTGCCGAGCTGGCGAGCATGTTCGACGGCATCGACATCCACCAGGCCATCCCCGTCATCCGCGCCTTTACGCATTTCGCGTTGCTGGCGAATGTGGCCGAGGACATCCACCGTGAGCGGCGCCGCGCAGTGCACGTCGCTGCCGGTGAGCCGCCGCAGGACAGCAGCCTGGCCGCCACCTACCTGAAGCTGGACTCGGCGGAGCTGGATTCGGCGACGGTGGCGGATGCGCTGACCGGGGCGCTGGTGTCGCCGGTCATCACCGCGCACCCCACCGAAACCCGGCGCCGCACCGTGTTCGACACCCAGCACCGCATCACCGAACTGATGCGGCTGCGCCTGCACGGCCACACCGGCCGCGACATCGAAGTCGAGCTCCGCCGCCACATCTTGACGCTGTGGCAGACCGCGCTGATCCGCTTGTCCCGGTTAAAGATTCAGGACGAAATCGAAACCGGTCTGCGGTACTACCCGGCGGCGTTCTTCGAGGTCATCCCGCAGGTCAACGCCCAGGTGCGAGTGGCGTTAACCGCCCGCTGGCCCGAGGCGCACCTACTGGACGAGCCGATCCTGCGACCAGGATCGTGGATCGGCGGCGACCGCGACGGCAATCCCAACGTCACCGCGGACGTCGTCCGGCTCGCCACCGGCAGCGCCGCGTACACCGCGCTGGACCATTACTTCGCCGAAATCACCGCGCTGGAGCAAGAATTGTCGATGTCGGCGCGCCTGGTAAAGGTCAGCGACGAACTCGCCGCGTTGGCCGACGAATGTCACGAGCCGGCCCGCGCCGACGAACCGTACCGACGTGCACTGCGAGTCATCCACGCACGCCTGAGCGCGACGGCGTCGGAAATCCTCGACCGCCAGCCCGAGCACGAGCTGGATCTCGGGTTGGAGCGCTACCTCACCCCGGCCGAGCTGCTGGCCGACCTGGACATCGTCGACGCTTCGCTGCGCGCCAACGGCAGCGCGGTACTGGCCGACGACAGACTGGCACGGCTGCGGGAAGGCGTGCGCGTCTTCGGGTTTCACCTGGCCGGACTGGACCTGCGGCAGAACTCCGAAGTGCACGAGGAGGTGGTCGCCGAACTGCTGGCCTGGGCCGGCGTGCATCCCGACTACCGGTCGCTGCCCGAGCCCGAGCGGGTGGAGCTGCTGGCCGCCGAGCTGGCCACGCGCAGACCGCTCGTCGGCGACGGCGCCGAACTCTCGGAGCTCGCGCGCAAGGAACTCGACATCGTGGCCGCGGGCGCGCGCGCCGTCAAGGTGTTCGGCCCGCAGGCGGTGCCGAACTACATCATCTCGATGTGTCAATCGGTGTCGGACATGCTGGAGGCGGCCATCCTGCTCAAGGAAGTCGGCCTGCTGGACGCCTCCGGGTCCCAGCCGTACAGTCCCGTCGGGATCGTGCCGCTGTTCGAGACGATCGACGACCTGCAGAGGGGTTCGTCGATTCTGGAGGCGGTGCTGGACCTTCCGCTGTACCGCGGCGTGGTGTCCGCCCGCGGTGACAGCCAGGAAGTGATGCTCGGCTACTCCGACTCCAACAAGGACGGCGGCTACCTGGCCGCCAACTGGGCGCTGTACCGGGCCGAACTGGACCTCGTCGAATCCGCCCGTAAGACCGGAATCCGGTTGCGGCTCTTTCACGGTCGCGGCGGCACCGTCGGCCGCGGTGGCGGGCCCAGCTACGATGCCATCCTGGCGCAGCCGCCGGGCGCCGTGAACGGATCACTGCGGCTCACCGAGCAGGGCGAGGTGATCGCCGCCAAGTACGCCGAGCCGCAGACCGCGCACCGCAATCTGGAAACGCTGGTCGCGGCGACATTGGAGTCCACGCTGCTCGACGTGGAGGGACTGGGTGACGCCGCCGGGCCCGCCTACGATGTGCTCGACGACCTGGCCGCCCGCGCGCAACGGGCCTACGCCGAATTGGTCCACGAGACACCGGGTTTCGTCGAGTACTTCAAGGCGTCCACTCCGGTCAGCGAGATCGGGGCGCTGAACATCGGCAGCCGGCCGACCTCACGCAAACCCACCACGTCAATCTCCGACCTGCGCGCCATTCCGTGGGTGCTGGCCTGGAGCCAGTCGCGGGTGATGCTGCCCGGCTGGTACGGCACCGGGTCGGCGTTCGAGGAGTGGATCGCCGAGGGGGACGGCAGGCTGGAGGTGCTGCGGGATTTGTATGCGCGCTGGCCGTTCCTTCGCACCGTGCTGTCGAATATGGCTCAGGTGCTTGCCAAGTCGGACATGGGACTGGCCGCCCGCTACGCCGAACTGGTCGAGGACGAGGCGTTGCGGCGGCGGGTATTCGACAAGATCGTCGCCGAGTACGAGCGCACGATAAAGATGCACAGGCTGATCACCGGCCAGGACGACCTGCTGGCCGACAACCCCGCATTGGCCCGGTCGGTCTTCAACCGGTTCCCGTACCTGGAGCCGCTGAACCACCTGCAGGTCGAGCTGCTGCGGCGCTACCGCTCCGGAGACACCGACGAACTGGTGCAGCGGGGCATCCTGCTGACCATGAGCGGACTGGCCACCGCCCTGCGCAACAGCGGCTAGGAACCGTTTGGGCGCCGGGTGCGTCACAACAGGTATGTCCGAGCCGTTGCAGATCGAGCCCGGCGCCGGTGACCGAGCCGCCGCACTGTGTGATGACGCCGCCGCCGAACTCACCGGATGCGCAGCAGAACTTGACGATAGCCGGTGCGGCGACAACCTGTGGCTGGGCGACTGCGAAGAGGGCAGGGGCTGGCATCGGTTACTGCGGTCGCAGACGGCCGCGCTGCGCTGGCTGCTTCAAAGTCATGCCGAGAACCTGTCCGCAATCGCGGCGCGATTCCGCGCCGTCGACGCCGCTTATCGTGACGCCGACGACGGCGGGGCCGACCGGTATCCATCATGACACCAACCGTCGGCCGTGACACATGGACACCGCAGCGGTGGCCGCACACCGATGTCATCGCCATGCAGGCCCGACTCGACCCGGCACGGATGACGGAGTACGCCGACCATTGGCGACGGGTGCTCGACGACGCCTGCGCGGTGTTCACTCGGCTGGACGCCGACGTGACACGTCATCTGGATGAGTCCTGGCGAGGCCCCGCCGGACACCAGGCACTGGAGGCGTTGCGCCGCTATATATTCGAGTCGCTCGACGGGTTGGCCCGCTGCCGATCGCTGGCCGATTCATTGGAGGTGCTGTCGGCCGCGACCGGCGACCTGCGTGCCTCCGTCGACGGCCTCGATCACGTGAAGGATCTGACCGAGGTGCGGATCCGCTACAGCCAGCCCGCGGTCGCGGCCGGTAACGCCGTCGGCGAGATCCCCGCGCCGCCGGCACTTCCCGCAGCATCGGCACCGGCGGCCCAGAGCCAAGGGTCGCCTGTAATTACCGTCCCCGCCGGCTACGGCGCGGGGATGCCGTCGGTCGGCAATGAAGCCACGTGGCCCGGACCAGCGAAACAGGCGTTGCGCCACAATGGTTTTGACGAGTACGCCGGTTTTGCACCGACATACACCGCCGGGAGCCCACCCCCACCGCCGTCGCTCACCGGCACGGCGCGCGCGATGGAAACCCCGCTGCCCGCCGCAACGTCGAACGCGGCGACCATGCCCACGACGCCCCCCGCCCCACCGACACAACCCGGCGGAGCCGCATCAGCGCGAGCCGGGTTACCGTATCTGCCGCTGATGGGTGCGGCCTACCCCGGCGCCATCGGTCGCGACGACGGCGGAACCCGCCGGACCCCGGGATATCTCGTCACCATCGACAACGGCAACGAACTGATCGGACCGCTGCCCAAGGTGGCGCCGCCGGTGCTCGGCGACTGGTAGCGGTCTACAGGCGGACCCGCTCGCGGATGGCGCTTACCACGCCGCGCACCGCCGATTCCGTCGCGGCGATTGGTGCCATCACGGATTCACCGAGGCCCACGATGCGTTCGACGCGGGCGACGATGCTTTCCATGCGATCGACCACCGCGTTGAGGCGGGGCGCGAGTTCGTTGATTCGGCTGATGGTGTCGTTGAACCGCTCCAGGGTCTCATCGAGGTTCACCGTCGACTTGTTCAGATCGGTCAACGTTTCGCCCAAGCTGGCCAGCAGGGCGTCTACCTGTTCGACCGTGAGATCGGCGTTCCATGCGGCTTGCGCAAGTTTCTGGATGCGCTCCCGGCCCGTCCGGGCACCAGTTCTTCCACCCTTGTCTGCCATGGGCTCATTATCGTCCCGCGCGTATGCGGAACCGAATCGGCTTC
>JBEVHG010000028.1:0-5470 GCA_040511335.1 Mycobacterium sp. | reverse complement strand
TCCGCAACGCGGCGATCAGCCTGGCCGGTCGAATCCCGGCCGTGCGCAGCGCCCTGGCGTGGCGGCTGTCCGGCCTCGTCTACCGCTGATCGAGGCCGAGCACTTCGATGCTCTCCCCGCGCATGTCGACCTTGCGGACCTTTCCGGTGACCGTCATCGGGAATTCGTCGACGATACGCACATAGCGCGGGATCTTGTGGTGCGCCAGCTTGTCGCTGGCGAAGGCGCGGACGGCATCGACATCGAGCGGGCGCCGGCCCGACTTCATCCGGATCCAGGCACAGATCTCCTCGCCGTACCTTTCGTCGGGGACGCCGATGATTTGCGCGTCCTCGATGTCTGGATGGGTGTAGAGGAACTCCTCGATTTCGCGTGGATAGATGTTCTCGCCGCCGCGGATCACCATGTCCTTGATCCGCCCGACCACGTTGCAGTAGCCGTCGGGCCGCATGATCGCGAGGTCACCGGTGTGGATCCATTCGTCGGCGTCGATCGCCTCCCGGGTCTTCTCGTCATCGCGCCAGTAACCCAACATCACCGAGTAGCCGCGCGTACAGAACTCGCCTGGCTGCCCTCGCTCCACGGTGGTGCCCGTTTCGGGATCCACGATCTTGATCTCCACATGAGGATGTGCCCGCCCGATCGAGGCGGTGCGCCGCTCCACGTCGTCGTCGATGAGCGTCTGACACGAGGCCGGCGACGTCTCGGTCATGCCGTATGCGATGGCCACCTCGGTCATGTTCATCTCGCTGACGCAGCGCTTCATCACCTCGACCGGACACACCGCTCCGGCCATTATTCCGGTGCGCAGCGACGAAAGGTCGCGTGAGGCGAAATCCGGGTGGCCGAGCATCGAGATGAACATGGTTGGTACGCCGTACACACCGGTGCACCGCTCGCTCTCGATCGCGGCGAGGGTCAACCCGGGATCGAACCCGGGCGCCGGTATGACCATCGTGGCGCCGTGTGTGGTGCATCCCAGGTTGCCCATCACCATCCCGAAGCAGTGGTAGAAGGGCACCGGGATGCACAGCCAGTCGGACGGGCCGAAGTTGATCAACTCGGTGACGAAGAAACCGTTGTTGAGAATGTTGCGATGCGACAGCGTTGCACCCTTCGGGAATCCGGTGGTGCCCGATGTGTACTGGATGTTGATCGGGTCGGTGTTGGCCAACGTCGCCTGCCGGGCCCGCAGCTCGTCGGGGGACACGAGGACGGCGCGGTCACGCAGACCCGCCCAGTCATCGGTGCCGACGAACACCACGTCCCGCAGCTCCGGCGACTCGGGGCGGACCTCCTCGACCATGTCCACGTAGTCGGACGTCTTGAAGGCGGTCGCCGAAATCAACGTGCGCACCCCAGACTGATTCAGCACGTACGCCAACTCATGCGTGCGGTAGGCCGGATTGATGTTGACCAGGATGGCGCCGATCTTCGCCGTCGCATACTGCACCATCGTCCACTCGGCGCAGTTCGGCGCCCAAACACCAACGCGCTCACCGCGATCGACCCCCAACGCCATGAGACCCCGGGCAATCAGGTCGACCTCGGCGTTGAGCTCTCCGTAGGTCCAGCGCCGGTTGGTGGCAACGTCGACGAGCGCCTCGGCGTCCGGGTTCGCCCGGACGATCCGCTCGAAGTTCGCCCCGATCGTCTCCTCGAGGATCGCGGTGTCGGTCGGACCGGCGTCATATGACTTCATCGCTCAGCCCACGACATCCTCGTAGCGGTACTCGGTCTCGATGGGTGTGCCGCTGTCGTGCGCGGCGTCTTCGCGGCGACGCAACTCCACCCTGCGAATCTTGCCCGAGATGGTCTTGGGCAATTCGTAAAACTCGATGCTGCGCACCTTGAGATACGGCGCGAGATGGTCACGCGCATACTCCATGATCGCCTTCGCGGTGTCGGCGTTGGGTTCCCAACCCACGGCCAACGCAATGTAGGCCTTGGGTACCGCTAGCCGGGTGGCGTCCGGCTGCGGCACCACCGCCGCCTCGACGACGGCCGGATGCTCGATCAACACGCTCTCGAGCTCGAACGGCGATACCTTGTAGTCCGAGGACTTGAACACGTCGTCGGTGCGGCCGATGTAGGTGATGTAGCCGTCTTCATCGCGGGATGCGATGTCGCCGGTGTGGTAGTAGCCGCCGGCCATCACCGTCTCGTTGCGCTTCGGGTCGCTCAGATAGCCGGTCATCAGGTTCAGCGGGGCGCGGCTCAGGTCGAGGCAGATCTCGCCCTCGTCTGCGGGCTCGCCGGTGACCGGGTCGACGAGCACGACCGGCACACCCGGCATCGGGCGGCCCATCGAACCGGGCTTGACGGGTTGGCCAGGGGTATTGCCAACCTGCAGCGTCGTCTCCGTCTGCCCGAACCCGTCGCGGATCGTCAGGCCCCACGCGCGTTCCACCTGACCGATGACATCGGGGTTGAGCGGCTCACCCGCGCCCAGAACCTCCCGCAGTCCTTCGGGTTTCGGTCCTAGGTCGGACTGGATCAGCATGCGCCACACGGTCGGCGGCGCGCAGAACGTGCTCACCTCCGCGCGGCGAATCTCGCCGAGCAGCGCCTGGGCGTCGAACCGCCGGTAGTTGTAGACGAAGATCGTCGCCTCGGCGATCCACGGCGCGAAGAAACAGCTCCACGCGTGCTTGGCCCACCCCGGCGAACTGATCGCCAGGTGCACATCACCGGGCCGGACCCCGATCCACGCCATCGTCGACATGTGCCCGACCGGGTAGCTGATCTGTGAGTGCTCCACCAGCTTCGCCTTGCTCGTCGTACCGGAGGTGAAATAGATCAGCATCGAGTCATCGACGTTGGTCCGCGCCGCGAACGGACCGGCGGAGGTGACGTCGTATGCGTCGGCGTAGGAATGCCATCCGGCGACGTCCCCGCCGACCGCGATCCGGATGTAGTCGCCCTCGACGTCATCGAATTTGGCGGTGTCGGCGTCGTTGGCGATCACGAACTCCGCGCCTCCGCGGGTGATGCGGTCGGCGAGATCCGCGGGGCCGAGCGCGCCGGTGGTCGGCATGATGACCGCGCCGAGCTTGGCGACGGCCAGCATCGTCTCCCACAGCTCCACCTGGTTGCCGAGCATCAGAATGACCCGGTCGCCGGTGCCGACGCCGCGTCGCTCCAGCCATGTCGCGACGCGGTCGGAGCGATCGGCCATCTCGGCGAAGGTGATCTTCTGCTCGCGGCCGTCCGCCTCGACAATCCACAACGCGGTGCGGTCGTTGCCGCGCGCGATGACGTCGAACCAGTCGGTGGCCCAGTTGAAGGTGCCGGTGAGCTGGGGCCATGAGAACGTCTCGACCGCCTTGTCGTAGTCGCCCATCATGTCGATGAGCTGATCGCGCGAGGTGCGATAGATATCGGTGTTCGTCGCCATATCGATAGGATCTACGTCACACTCGACGATCCGCTACCCCCGAAAGGGGGCACCCGCGATGCCGCTGCTGCGCCCGCGAGATGCCGACGCGCTGCGGGCGGAGATGCGCCACGTGGTGTCGGTGGCCGGCGTGCCGGTCATGTTCGGCGGCGAGGTGCATGACGACACGCTGCTGCTCACCGAGTTCCTCGGTACCAGGACCGCCGGCCTGCGCGGACTCGCGGTTCGGCCGAGCGCAGGGCTGGGCGGCGCCACCGTCGTGGCCCGTCGCCCGATGTCGGTGGCCGACTACCGCAGGGCCTCGACGATCACCCACGATTACGACGCACCGGTGCTGGGCGAGGGCATCAGGTCGATTCTCGCCGTCCCGGTGGTGGTGGGTGGCCAGGCGCGGGCGGTGCTCTACGGCGCGTACCGCAGCGCGGCACCGGTCGGCGACCGCACCGCGGATGTGATGGTGGCGTCCGCGCGGCGATTGGGCCACGAGCTGACTGTCCGCGACGAGGTCGATCGGCGTCTGCGTCTGCGGGAGGCGCAGCTGGCGAATTTTGGCGGCGGAGTGGCCAACACCGAGAAGCTGCGCGAGGTGCACGCCCAACTGCGCCGCCTCGCCGCGGACACGACGGCCACGCCCGCCGTCCGCGGTCAACTGCGCGACCTTGCCGAGCGGCTGGCCGGGGCGATGTCGCCCGACGCGCCGACGTCGTGTTCGCCGCTGACCTCCCGGGAAGTCGACGTGCTCTCCCAGGTGGCGCTTGGTTGCACCAATGCCGAAGCAGCGCAACGTCTTTCGCTGCGCCCCGAGACGGTTAAAAGCTATCTGCGCAGCGCGGCGGCAAAGCTCGGCACTCGCACCCGCCACGAGGCGGTGTCGGTGGCGCGGCGGTCGCGGCTGCTGCCGTAGGGCGCGGCGGTCGCGGCTGCTGCCGTAGGGCGCGTCGGTCGCGGCTGCTGCCGTAGGGCGCGTCGAGTTCGACGAAATGGCGGGATCTACTCGCACTTCTGCGCCCGTTTGTCGGTTTGGGCGCAAGGAGGCGCAAGGAAAGGTCAGGCCAGGGAGTCCACCCAGGCGCGGTGCAGCGCCGCGTATCGTCCGCCGGTTCGGCCGATGAGCCCCTGGGGCGGGCCGTCCTCGACGATGCGGCCGTGCTCGAGCACGAGCACCCGGTCGGCGACCTGCACCGTCGATAGCCGGTGGGCAATGACCAGCGCGGTCCGGTCCGCCAGCACCGTCTCCAGCGCCCGCTGCACCATACGCTCGCTCGGGATGTCCAGCGATGACGTCGCCTCGTCCAGGATGAGCACGGCCGGGTCGGCGAGAAACGCCCGCGCGAACGCGACCAGTTGGCGCTGACCCGCCGACAGTCGGCCACCGCGCTTGGCCACGTCGGTGTCATAGCCCTCGGGTAGCAAGTCGATGAACCGGTCGGCGCCGACGGCGCCGGCGGCCTCGCGCACCTCCGAGTCGGTGGCGTCCGGCCGGCCGAACCGGATGTTGTCGGCGACGGTGCCGTCGAACATGAAGTTCTCCTGGGTGACCATCACGACATGCCGGCGCAGCTCGCTCTGGGCGAGGTCGCGCAGGTCGACGCCGTCCAGCGTCACCGACCCCGACGTCGGGTCGTAGAACCGCGCGATGAGCTTGGCGATGGTGGTCTTGCCGGCGCCGGTGGTGCCGACCAGCGCGACGGTCTGCCCCGCAGGCACGCTCAGCGTCAGACCCGGCAGCACAGGCCTGCCCGGCACGTATTCGAAGTGCACGTCACGCAGGGCGACGTCACCCCGTACCGAGTTCAGCCGCACCGGGTGTCGCGGATCCTCGATGCCCGGCCGCTCGGCGAGCACACCGGCGAGTTTCTCCAACGCCGAGGACGCCGACTGGAAGGTGTTGAAGAACTGGGAGATCTCCTGCATCGGCTCGAAGAACATCCGCAGGTAGAGCAGGAAGGCGGCCAGCGTCCCGATCGTCATATCGCCCTGCAGCACCCGGTAGCCGCCGTAGAGCAGGACCACGCCGGTGGTGATGTTGCCGACCAGCTTCACGCCGGGCATGAAAACGGCCAGCAGCCGGAA
>JBEVHG010000027.1:0-9408 GCA_040511335.1 Mycobacterium sp. | reverse complement strand
TGGACCAGTCGATCCGGTCCAGGATGATCCGCGGGGGATCGCCCACCTCCAACGTGACCCGGTGCAGGTCGAACACGTCTTTGCCGAGCCGCGTGGTCGCAAACCGTTGCAGCACAAGCGAATCGCGGGGTGGCGGTTCATTGGCGATCAGCTCGTTGGCGGCCTGGATGCGGAACTTGGGCTTCGATGTGCGTGCGGGCGGGCCGCGGCGCAGCCACGCCAACTCCTTGCGCATCAGGTTTCGTCGGCGTGCTTCGGTGCCCGCGGCGAGTCTCATCCGCTCGGCACGGGCCAGCACGTAGGCGGCGTACCCGCCCTCGTAGGCGGCGACGGCGCCGTCGTGCACCTCCCACGTCCTGGTGCAGACGGCGTCGAGGAACCAGCGGTCGTGGCTGACCACCACCAGCGCCTTCGAACCCAACGCCGACAGGTGCCCGGCCAACCAACCGATCGCCTCGACGTCGAGATGGTTGGTGGGCTCATCGAGCACCAGCACGTCGTGGCCGCCGATCAAGACGGCGGCCAGCGCCACCCGACGCCGTTCGCCGCCGGACAGCCGTTCCACGTCGGCGTCGAGGTCGACGCCGGCCAGCAGATGCTCGACGACCGCGCGGGTGTCCGGTTCGGCGGCCCAGATGTGGTCCGGCCGACCACCGACGATGACGGCCCGCACCGTGGCGCCGGCCGCGAAGTCGTCACCCTGGCGCAGATAACCCACCGACAATCCGGACGTGTGGGTGACGCGCCCCGAATCGGGTTCGCGGGTGCCGGTCAGAACGGCCAGCAGTGTCGTCTTGCCGTCGCCGTTGCGCCCGACGACGCCGATGGAGTCGCCTTCGTCGACACCCATGCTCACCGCGTCGAGCAGAGTCCGGGTGCCATATCCGACGGTCGCGCGTTCGACGTTGATCAGGTTTGCCATCAGCCGCCGATGATAGGTCGGCGCTGTGCCATGATGACGACGGCAGTCGGGGGATTCGGCACCAAGAGCACGGGGCAACAGGGGAGCATGCGGTGGTGAACCTCTCGGCACTCACCAAGCCAGTGGGACGGCTGGTTGCCACCGCGCAAAACGGGCTGGAAGTGCTTCGATACGGCGGTCTGGAGACCGGCGCGGCGCCGTCGCCGTTCCAGATCATCCACAGCGTGCCGATGTACCGGCTGCGGCGGTACTTTCCGCCGGACGCTCGGCCCGGAGCGGAGCCGGCCGGACCGCCGGTGCTGATGGTGCACCCGATGATGATGTCGGCAGATATGTGGGACGTCACCCGCGACGACGGCGCGGTTGGCATCCTGCACAAGGCCGGCATCGACCCGTGGGTGATCGACTTCGGATCGCCCGACAAGGTCGAAGGCGGCATGGAACGCAACCTGGCCGACCACATCGTCGCGTTGAGCGACGCCATCGACATCGTCAAGGATGTCACCGGACACGACGTCCACCTGGCCGGCTACTCCCAGGGCGGAATGTTCTGCTACCAGACTGCGGCCTATCGCCGGTCAAAAGACATCGCCAGCATCATCGCGTTCGGCGCACCGGTGGACACCCTGGCCGCGCTGCCGATGAACATGCCCGCCGGGCTGGTCCCTGCGGCCGCGGAATTCATGGCCGATCATGTCTTCAGCCACATCGACATCCCGGGCTGGCTGGCGCGCGCCGGGTTTCAGATGCTCGATCCAATCAAGACCGCCCAGGCCCGCGTGGACTTCCTGCGCCAACTGCACGACCGCGAGGCCCTACTGCCGCGCGAACAGCAGCGGCGTTTCCTGCAGTCGGAGGGCTGGATCGCATGGTCGGGGCCGGCGATCTCCGAACTGCTCAAGCAGTTCATCACGCACAACCGGATGATGACCGGCGGCTTCTCCATCTACGGCGACCTGGTGACGCTCAGCGACATCGACTGCCCGGTGCTGGCGGTCGTCGGCGAGGTGGACGACATCGGCCAGCCCGCCTCGGTGCGCGGTATCAAACGGGCCGCCCCGCAGGCCGACGTGTACGAATTCCTCATCCGCGCCGGTCATTTCGGTTTGGTCGTCGGATCTAAAGCGGCCACCCTGACCTGGCCGACCGTCGCCGGGTGGGTCAAATGGCTCGGCGGCGACGGGGACATGCCGGAGCATGTCGTGCCGATGGCCCTGCAACCGGCAAAGCACGCCGAAAAAGGTGTGCCGTTCACCTCCCGGGTGGCGCACGGCGCCACCGCGGCAGGGGAAATGGCCTTCGGCGTGGGCAAGTCCGCGGCCGACGCCATCGTCGCGGCCAACAAGTCGGCCCGCGCGCTGGCCGTCGAGACCGTTCGCACGTTGCCGCGGCTGGCCCGGCTCGGACAGATCAACGACCACACCCGGATCTCGCTCGGCCGGATCATGTCCGAGCAGGCCCGCGACACGCCCGGCGGCGACTGCCTGCTGTTCGACGGGCGCGTGCACACCTACGAGGCCGTGGATCGCCGCATCAACAACGTCGTTCGCGGCCTGATCGAGGTCGGTGTGCGCCAGGGCGCCCACGTCGGTGTGCTGATGGAGACCCGGCCCAGCGCGCTGGTCGCGATTGCCGCGCTGTCGCGGCTGGGTGCGGTCGCGGTGTTGATGCCGCCCGACGCCGACCTGCCGACCGCGGCGCGGTTGGGCGCGGTGTCGGAGATCATCGCCGATCCGACGAATCTCGAGGCCGCCCGGCGGCTGTCGATGAGGGTTCTGGTGCTCGGTGGCGGCGAGTCGCGCCACCTGGACCTGCCCGAACACGCCGACGTCATCGACATGGAGAAGATCGACCCCGACGAGGTCGAACTGCCCGGCTGGTACCGGCCCAACCCGGGGTTGGCGCGCGACCTGGCGTTCGTCGCGTTCGCCACGGTCGGCGGCGACCTGGCGGCCCGCCAGATCACCAATTTCCGCTGGGCACTGTCGGCGTTCGGAACCGCCTCGGCGGCCAACCTGGGCCGCCGCGACACCGTCTACTGCCTCACCCCGCTGCATCACCAGTCCGGGCTGCTGGTCAGCCTCGGCGGCGCGGTGGTCGGCGGTGCCCGCGTCGCCCTGTCGCGGGGCCTGCAGCCGGATCGGTTCATACAGGAAATTCGCCAGTACGGCGTCACCGTGGTGTCGTACACGTGGGCGATGCTGCGCGAGGTCATCGATGATCCGTCGTTCGCGTTGACCGGCAGCCATCCGGTGCGCCTGTTCATCGGGTCCGGCATGCCAACCGGGTTGTGGAAGCGCGTCCTCGAGGTCTTCGAACCTGCCCATGTCGTGGAGTTTTTCGCCACCACCGACGGGCAGTCGGTGCTGGCCAACGTGTCCGGCGCCAAAATCGGCAGCGAGGGCAGGCCGCTGCCCGGCAGCGGGCAGGTCGAGCTGGCCGCATACGAACCCGAGCACAACCTGATCCTCGAGGACGAGCGCGGGTTCGTGCGGAAAGCGGAGACCAACGAAGTCGGCGTGCTGCTGGCGCACCCGCGTGGCCCGGTCGACCCGACGGCATCCGTCAAGCGGGGGGTGTTCGCCCCGGCCGACACCTGGGTGTCCACCGAATACCTGTTCCGCCGTGACGAGGACGGCGACTACTGGCTGGTCGACAACCGCGCCGCGGTGATCCGCACCGCGCGGGGCCCCGTCTACACCTCGCCCATCAACGACGCCGTCGGACGGCTCGGAGCCGTCGACATGGCGGTGACCTATGGGGTGGAGGCGGGCGGACAGCAGCTGGCGGTCACTGCGCTGGCGTTGCGTCCGGGCGGCAGTATTCCGTCGGCTGATCTGTCCGAGGCCCTGGCTGATCTGCCGGTCGGAAACCCGCCCGACATCGTGCACGCGGTGCCAAAGATGACGCTGAGCGCGTCGTATCGTCCGATCGTTAGCCAGTTGCGTGCCGCGGGGATCCCCAAGCCGTCGCGCACCGCCTGGTATCTCGATCCCGACACCCATCGCTACAGGCGGCTGACGGTTGCGGTGCGCACCGAGATTGTTGGTTCGGGATGATCGTGCCCGCAGGCCGCCACACTGTTAGGCTCCCGCTGGCGGCAGGTCGCCGCCGGGTCGGGCTGTCCGCGCCACCGCGCTGGAGGATTGATGACATCGCAGACCGGTAAGAACCGCCACGGCTGGCGTCGCGCCGTCACCGGCGCTGTGGCCAGCAGTGCCCTGGCTGTCGGACTCATGACTGGCTTCGGCTCGCCAGCGGCGCTGGCCGACCCGGAGACAGATCCGCAGGCCGACGCCTCGCCGACAGCGCAAGCGCCCGTCCCGCAGACGGCGGAGGAGGTGCTTGCCATCATCGAAGCGGAGTACGACTTGGGTTCGGGTGGCGGTCAGCTCTCCAATTTGATCGACGACGTGATGAGACTTCGGGCCCAGGGCTTTTTACCTTCTAATGCGAACAAGAAAGCAATAGTTAAGGCGCTGGGGTATCGGCCCAACCAGGGTCCGCTTATCGAAGCGCTGCAGGACACCCGCGCCTACCAGCGCAAGATGCAGGCGCGCGCCGCCGCCCAGCCGCCGAACCCGACCGTCATCGGCATCAACGAACTGCCGCCCGGGGTGCAACCCGGCCCGACCGCGCCCGGCGATGGCGGCGGCGTCTTCATCTCCCCAGGCGGCGGGGTCGAGCAGCCGATCGCTCCGTAGCCGGCTGCGGTGCTCGACGACAAGCTGCTGAGCATCCTGGTCTGCCCGGAAGACCGGGGACCCCTCCTGCTCATTGACGACGAGTTCCTCTACAACCCGCGGCTGCGCCGCGCCTACCGCATCGACGACGGCATCCCGGTGCTGCTTATCGACGAGGCGGTCGCGGTGACCGACGACAACGAGCACCAACACCTTCTGGATCGCGCATCTTCTGGTGGCCGGGCCAACTGACCTGGCGCGTCAGGCCAGGCCGGGTAGGTCCCCGGTGAGGTAGTGCTGCAGATTGGGCGCGATGGTCTCGGCGATCTGCTCCACCGGCAGCGTCGCGAACGGCTGCAGTTCCAGGATGTAGCGCGCCATCACCACACCCACCAACTGCGAGGCCACGAACTGGACCCGGATCATCCCCGACCCGGGCGGATTGTCGACGCGGGACCCCACCTCGACGGCGATCACTTCCTGCAGGAACGAGCGGATCAGGCTCACCTCGGAGCCGGCCAGCAGCGAGCGCAGCGTCGCGATGAAGCCCTTGCCAAGTTCGGAGTCCCACAGCGGCAACAGGAGTGACGGCAGCCGGTAGCCGATCTCCTCGACCGGGGTTTCACGAAGCGGGCCGATCACTTCCATCGGGTCGATCGGGATATGGATCGCCGCGGCGAACAGTTGCTGCTTGGTGCCGTAGTAGTGGTGCACCAGCGCCGGATCCACTCCCGCGGCCGCGGCCACGGCGCGGATCGACGTCTTGTCGATCCCATTGCGCGCGAACAATTCCCGCGCACTCGTCAAGATCCGCTCGCGGGTGTCCGACGTTCCGGGCGGTCGCCCGGGACGCTTGCGTTCGGCGCGGGCGGTCAACGGTCTACGGGGTCCGTCGGCGTAGCGTCGCAGCGGCCAGGCACAGCGCGAGCACCGCGAACCCCACCACGATGGCGATATCGCGCGCGGCGGTGGCGGTGAGCTCCGAGTGTGCGCCGACCTGCTGCAGGGCTTCCAGCGCGTAACTCATTGGCATCACGTTGCTGATCCACTGCAACCACTCGGGCATCACCGCACGCGGCACGATGATCCCGCACAGCAGCAACTGCGGGGCGATCACCACCGGCATGAACTGCACCGCCTGAAACTCAGTGCGGGCGAACGCACTACACAACAGCCCCAACCCAACGCCCAGTACCGCGTTGATGATGGCGATGACGACCACCAGGATCGGGCTACCCGCGGTCTCGAACCCAAGGAACCAGAACGCGACTACGCACGCCAGGATGGCCTGCGCGGCGGCGGCAATCGAGAACGCCGTGCCATAGGCCGCCAGCAGGTCGAGCCGGCGCAGCGGCGTGGTCAGGATGCGCTCAAGCGTTCCCGAAGCCCGTTCGCGCTGCATCGTTATCGACGTGATCAGGAACATCACGACGAGCGGAAACACCCCCAGCAGGATCAGGCACGCGGTGTTGAACGGTGACGGCGTGCCGGGGCGATGCGGGGCGTTCTGGAACATGAAGTACATCAGCGTGATGATCAGGCTCGGGACCAGCAGGATCATCGCGACGCTGCGGTGGTCTGCCGCCAGCTGGCGAAGGATCCGCGCGGTCGTCGCCAGGTAGGCCTGACCGGCTATCCGGCGGCCGGTGCGGTGCTGTGCCGGATGACGGACAGAAACGCTTCCTCTAGTGACGTGCATCCCGAGTCCTCTCGTAGTTGCGTGGGTGTGGTGTGCGCGAGCAGGTGGCCTTCGCGCATCAGCAGCAGGTCGCCGCAGTGATCGGCCTCATCCATGACGTGGCTGGAGACGATGAGTGTGGTTCCGGCGCGTGACAACGCGTCGAACTGCTCCCACAGGTCGACGCGCAGAACCGGGTCCAGGCCGACCGTCGGTTCATCGAGCACCAACAGCTCGGGGTGGCAGACGAGCGCCGAGGCAAGCGACACCCGGGTGCGCTGTCCGCCGGACAGGTTGCCGCACAGCGCTGTTCGATGATCCTTGAGGCCGACCGCGTCGACGGCGTCCTCCGCGTCCCTGGCGTCGGCGCCATACAGCGCGCCGAAGTAACGGACGTTGTCGATCACCCGCAGGTCGTCATAGATGGTCGGATCCTGTGTGACGTAGCCGATGCGCCGCCGCAGCGGGGCGGAACCCGCCGGGTGACCCAGTACCGTGACCGACCCGGCGGCGACGATCTGCGTGCCGACAATGCAGCGCATCAACGTCGTCTTGCCGCAGCCGGACGGGCCGAGCAGTCCGGTGATGGTGCCGCGCACGATCTGCACCGAGAAGTCATGCAGGGCGGGTCGCTTGCCGCGGATCACGCGCAGATGCTCGATCGAGACGGCGGGTTCCGCGCCGTTCCGGAGTAATTCACCGCTCGATGAACTCATCATGTGATGAATAATGCTCCCCGCGTGGAGCAGTGTCAACAGCCGCGTGCAGAATCGCTCGGGTGAGTGCTGAGTCGCTGGCGGTCGAACCCTTCGCCGCGGCGCGACGGCTGCTCGGAGCGGCGCTCACCGGGCGCGGAGTGAGCGCCATGATCGTCGAGGTGGAGGCCTACGGCGGCCCACTCGATGGACCCTGGCCCGACGCGGCATCGCATTCGTTTCGCGGGCCCGGGCTGCGCAACTCCGTCATGTTCGGCCCGCCAGGGCGGCTGTACACCTATCGAAGCCACGGCATTCACGTGTGCGCCAACGTCGTATGCGCCACCGACGGTGTCGCCGGCGCGGTCCTGCTGCGCGCGGCCGCGATCGAGGCCGGGATCGACGTGGCCAGGTTGCGGCGCGGCGACTCGGCCCGCCCGGCGGCCCTGGCGCGGGGTCCCGGCAATCTGTGCCGGGCGCTGGGAATCACCATGGAGGACAACGGAATCGACCTGTTCGATCCCGAATCGCCGGTACGGCTCACGCTGGGCGATGAGCATGATGCCGCCGACGGCCCGCGGGTCGGCGTCAGCAAGGCCGCCGACCGGCCCTGGCGGTTCTGGCTGGCGGGTCGCCCGGAGGTGTCGCCGTACCGGCGCAGCCCGCGGGCACCGGCGCCGGGTGCCAGCGATTAAGCCAGTTGCAGTGCCGGGGGCCGCAGTCGGGCGCAGCGGGGGCCGCCGCGGTCGTCGGTCAGATCGATGCTGGCGGTGATCTTCTCCTCCGCGGTCGTGATGAACGGCTCGATGTCGGCGAGCATTAGTTTGGCGCGGCGGAACATTGCGAAAGAGCCGTCGGCGCCGACATTGCCCCATGTGAGGTAGACGAACCGGTCACCGCGTCGCCCTTGCACGGCCGCGCCCCGGTAGTCGATGACACCGTCGCGAACGATCGGTTCGACCTCGATCGTCCATGACGCCGCAGCAGCGTCGCCCGGCACCAGTTCACGCGGCTCGCGCCCGATCTGGATACCGACGTGCACATTGTCGCGCCGTTCACCGTCACCGCCCCACGAGCGGCCGGGCAGGTGATGCCCACGGATCTCCAAGAACATCGCATCCGACGGTAGGGGAAGATCGACGCTGTGACTTCAAGGGGCAAGGGAATCCTCGACGAGTTGGACTGGCGCGGGCTGATTGCGCAGTCCACCGATCGGGACGCGCTGGACGCCGAGTTGGCTGCCGGACCCACCACCGTCTACTCGGGATTCGACCCGACCGCGCCGAGCCTGCACGCGGGCCACCTGGTTCCGCTGCTGGGGATGCGGCGATTCCAGCGGGCCGGGCATCGGCCGATCGTGCTGGCCGGGGGAGCGACCGGCATGATCGGCGACCCGCGGGACACCGGCGAGCGCGTTCTCAACACCACCGACACCGTCGCCGACTGGACCGAACGCATCCGCGGGCAGTTGGAGCGGTTCGTCGACTTCGACGATTCACCCACCGGCGCGGTTGTCGAGAACAACGTGTCCTGGACGGCCGAGTTGAGCGCGATCGAATTCCTCCGCGACGTCGGCAAGCACTTTTCGGTCAACGTCATGTTGGACCGTGACACCATCCGGCGCCGGCTCGAGGGCGAGGGCATCTCCTACACCGAGTTCAGTTACATGCTGCTGCAGGCCAACGATTACGTGCAGCTGTACCGGCGGCATGGCTGCAGGCTGCAGATCGGCGGCTCGGATCAGTGGGGCAACATCATCGCCGGGGTGCGTCTCGTCCGTCAGAAGGAAGGTGCGACGGTGCACGCGCTGACGGTCCCGCTGGTGACCTCGGCCGACGGCACCAAGTTCGGCAAGTCGACCGGCGGGGGCAACCTGTGGTTGGACCCGGAGATGACCAGCCCGTACGCCTGGTACCAGTACTTCATCAACACGGCGGACAGCGATGTGGTCCGCTACCTGCGGTGGTTCACGTTCCTATCGCGCGAGGAGCTGGCCGAGCTGGACGAGGCGACGTCGGCGCGTCCACACGAGCGTGCTGCGCAGCGCCGGTTAGCCCGTGAGCTCACCACCCTGGTGCACGGCGGGGACGCGACCGCGGCGGTCGAGCATGCCAGACAGGCTCTATTCGGTCGGGGCGAGTTGTCGCAGTTGGACGAGCCGACGCTGGCCGCAGCGCTACGTGAGGCCGCGGTGGCCGAACTCAAGCCCGGCGGCCCGGACGCGATCACCGACCTGCTGGTGGCGAGCGGATTGTCGGCGAGCAAGGGCGCAGCCCGGCGGACGATCGCCGAGGGCGGGGTCTCGGTCAACAACGTCCGGATCGAGAGCGACGAATGGGTGCCGCAGCCGTCGGACTTCCTGTACGGACGCTGGCTGGTGCTACGCCGCGGCAAGCGGAATATTGCCGGCGTCGAGCGCGTTGGATGATG
>JBEVHG010000026.1:0-10311 GCA_040511335.1 Mycobacterium sp. | reverse complement strand
CGGTGACCAGCACCACCCGATCGGTGAGGTCGTAAAGTTCGTCCGCGTAGCCCATGCTCAGCGCTCCTTCGCGGTCTCGCGGACGACGCGGTGGATGAACCCGAGCTTGGCGGTCACCGGTGCCGGGATAACGAACGGGTACAGCGGGCTCTTGCCCATCGCGGTGTTCACGCGATTGAAGAACAGCGCCAACCACTTCCAGTCGTAGAGCAGGCGCTCGATGAGCTCGTTGTCATAGGACTCCAGCGGCGCGATGTCGCGCGGAACCGAGAAGCGCAGCCGGTCCGCGTGCAGGACGAGGCCGGCCTCGCGCACGGTGTCGATGGTGTCGGTGATGTGCAGGTAGTGCGCGAAACACTCCGCGAAATCCTCCCACGGATGCATGGTCGCGTACTCGGAGATGAACGACTCCTGCCAACCCTCGGGAGGCCCGAACTTGTAGTGCCGCGATTTCTTGTTGGTAGTCGGCGCGTTCGTCGCCGAACAGCTCGCGGCACTCGTCGAGGTAGCGCTCGGCGCCCGGGCGCCGGTTTCGACCAGGACGTGCTGGTATTAGTGGCCGACCTCGTGACGGAAGTGTCCGAGCATGGTCCGGTAGGGCTCGCCGAGCCGCACCCGCAGCGACTCGCGATAGGCGTCAAGGGACTCGACGAGGTCGATCGTGATCACCCCGCCGGCATGTCCGATCGTGACCGGCTCGCCTTCGCTGTAACTCGACAGCAGATCGAAGGCCAGGCCGCCCTCCTTGCGCCAGAACGGGTCGACGGGCAGGCCGATGTCGAGCAGTTGCAGGATCAGCCGATGCATCGCCGTTGTGGTGTCCGCCAGCTTCTCCTGGGCGATGGTGTCGTCGGCGTCGGGCTCACGACGGATCAACGAGTCGGCCAGGCAGCGCCCGCGCATTACCTCGTCCTGCTCCTCGGGCACCAGCCAGTTGCATCCGAGGCTCTCCGATTTGGTGCAAGCGATCCACTGCGCGCCGTCGATGACGGCGGCGTCGTCCGACGTGGCGATCATTGAGTATGTCGGCAGATGCAGGCGCAGTTCGGCCTGACAGGTGGAGCACCGGCGCGATTCGAACGGGGCGAAGCTGTTGCACACCGGGCAGGCGAATGCGCGCACGGCGTCTATCGTGTCACGGTGCAATTGCTTCTGGTGCGACATGCACTGCCGCTGCGCAGCGAACCGGGTCAGGGATCTGATCCCGACCTGTCGGAGGCCGGTCTGGAGCAGGCCCGCCGCCTGCCCGAGGCGCTGGCGCGGTTTCCGGTCTCCCGGCTGGTGAGCAGCCCGCAGCGCTGCGCCGTGCAGACCGCCGCGCCGGTGGCGGACGCGCTCGGGCTGACGGTCGAAATCGACGACCGTATCGCGGAGTACGACCGGGACCTTCCACAGTATGTGCCGATCGAGCAGATCGCCGCGGAGAACCCCGAGGAGCTGCAGCGGTTGGTCAACGGACAGCTGCCCAACGGCGTCGACGAGGCCGCGTTCCGGGCCAGGATCACCGCGGCCGTCGACGACCTGGTGGCCGACGGCGGTCACGACGAAACCGTGGCGGTGTTCAGCCACGGCGGGGTGATCAACGTGTTGCTGCACCAGATTCTCGGCACCGCTCGGCTGTTGTCGTTCCACGTCGACTATGCGTCGATCACCCGGCTGCTCTCCTCGCGCACCGGGCGGCTGGCGGTGGCGGGGGTCAACGGCACCGAGCACGTATGGGACCTGCTGCCGAGAAACCAGCGGTGGTAGACAGATCCGATGACTTCTTCGTCGCTCGATGGGCTCGGCCTCGATGCCCTGGACCGCCACCTCCGGGATGCGGGCATTCCGCGCGCCGGCGAACTGCGGGCGGAGCTGATCTCCGGCGGCCGGTCCAATCTGACCTTCCTGGTCTCAGATGACGCGTCGAAATGGGTGCTTCGCCGCCCGCCGCTGCACGGGCTGACGCCGTCGGCGCACGACATGGCGCGCGAGTACCGGGTGGTGGCGGCGCTCGAAGACACCCCCGTCCCGGTGGCCCGGGCGGTCACCATGCGTGATGACGACTCGGTGCTCGGTGCGCCGTTTCAGATGGTCGAGTACGTCCCCGGCCGGGTGGTCCGCCACGCGCCGGAGCTGGCGGCGCTCGGCGACAAGGAGACGCTCAGCGACTGCGTCGACGCGCTGATCAGCGTGCTCGCCGACCTGCACGCGGTGGATCCCACGGCCGTCGGCCTGGCCGACTTCGGAAAGCCCACCGGCTATCTCGAGCGCCAGGTTCGGCGGTGGGGCTCCCAGTGGGAGCTGGTGCGGTTACCCGACGATGAGCGCGACGGTGACGTTGCGCGTCTGCATTCGGCTCTGGCGCAGGCGGTTCCGGAGCAGAGCCGCACCTCGATCGTGCACGGCGACTACCGCATCGACAACACCATCCTGGATTCCGAGGATGCCACCCGCGTGCGGGCGGTGCTGGACTGGGAGATGTCGACGCTGGGCGACCCGCTCAGCGACGCGGCGCTGATGTGCGTGTACCGCCAGCCGATGTTCGACCTGGTGCATGCGGACGCGGCCTGGACCTCGCCGCTGCTGCCGTCCGCGGACGAGATGGCCCAACGCTATTCGGTGATCTCCGGGCAACCGTTGGGGCACTGGGACTTCTACATGGCGCTGGCGTACTTCAAGCTGGCGATCATCGCGGCCGGCATCGACTACCGCGCCCGGATGGGCGGGTCCGATGACGCGCCGGACAAGATCGGGGACGCTGTCGCGCCGCTGATCGCTGCCGGCATCTCCAGCTTGAAGGCATCCTGACGGTCGCATGCCGCGGCTGGCATGATCGGCGCCATGAAGCGAGAAGTGGGCGCGGCGCTCGATGTGGACATCACTGCCCCGACGACGCTGGAAGTCCAGATTGCTATCGCGCCGCACCCCAATACCCAGGTGTCCGAGTCGTTGTCATTCGTAATGAACGGCAGAACCGTTGTGCCGCTGGAGATCAGCGGCGTGCACGGCAACCGTATTCACAAATTCGAGGCGCCGGTCGGTAACTTGAAGGTCGACTACGCCGCGACGATCGTTGGACAGACCGATCCGGCGCCGGTCACCGAGTATGACCTCTCGATGTACCTGCGGCCCAGCCGATATGCGGAGGCCGATAAGTTCTTCGGTTTCGCCGCGACGGAGTTCGGTGAGTACAGCGACTCCACGGCGTTGCTGGAGAAGGTGTCGTCATGGGTGGGTACCCGGCTGAACTATGTGCCGGGCTCGAGCGATCCGATCGACGGGGCGGCCGACACCTTATTGGCCGGTGCGGGAGTGTGCCGCGACTACGCGCATCTGGTGGTGGCGCTGTTGCGGGCGGTCAATGTGCCGGCCCGTCTGGTTTCGGTGTATGCGCCAGGCCTCTACCCGATGGACTTCCACGCGGTGGCCGAGGCATTTGTCGAGGGACGGTGGAGGGTGGTCGACGCGACCCTCCTGGCGCCGAGGCAGACATTGGTGCGGATCACCACCGGACGCGACGCGGCCGACACCGCCTTCCTCGACAACCACAAAGGTGCGATCACGCTGAACAACATGGAGGTGACGGCGGTTGTGGAGGGCGATTTGCCCCGGGATCAGGTCGGCCAGCTGGTGTCGCTGCGTTAGCGACTCGCGGCCGCCGCTACATTCCGGCCCTGAGGTTCCTTTTGGCTGCCCGGCGCAGCTGAAAGAGCCGCGCGGTGCCGACCGCCACCGTCAACAAACCGCCGCATACCGCGGCCAGAAGGATGGCTACGCCCAGCGGCAGCGTCCAGTGCCAGCCGAGGAACGCGAACTCGGTCGACTCGGTGTTCTGGGTGATGAAGATCAGCAGCACGATGAGGACCAGGAAACCGGCGATCAGCGCCGACCACAGCGCCCCGGCGCGGGTGAACTTGAGCGGCGGCTCGTCGAGGCCGGGGGGTAGCGACGAGGTGGCGCCGGCCGGCGGGACTCGCGGCGGTACCGGCGGCTGTACGGGTTCGCTGGTCATGCATACCATCATTCCCGTTCGGGCATGGAATGTAACCACTGTGAGCGGCGCGTCGCGCCTGGCGATAGTGTCGCGGAAGGCAGGCGACGCCGAAAGGACGTTCGCATGAACCCGGCGAGACGAACCGCGCACTACCGAACTCTGGCGGTCCTGGCCGCCGTACTCGCGCTGATAATCACGGCCTGCGGCAGCTCGAACCCCCTCGGTGGCGGCAGCGGCTCCGGCGACCTGAAGTCGATCGTGGTTGGCTCCGCGGACTTCCCGGAGTCGAAGATCATCGCCGAAATCTATGCCCAGGCGTTAGAGGCCAACGGGTTTACCGTCGGCCGCCAGTTCGGCATCGGCAGCCGCGAAACCTACGTCCCGGCGGTGAAGGACCACTCCATCGACCTGGTGCCCGAATACACCGGAAACCTGTTGCTCTATTTCGATCCCGACACCACCGTGACCACCCCCGACGCGGTCGAGTTGGCGTTGTCCCACGCGCTGCCCGGCGACCTGTCGATCCTCACGCCGTCGCAGGCGTCGGACATGGACACCGTGGCGGTCACCGAAGCCACCGCGCAGAAATGGAATCTCAAGACCATCGCCGACCTCGCGCCGCACTCGGCCGAGGTGAAGTTCGGCGCCCCGTCGGAATTCCTGAACCGAACAGAGGGTTTGCCGGGACTCAAGGAGAAGTACGGCCTGGACATCACGCCCAACAACTTCGTGGCGATCAGCGATGGCGGGGGACCGGCGACGGTGCGCGCGCTGACTGACGGAACGGTGACCGCGGCCAACATCTTCTCCACATCCCCGGCGATCCCGCAGAACAACCTGGTGGTGCTCGAAGACCCGAAGAACAACTTCCCGGCGGCCAACGTGGTGCCGCTGGTCAACTCGCAGAAGAAATCCGATCAACTCAAGACCGTGCTCGACGCGGTGTCGGCGAAGTTGACCACGGAGGGACTGACCCAGCTCAACACCGAAGTGTCCGGAAACGAAGGCATCGACCCGGACGAGGCGGCGCGTAACTGGGTGCAGGCCAACGGCTTCGACAAGCCGCTGCAGGGATGACCGCATGATCAATTTCGACAACGTCACCAAGCAGTACCCCGACGGCACCGTAGCGGTGGACAACCTGACGCTGGAGGTGCCCGACGGCCGGCTGGCGGTGTTCGTCGGACCGTCCGGCTGCGGCAAGACCACCTCGATGCGGATGATCAACCGGATGATCGACCCCACGTCGGGCACGTTGACCGTCAACGGCGAGGATGTCACCAAGGTCGACCCCGTCACGCTGCGCCTGGGCATCGGCTACGTCATACAAAGTGCCGGCCTGATGCCGCATCAGCGGGTGATCGACAATGTCGCCACGGTGCCGGTGCTCAAGGGCCAATCCCGGCGGGCGGCACGGAAGGCCGCCCTGGGCGTGCTCGAGCGGGTCGGGCTGGACCCGAAACTGGCCAACCGCTACCCGGCGCAACTGTCGGGTGGCCAGCAGCAGCGTGTCGGCGTGGCCCGGGCGCTGGCCGCCGACCCCCCGATCCTGTTGATGGACGAGCCGTTCAGCGCGGTCGACCCGGTGGTCCGCGACGAGTTGCAAGCCGAAATGCTGCGCCTGCAAAGCGAATTGCACAAGACCGTCGTCTTCGTCACCCACGACATCGACGAGGCCATCAAGCTCGGCGACAAGGTCGCCGTATTCGGGCCCGGCGGCGCATTGCAGCAGTACGACAAGCCGGCGCGGCTGTTGACATACCCGGCGAATGAGTTTGTCGCGGGCTTCATCGGGGCCGACCGTGGTTACCGCGGACTGCAGTTCTTCGGTGCGACGGGCCTTCCGCTGCACGACATCCGGCGGGTCTCCGAGGACCAGATCGACGCCCTCACGCTCGGCGACGGCGACTGGGTGTTGGTCACCAAACCCGACGGCACACCGTACGCATGGATCAACGCCAACGGTGTGGCGCTCCATCGCGACGGCAATTCCTTGTACGACAGCACTATTGCCGGCGGCTCGCTATTCGGTCCGGACGGGACGCTACGCCAGGCGCTGGATGCCGCGCTGTCGTCACCGTCGGGTCTGGGTGTCGCCGTCAACGGTGACGGACAGGTGCTCGGCGGCTTGCTGGCCGACGACGTACTGGCGGCGTTGAAGACCCAGCGAGCGTGACGTGCGATACCTGCTGACGCATCTCGACGACGCCTGGGAGCTGACGCTGATTCACCTTCGGCTGTCCTTGATTCCGATCGTGCTCGGGTTGCTCATCGCCGTGCCGTTGGGCGCGCTGATACAGCGCACGACGACGCTGCGGCGGCTGACGACCGTCACGGCCAGCATCATCTTCACCATCCCGTCGCTGGCGCTGTTCGTGGTGCTGCCGTTGATCATTCCGACGCGCATCCTCGACGAGGCCAACGTCATCGTCGCGCTGACGTTGTACACCGCGGCGCTGTTGGTCCGCGCCGTGCCCGAGGCCCTGGACGCCGTGCCGGCACCGGTGCGCGACGCCGCCACCGCGGTCGGCTACAAGCCGCTCACCCGGATGATGAAAGTCGAACTGCCGCTGGCGATTCCGGTGCTCGTTGCCGGGCTGCGGGTCGTCGCCGTCACCAACATCTCGATGGTCTCCGTCGGCTCGGTGATCGGCATCGGCGGGTTGGGCACCTGGTTCACCGAGGGCTACCAGGCCGACAAGAGCGACCAGATCGTCGCTGGGATCATCGCCATCTTCGTGCTGGCGATCGTCATCGACACGCTGATCATGCTGGCCGGTAGGGCGATCACCCCGTGGGTGCGCGCCACGCGGCCGGTGGCTGCCAGGGCGGGTGCGCGATGAACTTCCTGTCCCAGGCGCTGTCGTACATCTTCACCTCGGCCAACTGGGCCGGACCGGCCGGCCTGACCGCCCGCATCGGCGAGCACCTGCAGTACACCGTCGTGGCGGTGCTGGTCTCCGTGCTGATCGCCGTGCCGATCGGAATGATCATCGGGCATACCGGCCGTGGCACGTTCGTCGTCGTCACCGTCGTCAATGCACTGCGTGCGCTGCCCACGCTCGGTGTGCTGCTGCTGGGGGTGCTGCTGTGGGGGCTGGGCCTGATCCCGCCGACGGTGGCGCTGATGCTGTTGGGCATCCCGCCGCTGCTAGCCGGAACCTACGCCGGGATCGCCAACGTCGACCGCTCGGTCGTCGACGCCGCACGTTCGATGGGCATGACCGAGTCCCAGGTTCTGACGCGCGTCGAGGTGCCGAACGCGCTGCCGCTCATCCTCGGCGGGCTGCGCACCGCGACGCTGCAGATCGTCGCCACCGCCACCGTCGCCGCGTACGCCAGCCTCGGTGGTCTGGGCCGCTACCTGATCGACGGCATCAAGGTGCGCCAGTTCCACATCGCGCTGGTCGGCGCGTTGATGGTCACCGCACTGGCGTTGATCCTCGACGCGGCGCTGGCGTTGGCGGTGTGGGCGTCGGTTCCCGGTACCGGTCGCATGCGGCGGATGCCCCAACCGCTGCTCGGTGACGAGGTCGCCCTCGAATCGGCGGCGCGTTCAACAACCAAACGCAGATCGGCAGCGGGCTACGAACGAGGGGATCCTTCGCATACGGTAGATGGGTGAGTTCAGCCCACTCTGATGCGAAAGAAAGCGCCTGGTCGGCGATCCTGACCTGGCGCGCGCATGACGTTCCTCGGATGGAATCGGTGCGGGTGCAGCTGTCCGGCAACCGCATCAAGGCCTACGGCAGGATCGTCGCCGCCGCGACCGGATCGCACCCGGCGTTCAGCGCCTCCTACGACCTGGTGACCGACGAGGTCGGGGGCACCAAACGGCTCTCACTGACCGTCACACTGGCCGAGCGCGAACGCCAGCTGTCCATTGCCCGCGACGAAGAGAACATGTGGCTGGTCCAGGATCACCAGGGCCAATCAAAACGCTCGGACTATGGCGGCGCCCTGGATGTCGACGTGATCTTCAGCCCGTTCTTCAACGCGCTGCCGATCCGCCGGACCGGGATCTACCAGCGGACCGATTCCGTCGCGGTGCCGGTGGTCTACGTGCGGCTACCCGATTTGGCGGTCGACCCGGTGACCATCAGCTACAGCAGCGCCGGCCCCGATCTCGAGGCCGGGATCAAGCTGCATTCGCCGGTTGCCAAGACCACGGTCACCGTCGACTCCGATGGGTTCATCCTCGACTATCCAGGACTGGCAGAGCGGATCTGACCACCCCGCCCGCGCGCCCGGCGGCGGCGAGTTCCTCGCGCCAGTTGTCCGCCCCGATAACGGTGGTGATGATCTGCGGCCGGGTGATGCTGTCGTAGCGCATCCGCGCGGCGTGCCCCTCGTCCACGAGGTCGGCCACCGAACCGTTGTCGGCCAGCACGTCGCGGGCGTTGGTCAGCAACTCGATGGTCCGCTCCAGTGCGGGCAACAGCTGCTGCGTGTTCGCCTCGCACATGGCCCGCACCAAATCCGGCGCGGTCGCCGCCACCCGCGTGCCGTCCCGGAAGGATCCCGCGGCCAGCGCAAAAGCCAGCGGCACTTCGCCGGCGGTGACGGCGAGCGCCTCGGCCAGCAGGTGCGGCAGATGCGAGATGCGGGCCGCCGCGGCGTCATGTTCGTCGGATTTCGCCGGTACGACGACGGCTCCGCAGTCCAGCGCCAACGCCATCACCATCGTCCACACGCCGGCGTCGACGTGTTCGTCCACGCTGATCACCCATGGCGCGCGGACGAACAGCCGGCCGTGGCCGGCCGCCCAGCCCGATCGTGCCGTGCCCGCCATCGGGTGGCCGCCGACGAAGCGCGGTAACAGGCCGGCGGCCTTGACCTCGTCGAGCACGGCGCCCTTGACGCTGATGACATCGGTCAGCGGACAGTCCGCGGCCGCCGACTCGCGGATGTGCCCGAGCAGGATCGGCAATGCCGGCATGGGGACGGCCAGGACGATCAGGGCTTGGCTCTGGGCGGCCCGATCCAGCGTTTCCTCCAGGCTCTCGGTGGCGTCGAACCCGTCGAATCGCGCCGCCTGGACCCCCTCGACCGACCGGTTGTATCCGAACACCTCACGTCCGGCCCCCTTGGCGGCGCGCATCACCGACCCCCCGATGAGACCCAGACCCAACATGCAAACTGGTGTCTTCGTCACGGTCCAAGGTTGGCACACGCCCGAATTCGGTCGACGTCGGGCTTAGCGTGGATTGCTAGTCAAAGCGCCAGGTCGGGGACTACCGTGGCGCCCATGGGAGCACAGCGTGCACCGGCGCAGGACCAGGCCGTCGACATCCCCGACGGCTTCGGCGTCGCCGTCGTCCGGGAGGACGGCAAATGGCGTTGCTCGGCGATGCCCCCCGCGGTCCTGAACAGCCTGACTGCCGCGGAAACCGAGCTACGCGAACTGCGCAGTGCGGGAGCCGTTTTCGGCTTGCTCGACATTGACGACGAGTTCTTCGTCATCGTCCGGCCGGCCCCGGCGGGCACCCGGCTGCTGCTGTCGGACGCCACCGCGGCACTGGACTACGACATTGCGGCCGAAGCGCTGGAAATGCTGGACAGAGACATTCGCCCGGAAGACCTCGACGACGCCGACCCGTTCGAGGAGGGCGATCTCGGCTTGTTGTCCGATATCGGGCTGCCCGAGGCCGTGCTGGGCGTCATCATCGGCGAAACCGACCTGTACGCCGACGAACAGATCGGCCGGATCGCGCGCGAGATGGGGTTCGCCGAGGAGCTTTCGGCAGTGCTCGACCGTCTCGATCGGTGATCAGCGACGAAGACCTCATCCGTCTTGCGCTCGACGCCGCCGGCACCGCCGGTCCCGTCGACGTGCCGATCGGGGCGGTGATCGTTGCGGCCGACGGCACGGAGCTGGCGCGCGCGGCCAATGCGCGCGAGGCGCTCGGCGATCCGACGGCGCACGCCGAGATCCTGGCGATGCGGGCGGCCGCGCGGGTGCTCGGCGACGGGTGGCGACTGGAGGGCACCACGCTGGCGGTGACCGTCGAACCCTGCACAATGTGCGCGGGTGCGCTGGTGATGGCGCGGGTCTCCCGGCTGGTCTTCGGCGCATGGGAACCCAAGACCGGCGCGGTCGGCTCGCTGTGGGATGTGGTCCGCGACCGGCGGCTGACCCATCGGCCGGACGTGCGCGGCGGAGTGCTGACGGCGCAGTGCGCGGCGCCGCTGGAGGCCTTCTTCGCACGGCAGCGATGAGCGCTTGCGCAACGAGCATCATCAGGCACGGTTTGGGGTGTCCGCTCGCTCGTCGGTAAGCTGCCACACGGTGGCGTGTCCGAGCGGCCTAAGGAGCACGCCTCGAAAGCGTGTGA
>JBEVHG010000025.1:0-5395 GCA_040511335.1 Mycobacterium sp. | reverse complement strand
GCCGCCGTCGACCGACGCTGCGCCCACACCCGCGACGCCGGCGACGCTGGCCGCGCGCAATGCGCAGCGCTCGCACAATGAGTGACCTCGTGACCGTCGACGTCCTCGTCGACCCGCCCTACCCGGTGATCATCGGCACCGGGCTGCTGGGCGAGCTGGGCCGCTTTCTCGAGGGCAGGCACAAGGTCGCCATCCTGCACCAGCCGGTGCTGTCGCAGACCGCCGAGGCGGTCCGAAACCATTTGACCGACAAGGGAATCGACGCCCACCGCATCGAGCTCCCGGACGCCGAGGCGGGCAAGGAACTGCCCGTCGTCGGCTTCATCTGGGAGGTGTTGGGCCGCATCGGCATTGGCCGCAAGGACGCCATCGTCAGCCTGGGCGGTGGGGCGGCCACCGACGTGGCCGGCTTCGCGGCCGCCACCTGGCTGCGCGGGGTGGATATCGTGCACGTGCCCACCACGCTGCTGGCCATGGTGGACGCCGCCGTCGGCGGCAAGACCGGCATCAACACCGACGCGGGCAAGAACCTGGTCGGCGCGTTCCACCAGCCCGCAGCCGTCCTGGTCGACCTGGCGACACTGGAGACGTTGCCGCGCAACGAGATCGTGGCCGGTATGGCCGAGATCGTGAAGGCGGGATTCATCGCCGACCCGGTGATCCTCGAGCTCATCGAGGCCGACCCGGCGGCGGCGCTCGATCCGACCGGCGCGGTGCTGCCGGAGCTGATCCGGCGCGCGGTGGCGGTCAAGGCCGAAGTCGTCGCCGCCGACGAGAAGGAATCGCAGTTGCGCGAGATCCTCAATTACGGCCACACGTTGGCGCACGCCATCGAGCGGCGCGAGCGTTACCGTTGGCGCCACGGTGCCGCGGTGTCGGTGGGCTTGGTGTTCGCCGCCGAATTGGGCCGGCTGGCAGGGCGACTCGACGACGAAACCGCCGACCGGCACCGCACGATCTTGACGTCACTTGGGCTGCCGGTCAGCTACGACGCGGACGCGCTGCCGCAGCTGCTTGAGTACATGGCCGGCGACAAGAAGACCCGTTCGGGTGTGCTGCGCTTCGTCGTGCTCGACGGGCTGGCCAAGCCGGGACGGCTGGAGGGTCCCGATCCGTCACTTCTGGCGGCGGCCTACTCGGAGGTCGGAGCCAAACCATGACGACCGTCAACGTGATCAACGGCCAGAACCTCGGCCGGCTGGGCTGTCGTCAGCCCGAGGTGTACGGTGCCACCACCCACGACGGCCTGGTCGCCCTCATCGAGCGCGAAGCCTGCGAGATAGGACTGAAAGCCGTTGTGCGGCAAAGCGACAGCCAAGTCGAGCTACTGGGCTGGATTCATCAGGCCGCCGACGCCGGCGAGCCGGTGGTGCTCAACGCCGGTGCGCTGACCCACACGTCGGTGGCGCTGCGCGACGCCTGCGCGGAACTGCACGCGCCGCTCATCGAGGCGCACATCTCCAATGTGCATGCCCGCGAAGAGTTCCGGCACCACCCCTACCTGAGCGGGGTGGCGACGGGTGTGATCGTCGGCCTCGGTGTGCAGGACTACCTGTTGGCGCTGCGGTACCTGGCCAGCCTCAGTTAGGGCGGTCCCGCGTCACCGGCGCGGTCTGGGTGGCGTCGTCGGTGCCGTCATGCCGGACGGCGGCGAACACGTCGGTATCCGCGCGCTCCTCGTCGGAAAACGCGCCGTGGTGCCGTATCTCCTGTGGACGCCGGTCGACGAGCCAGTGGCCGACCGCGACACCCGCGATCGCCGCCAGGAACGTCAGCAGCGCGGTGAACGCGGCGAACGTGGTGACCTCGTTGAGTAGGGCTTCCACGTAGAGGTTCTCGTAGAACAGCGAGATGAACCAGGCCACCAGGCCGCTGACCACGCCGGCGAACAACCCGGCCAGCAGCCACGTCATCGCCAGGTCTGCCCGCCGGTCGGGGTCGGGATTCGCACGCGCGTCGGCGCGGCCGTCGGCCAGCCCCCAGATGAACACCGCGAGCGCGTAGGCCGCGACCAGCGTGACGCTGATCTGCAACGCCTTGGTCTCCCACGCGTTGATCATCGCGCCCTGCACCAACCGGACGATCACCATCAGGGCGGCGAAAACCAGTCCGTGCAGCAGCCACTTACTCATCGGGTCACAGCGTAGCGGTAGCGTCAAAGGCTGTGACTATTTCGCAGCGCCGGGACCGGCTACGGGCGCGGCTGGTCGCCGCGGAGCTGGACGCCATGCTGGTAACGGACCTGGTCAACGTGCGTTATCTGTCGGGTTTCACCGGGTCCAACGCCGCCCTGCTGATCCGGGCCGACGACGAAACGCCGGTGCTTGCCACCGACGGGCGATACCGGACCCAGGCCGCGCAGCAGGCCCCCGATGCCGAACTGTGCATCCAGCGTGCCTGCGGGCCGCACCTGGCCGGGCGGGCCGGCGCCGACGGGGTCCGCCGGCTCGGTTTCGAAAGCCACGTGGTGACCGTCGACGGCTATGAGACGCTCACCAGCGCGCTGGGGGCGGCGGCCGGCGTCGAATTGGTGCGGGCCGCCGGGACCGTGGAGGCGTTGCGCGAGGTCAAGGATGCCGGCGAGGTCGCGCTGTTGCGGCTGGCCTGCGAGGCGGCCGATGCTGCACTGGCCGACCTTGTAAAGCGCGGCGGCCTGCGGCCCGGCCGTACCGAGAAAGAGGTTGGCCGTGAGCTCGAGGCCCTGATGCTCGATCACGGCGCCGACGGGGTGTCCTTCGAGACAATCGTCGCGACCGGCGCGAACTCCGCGATCCCGCACCACCGGCCCACCGACGATGTGCTGGCGGCCGGCGATCTCGTCAAGATCGACTTCGGCGCCCTGGTGTGCGGCTACCACTCCGACATGACCCGGACGTTCGTGCTGGGGCGCGCCGCGCAGTGGCAGCTCGACATTTATGAGCTGGTGGCCACCGCGCAGAAGGCCGGCCGCGAGGCGCTGGCACCTGGGGTGGCACTGCGCGACGTCGACGCCGCGTCGCGGCAGGTGATCGCCGACGCCGGCTACGCCGAGAACTTCGGCCACGGGCTGGGTCACGGCGTCGGTCTGCAGATCCATGAAGCGCCGGGAATCAACGCCGCGGCCGCCGGTACACTGCTTGCTGGCGCTGCGGTGACCGTGGAGCCCGGTGTGTACTTGCCCGATCGCGGCGGTGTCCGCATCGAGGACACCCTGGTCGTGTGCGAGGCGACGGTGGAGCCGCAGGGCCGGCGACATCAGACATCCGACCTGCTTACCCGGTTCCCCAAGGAACTGGCCATCCTCTAAAGGAGTAGTACCGACCGTGGCATCGACCGCCGACTTCAAGAATGGGCTCGTCCTGCAGATCGACGGCCAGCTGTGGACGATCACCGAGTTCCAGCATGTCAAGCCCGGCAAGGGTCCGGCCTTCGTGCGGACCAAGCTCAAGAACGTGCTGTCCGGAAAGGTCGTCGACAAGACGTTCAACGCCGGCGTGAAGGTCGACACCGCGACCGTGGACCGGCGTGACGCCACCTACCTGTACCGCGACGGCTCCGATTTCGTCTTCATGGACAGCGAGGACTACGAGCAGCACCCGCTACCCGAATCGATGGTCGGCGACGCCGCCAACTTCCTACTCGAGAGCATGCCGGTGCAGGTGGCCTTTCATGACGGCGTGCCGCTGTACCTCGAATTGCCGGTGACCGTGGAGCTCGAGGTCACCCACACCGAGCCGGGGCTGCAGGGCGACCGGTCGTCCGCCGGCACCAAGCCGGCCACCGTGGAGACCGGTGCGCAGATCAACGTGCCGCTGTTCATCAGCACCGGCGACAAGCTGAAGGTCGACACGCGCGACGGCAGCTACCTCGGCCGCGTTAATGCCTGATAAGGGCCGCCATCAGGCCCGCAAGCGCGCGGTCGACCTGCTGTTCGAGGCCGAGGCGCGTGGGATCACTCCGGCCGAGGTCGCCGACGCGCGAAATGCCTTGGCGGAGAAGCAGTCCGACATCTCGCCACTGAACCCGTACACCGTGATGGTGGCGCGCGGAGTGACCGAACACGCCGCGCATATCGACGATCTGATCTCGGCGCATCTGCAGGGTTGGACGCTAGACCGGCTGCCCGCGGTCGACCGGGCGATCCTGCGGGTCGCGGTGTGGGAGCTGCTGCACGCCGAGGACGTACCCGAGCCGGTGGCCGTCGACGAGGCCGTCGAACTGGCCAAGCGACTGTCGACCGACGAGTCGCCGGGGTTCGTCAACGGCGTGCTGGGCCAGGTGATGCTGGTTACGCCGCAGATCCGCGCGGCCGCCGCCGCGATGCGGGGGACAACAGAGAGCTAAACCGCGCAATTTCGCTCAGCGCGATCAGAAGCCGTCCGGTTAGGCCGGGACAGCACGGCGCGAGCCGCGGCGCCGGTTCTGACCGACGGCCGATGGCCGGGCCGTTCAGGCGGAGCTGGGATCGCTCCCCGCCGTTCGACCCACGTGAGAAAGACACTCGTCAGGTATCCGAAGGCTCCGATGATGAACAGCAGTCCCCACGCCGCTGCAGCGTCGAAGCGCTGCTGGCTTTCGACCAGAAGTCGTCCGATTCCTGCTCCGGCGCCCAGGATGTCGACGAGCAGCGTGATGATCAGGGCCATCGCCGACGCGACGCGCACGCCGAGCATGATTCCGGGCGCGAGCGATGGCAGGACGACCTCGCGCCAACGCTGTGCCGGTGACAGTCCCACGGTGCGCGACATCTCCAGCCGCACCGCAGGGATGGAGCGCATCGCTGTTGCGGCATTCAGCAGGATCGGCCACGAGACGATCAGCGCGACCACCGCCACGCCACTGATCTGAGTCGGGCCGAGCAACAGGACGGCGACAGGGATGCTCCAGTCCCAGGCCCGTTCGGGGCCGTGCTGGATGACGAGGCTAAGCGCGCTCATGTCGATGTGAACTTCCCCCGGTTTCCCGGGACCAGGTCGGTGATCGCACGAGGCCCGCTGTCCCAGCCGACCACCTTGTTGAAGAACGCATCTCGCACGCTGGCCAGCCACAACACGCCCTCACCGGTGAGGATGCGGGTCAGATCCGCGACCCACGTCTGATTCGGTGCGACCGCGGTGAAGTCGCGCCCGAGCAGGTCCGGCGCCGCGGTGTGGCGGGGGTTCTGCCTGGTGGAGCCACTCTTCCAGCCGCGTCGCAGGTAGGCGCCCGTGCGATTGTTCACGCGCATGATCCGCTCCACGCGCTTGCGGCCGACGTTGACGCCGCGGCGGCGCAGCTCGAACTCGCGGCGAGCCGTAGGTGGCGGCGAACTCGTGCTCACCGCGGATCTCGTCGATCAGCGCGAGCAACTCGGCGTCCTGGCGCGCCCGCTGCGACGGAGCCGCCCGTCGGGTGCGCCAGTCGTAGTAAGTCGAGG
>JBEVHG010000024.1:0-20458 GCA_040511335.1 Mycobacterium sp. | reverse complement strand
CGCCCTGGGACTGACGGAATCCACCGTCAGCCACCATCTCGGCCAGTTGCGCAAGGCGGGGCTCGTCGAATCGGACCGACGCGGCATGAATGTCTATCACCGCCCGCACCGCGACGCGCTCGGTGCGCTGTGTGCGGTCCTCGACCCGGACTGCTGTTCCTGACCCGACGGCTATTCCGTTGCCGCGATGGCGGCCTTGAGGCGTGGCATCGTGTTCTTGAGAAGCTCGAGGCTCTTCCACCCTTCCTCCGGCGAAAGGCCGCCCAGCAGTGGCTGGAAGCCGAAGTTGCCCTTGTCGGGAAGCGAGGGCACGTGGGCGATCAGTTCGTCCGGCGTCCAGGCAGCGAACAGCCCGGCCTGGCGCAGCACCTTCGGGTCCGTCAGCCCCTTGAAGTGCACCGGATCGTGCAGCGGCAGGAGCACGGCACCAAGGATGAAGCGGATGTTCTTCGTTACCGCCGCCATGCCGCCGACCAGCGTGAAGGGCTGGGGCAGATAGCCGTCGTCCGAGCCGTGATGCTCCATCAGACCGATGCGGTCGACGCCGATCTCGTCGGCAAAGGCAGCCATTTCCAGCGCCGCGCCATAGAGTTCATGCGTCGGCGTGCCGAAGTCCGGAGCGCGCATGTCGAAGAAAACGGTGGTCGTGAGGTCCTTCACGTCAGGCCTTCCGCTCGAGCAGCACGGCCTGTTCGAACGGCAACCGGGCGAAGACCGAGCGTGCCAGCCCGTTGACCGCCGGCGCGGCCTCGGCCTTGGGCATCACCCGCGGATCGGTGAGTTCGATGGTCTTTCCGTGACGCGCATCCGCGCGCCACCCGCGGCGGTGATGTTCTTCAGCCAGTCGCGGTCGGGGCCGTAAGTGAGCAGAATCGCGACCCCGTCGTCGGTGCTGAACACGTTCAACGGCGTGCGGTATGGCTTACCGGATTTGCGGCCGACGTGCTCGAGAATGCCGAACGCCGGCGCCCACCCCGCCCACATCCGCTGGATCGGGTTGGTGAAATGCCGATTGAAGCGCGCAAGCCATTGCGGAAGTTGCATATCGGCAATCAAACTCGTAGGTCATGGCCTACCTCAAGCCCCCATGGTTCGTCGCCAAGATTTTCAACAGAATCGCGATGGCGACCGGTGTCGGCAGCAGCGAGACGCTGACCGTGACGACACGCGGCAGCAAGCAGCCGCAGCAGATCCCGGTGGTCGTCCCCGAGGTCGACGGGGTGAAGTACCTGGTCTCCACCCGAGGTGAATCGCAGTGGGTGAAGAACGTCCGCGCCGACCCGAACGTCACGCTCGGCGGCACGAAATACATCGCCTCCGAGATTCCGGTCGAGCAGCGCGCGCCCATCCTGGCGGCGTACAAACCCAAGGCCGGCAAGGCGGTCGAGGGCTACTGGAAAAAGCTGCCCGACGACGCCGATCATCCCGTCTTCGCGCTCACACCGACGGTCTGACCCTGGCAACTACACCCTGTAGTTTGGTCTGTCGGCTCGGCTGCGACACTGGTGGCCATGCGCAGCACTGACGTCTCCGCGAAGCTGTTCGCCGATGCCTGCGCCGTCATACCCGGCGGGGTGAACTCGCCGGTGCGTGCCTTCACCTCGGTCGGCGGCACACCGCGGTTCATCACCTCCGCCCAGGGGTACTGGCTGACCGACGCCGACGGCAACCGGTATGTCGACCTGGTGTGCTCCTGGGGGCCGATGATCCTCGGCCACGCCCACCCCGACGTCGTCGACGCCGTCCGCAAGGTCGCGGCCGACGGGCTGTCCTTCGGGGCGCCGACACCGTCCGAGACCGAGTTGGCCACCGAGATCATCGGGCGCGTCGGCGCCGTCGAGCGGGTGCGCATGGTCAACTCCGGCACCGAGGCCACCATGAGCGCGGTCCGGCTGGCCCGCGGCTACACCGGACGCGCGAAGGTCATCAAATTCGCCGGCTGCTATCACGGTCATGTCGACGCGCTGCTGGCCGCCGCCGGCTCGGGAGTCGCCACGCTGGGCCTGCCGTCCTCGCCCGGCGTCACCGGTGCCGCCGCGGCCGACACGGTCGTGCTGCCCTACAACAACGTTGCGGCTCTGGAGGAGGTCTTCGCCCAGTTCGGCGACGAGATCGCCGGTGTCATCAGCGAGGCCAGCCCCGGCAACATGGGCACCGTCGCACCGCTGCCCGGTTACAACGCGGCGCTGCGCCGAATCACCGGCGACCACGGGGCGCTACTCATCCTCGACGAGGTGATGACCGGCTTCCGGGTCAGCCGATCCGGTTGGTACGGCGTGGATCCGGTGGACGCCGACCTGTTCACGTTCGGCAAGGTGATGAGCGGTGGGCTGCCCGCCGCGGCCTTCGGCGGGCGAGCGGAGGTGATGGAGCGGCTGGCTCCGCTGGGCCCGGTCTATCAGGCCGGCACGTTGTCGGGCAATCCGGTCGCGATGGCCGCCGGGCTGGCGACGCTGCGGGCCGCCGACGATGCGGCATATGCCGCGCTGGACGCCAACGCCGACCGGCTGGCCGCACTGCTGACGGCGGCGTTGACGGATGCCGGTGTGCCGCATCAGGTTCCGCGGGCCGGCAACATGCTTTCGGTGTTCTTCTCCGAGCGGCCGGTGGCGGACTTCGCCGCCGCCCAGGCCAGCCAGACATGGCGCTATCCGCCGTTCTTCCACGCGCTGCTCGACGATGGTGTGTACCCGCCGCCCAGCGCATTCGAAACCTGGTTTGTCTCAGCGGTTTTGGATGACGACGCCTTCGACCGAATCGCCGCGGCGCTGCCCGCCGCCGCCCGCGCCGCCGCGGAAGCCAGTCCCGCATGACCGGGCGAACAATCGTGCACGTCATGCGCCACGGCGAGGTGTACAACCCAGAGAAGATCCTGTATGGGCGGCTGCCCGGCTACCATCTCTCGGAGAAGGGCCGCACCCAGGCGCAGGCGGTCGCCGATGTGCTGGCCGACCACGACGTCGTGCTGGTGGTCGCTTCACCGCTGGAGCGGGCGCAGGAGACCGCCGGACCCATCGCCGCCTGTCACCACCTACCCGTCGAAACCGATCCTGATCTCATCGAATCGCTGAATTACTTTGAGGGCCGGCGCGTCTCGCCGGGTGACGGCGCGTGGCGCGACCCGCGGGCCTGGTGGGCGCTGCGTAATCCGGTCAAACCGTCGTGGGGCGAGGCGTACACGGACATCGCCGCGCGGATGACCACCGCGATCGACAAGGTCCGCGCCCGGGCCGCCGACCACGAAGCGGTGTGCGTCAGCCACCAGCTGCCGGTGTGGACGCTGCGGATGGCGCTGACCGGCAGGCGGCTCTGGCATGACCCGCGCAAGCGGCAGTGTGCGGTCGCCTCGCTGACGTCGTTCGTCTACAACGGCGACACCCTGGTCGACGTCGAATACAGCGAGCCGGCGGGCCGGTGAAGCAGCTGACCCTCCCGATCGCGGCGCTTGTCGCTCTGCTCGTCGGCTGCTCCACCGGCGACGACGCCGTCGCGCAGGGCGGCACCTTCGAGTTCGTAGCCCCCGGCGGCAAGACCGATATCTTCTACGAGCCGCCCGAAAACCGGGGCCGCCCAGGGCCGTTGGCCGGACCCGACCTGATGGACCCCGCGAAGACCGTCTCCCTGGACGACTTCGCCGGCAAGGTCGTGGTGATCAACGTCTGGGGGCAGTGGTGCGGGCCGTGCCGATCGGAGATCGGCCAGCTGCAGAAGGTCTACGACGCCACCCGCGATCAGGGCGTGGCATTCCTCGGAATCGACGTGCGCGACCACAATATCGACGCTCCTCGGGATTTTGTTGTCGACCGCAATGTCACGTTCCCATCGATCTATGACCCGGCGATGCGCACCATGATCGCGTTCGGCGGCAAGTACCCGACCACCGTCATTCCGTCCACGGTGGTGCTGGATCGCCAGCACCGGGTCGCGGCGGTGTTCCTGCGCGAATTACTCGCCGAGGACCTGCAACCGGTGGTGCAACGATTGGCCGCCGAGAAATGACCGGTTTCACCGAAATCGCCGCCGCCGGGCCGGTATTGCTCGCGCTGGGTGTCTGCGTGCTGGCCGGGCTGGTCTCGTTCGCCTCGCCGTGTGTGGTGCCGCTGGTGCCGGGCTACCTGTCCTACCTGGCCGCCGTCGTCGGTGTCGAGGAGGATGCGGACGGTCAGGTCGCGGTGCGGACTGCGCGGTTGCGGGTCGCCGGGGCGGCGGCGCTGTTCGTCGCCGGTTTCACGGCGGTGTTCGTGCTCGGCACCGTCGCGGTGCTGGGCATGACCACCACGCTGATCACCAATCAGCTGCTGCTGCAACGCATCGGCGGGGTCATCACGATCGTGATGGGCCTGGTGTTCGTCGGCTTCATCCCCGCGCTGCAGCGCCAGGCCAGGTTCACGCCGCGGCAGCTGTCGACGATCGGCGGCGCGCCGCTGCTGGGTGCGGTGTTCGCGCTGGGGTGGACGCCGTGCCTGGGCCCGACGCTGACCGGAGTGATCACGGTCGCGTCGGCGACCGACGGCGCCAATGTGGTCCGCGGTGTGGCGCTGGTGATCGCCTACTGCCTGGGCCTGGGAATCCCGTTCGTGCTGTTGGCCTTTGGGTCCGCACGCGCCGTGCAGGGCATGGGCTGGCTGCGCCGACACACGAGGGCCATCCAGATCTTCGGCGGAGTGCTACTGATCCTGGTCGGTCTCGCGCTGGTCACCGGGGTGTGGAACGACTTCGTGTCCTGGGTGCGCGATGCGTTCGTCAGCGACGTGAGGTTGCCGATCTGATGTCCCCGCTCGCGCAGAAGGCGCGCAATACCTGGCGCACGCTGACCTCGATGGGCACCGCGCTGGTGTTGCTGTTCCTGCTGGCGCTGGCCGCCATTCCCGGCGCCCTGCTGCCGCAGCGCAGCCTCAACGAGGCCAAGGTCGCCGAGTACATCGCCGAGCACCCGACCATCGGCCCGTGGCTGGATCGGCTGGGCGCCTTCGAGGTGTTCTCCAGCTTCTGGTTCACCGCGATCTACGTGCTGCTGTTCGTCTCGCTGGTGGGCTGCCTGACCCCGCGGCTGATCGAACATGCCCGCAGCCTGCGGGCCACTCCCGTCCCCGCCCCGCGCAACCTGGGCCGGCTGCCCAAACATCACACCGCCGAGGTCGCGGGCGAACCCGACGCCGTCGCGGCGGCCCTGTCCGAGGGGCTGCGCGGCTGGCGGCGCGTCAACCGTCATGAAGGCGAGATCACTGAAATCTCAGCGGAGAAGGGCTATCTGCGCGAGTTCGGCAACATCGTCTTCCATTTCTCACTGCTGGGCCTGCTCGTGGCGGTGGCCGCGGGAAAGCTGTTCGGCTACGAAGGCAACGTCATCGTCATCGCCGACGGCGGGCCCGGCTTCTGCTCGGCATCCCCGGCCGCGTTCGACTCCTTCCGCGCCGGCAACACCGTCGACGGCACCTCGCTGCACCCGATTTGCCTGAGGGTCAATGACTTTGAGGCGAACTACCTGCCGACCGGGCAGGCCACGTCGTTCGCCGCCAACATCGACTACCAGGCCGGGGCCGACCTGGCCGCCAACGCCTGGCGCCCGTACCGGCTGCAGGTAAACCATCCACTGCGCGTCGGCGGCGACCGGGTGTATCTGCAGGGACACGGCTACGCCCCGACGTTCAGCGTGACGTTCCCCGATGGGCAGACCCGCACCTCCACCGTGCAGTGGCGGCCCGACGATCCGCTCACGCTGCTGTCGTCCGGGGTGGTCCGCGTCGACCCGCCCGGCGGCACCTACCCCGATGCCGACGAACGCCGCAAACACCAGATCGCGGTGCAGGGCCTGTTCGCACCGACCGAGCGGCTGCACGGCACGCTGCTGTCGTCGAGCTTCCCGGCGCTGAACGACCCGGCCGTGGCGGTGGACATCTACCGCGGCGACACCGGGCTGGACACCGGCCGGCCCCAGTCGCTGTTCTCGCTCGATCCGCGGCTTATCGACCAGGACCGGCTGACCAAGGTGGCGCGGGTCAACCTGGGCGCCGGCGAGCAGACCCGCCTCGACGACGGCACCGTCGTCCGGTTCGACGGCGCGGTGCCGTTCATCAATGTGCAGGTCTCCCACGACCCCGCACAGGTGTGGGCGCTGGTGTTCGCGCTGACGATGATGGCCGGCCTGCTGGTGTCGCTGGTGGTGCGCCGTCGGCGGGTCTGGGTCCGTGTCATGCCCAGTCCACAGACCCCGGGTACGGTAAGCGTCGAGCTGGGCGGCCTGGCCCGTACCGACAACTCCGGGTGGGGCGACGAGTTCGAGCGGTTGACGGAGCGGCTGCTGGCCGGGTTCGATGCCGCGGCGGAGCCCGCCGAGCCGGCCGGAAGGAAGACCTGATGAACACCGAGCACATCGACATAGGGCTGGCCCGGTACTCCGACTGGGCCTTCACCTCGTCGGTCATGGTGCTGGTGGCCGCCCTGCTGCTGCTCGCCGTCGAGCTGGCCTACACCCGCGGCCGCAAGGTGGCGGACCGCGAACTCGTCGCCGCCGGAGCCGTCGCATCCGACAACGCCACCCCGGGCCGGGTCATCGAAGCGCCCAAACGGCCGATCGACGAACGCGTCGGGCAGTCCGGGCTGGCCCTGGTGTACGTGGGGATCGGGCTGCTGCTGGCGTGCATCGTGCTGCGCGGGCTGGCCACCGCGCGGGTGCCGTGGGGCAACATGTACGAGTTCATCAACCTGACCTGCTTCTGTGGTCTGGTCGCCGCGGCGGTGGTACTGCGCCGCCCGCAGTATCGCGCGCTGTGGGTTTTCGTCCTGGTCCCCGTGCTGATCCTGCTGACGGTGTCGGGCCGCTGGCTCTACACCAACGCCGCGCCGGTCATGCCGGCCCTGCAGTCCTACTGGCTGCCGATTCACGTCTCGGTGGTCAGCCTGGGCTCCGGGGTGTTCCTGGTGGCCGGGGTGGCCAGCATCCTGTTCCTGGTCAAGATGTCACGGCTGGGCGCGCCGGAAGCGGAGGGCACCCTGGCCCGCATCGTGGTGCGGCTGCCCGATGCCCAAACCCTGGACCGGATCGCCTACCGCACAACAATTTTCGCGTTCCCGGTGTTCGGGTTCGGCGTCATGTTCGGTGCGATCTGGGCCGAGGAGGCCTGGGGCCGGTACTGGGGCTGGGACCCCAAGGAGACGGTGTCGTTCATCGCGTGGGTGATCTACGCCGCCTACCTGCACGCCCGCTCGACCGCGGGCTGGCGCGACAAGAAGGCCGCGTGGATCAATGTCGCCGGATTCGTCGCGATGGTGTTCAACTTGTTCTTCATCAATCTGGTCACCGTCGGGTTGCATTCGTACGCCGGGGTCGGCTGACCCCGCTTGGCAGGTGGCCCGAACAGCTGATGAGAGGATTAGCCGTTGTCTGAATTCCGGTCGCAGCAGCGGTTCACCGATCCGGCGAATTCGGGTCCGCCGGACTGGACCGCCCCGACACCGCCCGACGGGTTGCCGCTGAACCACGGGTCATCGCAAAAGGCGGACCGGTCGGGGGCAGCGCCGGCCCACCACGACCTGTCGACCGTCGCACTGCTGGGTCAGCCGAAGCGGGCACCCTCGCAGGGCTGGCGCAAATGGCTGTTTGTGGCGTCGTTCAAGCTGATCAGTGTCGGCGAAAGCCGCAAGGTCATCCGCCGCAACAACCTGGTCGCACAGGTCAGACATCCGCTTTCGGGCTGCTATCGGATCGCGCTGCTGTCACTGAAGGGCGGTGTCGGCAAGACGACGATCACCGCGACCCTGGGTGGGACGTTCGCGTCGATACGGGGCGACCGCGTTATCGCCGTGGATGCCAACCCGGACCGTGGGACGCTGAGCCAGAAGGTGCCGCTGGAGACCGCGGCCACGGTGCGTCACCTGCTGCGCGACGCCGAGGCCATCGAGCGCTACAGCGACGTCCGCGGTTACACGTCGCAGGGCCCCAGCCGGCTGGAGGTGCTGGCCTCAGAGAGCGACCCGGCGGTGTCGGAGGCGTTCAGTTCCGATGACTACGCCCGCACACTCGAGGTGCTGGAGCGGTTCTACAGCTTGGTGCTCACCGACTGCGGCACCGGGCTGATGCACTCGGCGATGTCGGCGGTGCTGGCCAAGGCCGACGTACTGATTGTGATCAGCTCCGGATCGGTCGACGGTGCGCGCAGCGCGTCGGCGACGCTTGACTGGCTGGACGCGCACGGCCACCAGGACATGGTGCGCAACTCGGTCGCGGTGGTTAACGGGGTGCGTCCGCGGTCGGGCAAGGTCGACCTGAAGAAGGTGGTCGACCACTTTTCCCGGCGGTGCCGCGCGGTGCGGTTGGTGCCGTTCGACCCGCATCTGGAGGAGGGCGCCGAGATCAGCCTGGACCGGCTGCGGCCGGAGACCCGCGAGGCGCTGATCGAATTGGCGGCGGTGGTCGCCGACGACTTTCCGGGCACAAAGAAATCCAACGACCTGATCGGCTAGGTCGTCGGACCGCTACGGCCGCGGGTTGTCCCCGCGGCCAAGCCGGCGCAGGAAATCAGGATCGTCGTCCGGGCCGATCGTGCGGGTCTTCGGGCTGGCCGCGGTCATCCGCGTCAGCCGCCAACCGACGTAGGTCAAACCGGCCAAGACGAGAGTCAAGAGCAAATACGCCACGCAAAACCTCCTTGATCTGAATATACGCGTCGTCGGTAGGCTCGGGCCGTGTCAGAAAGCCGGCCCGGATCCCGCCTCGTGGTGGACGTGCTCGCCTATGTATTGGCCCGCCTGCTGCTCGTCGTCGTCTTGACCGCGGCGATCTTCGGCATCGGGCACCTACTCGGCGTGCGCGATTTCCCGCTCGTCATTGCGATGTTGTTTGCGATCGTGATCGCGCTGCCGCTGGGCATCTGGGTGTTCGCCCCGCTGCGCCGGCGTGCCACCGCAAGCATTGCCGCCTTCGACGAACGCCGGCACAAAGATCGCGAGCAGCTACGCGCTCGGCTGCGCGGAGAGGATCCGGCCGATGACGGCGGTCCTGGCACGTGAGTCATTCGGCGCCGAATTCGTTGGCGCCGAACGATTCCTCAACACGCCGACCTACGGATTGCCGCCGCAGTTCCTCGTCGACGCGCTGCGGGAGTGCATCGCCGACTGGCAGGCCGGAACGATGGAAGCGTCCTCGTTCGACGAACCGGTGCGCGCCGCCCGCGCCGGGTATGCCGCCCTGACCGGTGTGCCGGTCGACTCGGTGGCGATGGGCGGGACCGTCTCCGCGGTGCTCGGTCTGGTAGCCGCCGCGATCCCCGACGGCAGCCGGGTGGCGACGCTGCCGGGTGAATTCACCAGCACCACCTTCCCGTTCGCCGCCCAGGCCGCCCGGGGTGTGACCGTCACCGAGCTGACCGCCGACGACCTGGTGGCGAGCGCCGCCGACTATGACGTGGTGACCGCCAGCCTGGTGCAGTCGGCCGACGGCGCGGTGCTCGACGTGGAGGCGCTGCGGGCGAGCGTCGCGGGCACGGACACCCTCACCGTCATCGACGTCACCCAGGCGGTGGGCTGGAAACGGATCGACCTGCGCTGGGCCGACGTCACCGCGGCGGCGGTCTACAAGTGGCTGCTGGCGCCACGCGGCACCGCATGGATGTCGTTGAGCGACAGGGTGACTCGCATCATGACGCCGCACGCCGCCAACTGGTATGCCGCGGAGGAGCCGTGGCAGACGATCTACGGGCTGCCGTTGCGACTGGCCGACAGCGCGCGGCGGTTCGACACGTCGCCGTCCTGGTTCAGCGTGCTCGGTTCGGCACTGACGTTGCCCTGGTTGGCGTCGTTGGACACCGCCGCCGTCGAAGCGCATGCGCTCGGGCTGGCCAACCGTTTGCGTGCTGAACTTCAACTGCCACAACAGGACTCGGCCATCGTCTCGATCTCGATCACGGATGCCGCGGAAAGGCTGGGGCGGGCCGGCATCCGGGCATCGATCCGCGCCGGCGCCGTGCGGGTCGGTTTTCATCTGTACAACACCGAGGACGACCTGGACCGTCTGGTCGACGCGCTGGGCTGAGGTCGTTCAGATTGCTCCCAGGGTCGTGATTTTCGCCGGAGCACAGCCCTGGGTGCAATCTCGACCTCTCGCAGAGAAGGATCGAGGCTAGGCGTCATCCCATCACGTTGCTCGGCCCCATAGATAGGGGTCGGGCGCGGATCGCTCGACGAGCGCCGCGCACCGCCGACGGCAGAGCTCGTTCTCCCACTCGATGACCTCGCGCTGGCGACCGCCGGCCAGCCGTTCGTCGTCCTCGACGGTGGGATGCGCCCAGAAGGTGTCGCGCTCGATGGCGTCGACGATCGTGTCGGCCACCTCCTCGGGCGTCGCGACGACCACCGGGATGCCCGACGCCCGCAGGCCGTCGGCGAGGACCTCGACGTCGTCGGGCTCGCCCATCGTGGCGGTGAACGGCGGGAACCCACCCCGGCACGCACGTCGGCGTTTGCGTCGCGTAGCTCGCCGTAGAGGCACTCCATCATCGAGAGGATCGCCGACTTCGTGGTGGCGTAGGGCCCGTTGTTATACATTGTGCCGCTCGCGCCGGCGCCGGAAATGGTGGCGAGTACGTGGCCGGGCTCGCCTGCGGCGAGCATCCGCGGCACGACGCACTTGATCCCGTGCATCGTGCCCTCGAGGTTCACCTTGATCGCGGTGTACCCGGCGTCGGGTTCTGGAGTGAGCAAGCTGTGTCCCGGAAATCCCAGCGCGAACTGATTGAGCAGCACGACGTGCGCGGCGCCGAACGTCTCGTAGGTACGGTGCGCAAGCTGCTGAACCGCGTCGTAGTCCCCGCCGCGAAGCCGATGCCGCGCGGGTTCGCCGCACCCGTGATCACCGCGACCTTGCCCTCGAACTGATCCCTGGTGATCTCCCCGTCATCGCGAGCAGTCGTATCCTCCCACAGCACTCGCGGCTCCTTCGGAAAGCGCTGGTGCACAAGGACAATGCGGGCACCTGATGCGTGGATCCTACAAAGCGGCATCGAAACTCCGTCAAATGTTCTGCCAGAACGGTTCTGCCGGCCCCAACCGCGTGCGATTCTTTCCGGCATGACGATGACAATCGATGAGGTGAACGCAGCAGTCGAGGGGCAGACGCTGGCGACAGCGTTCCTGCGCACCGTCGAGGAGGGTGCTATCCGGGTGGCGTTGCGCGAGCGCGGTCCCGGCGACGCGTGGGTCGAGCGCACCTTCGCCGAATACGCCGAGGACATCGGCCGCGTCTGCGCGAGCTTGCGTGCCGCCGGCGTCGCGCCCGGCGACCGCGTCGTCCTGATGATGCGCAACGAGTACGACTTTCACGTCGTCGACATGGCCTCCGTGTTCTGCGGCGCCACACCCATTTCGATCTACAACTCGTCGTCGCCTGAACAGATCTCCTACCTCGTCGGTCACAGCGAGGCGAAGGCCGCCGTGGTCGGCGACGACGGGTTCCTCGAGCGGTTTCTGAAGGCTCGCGACGACCTGCCGGCCCTGGGCGAGATCGTCAACCTGGCGACGAATCGGTCGGAACTGTTCGACGGACACGGCACGGTGGACTTGAAGGAAGCCGCCGAGTCGATCACCCCGGAGTCGCTCGCCACGGTCATCTACACGTCGGGCACCACCGGCCCGCCAAAGGGCGTGATGATCACCAACTACAACGTCGTCTACACCTGCGAGTCGTTACGCCAGTGCTTCGGTCGCGACATCGACCTCGCAGGCAAGCGCCTCGTGTCCTACCTCCCGATGGCGCATATCGCCGAACGTATGACGAGCCACTACAGCCATGCGGTGCGGGGCTACGAGGTCACCTCGTGTCCGGATCCGGGCATGCTCGCCGCCTACCTGCGCGACGTCCGGCCCAACATCTTTTTCGGTGTGCCGCGCGTCTGGGAGAAGCTGCACGCCGGCGTGACGGCGGCGATCGCGGCGGATCCGGAGAAGAAGGCGCAGTTCGATGCGGCGATCACCACGGCGGTCCCGATCGCACTCGACCGCTCCTGGGGGCGGGCGACGCCCGAGCAGGAAGCGACCTGGGACGCGCTGCAGGCAGCGGCGTTCCTTCCGGTGAAGAAACTCCTCGGGCTTGATGAAGTGGAGTTCGCCATCACCGCAGCGGCGCCGATCCCGCGCGAGTTGCTCCAGTGGTTCCAGGCGCTCGGCGTGCCGTTGTCGGAGCTCTACGGCATGTCTGAGTCGTCCGGGCCGATGACCTGGACGCCCGACCGCATCAAACCCGGCACCGTAGGTCCGGCGATCCCCGGCTGTGAGGTGCGGATCACCGACGACGGCGAAGTCATCTGCCGAGGCGGCAACGTCTTCCCGGGCTATCTCAATGCGACCGTCAAGACGGCGAAAGCCTTGGACGACGGGTGGCTGCACACCGATGACATCGGTGTGCTCGACGACGACGGTTACCTTCGGATCGTCGACCGCAGAAAGGAACTGATCATCACTGCCGGCGGCAAGAACATCAGCCCGGCGAACCTCGAAGCGGCGCTGAAGTTGATCCCGATCGTCGGACAGGCCTGCGCGATCGGCGACCGGCGGCCGTTCGTGTCGGCGCTCGTCGTGCTCGATCCCGAGGTCGCACCGGCGTGGGCGCGCGCCCACGGGCTCGGCGACCTCACGCTCGCCGAGCTTGCCGAGCACCCCGACGTTCTCGCCGAGATCGACCGGAGTGTGGACGAGGCGATGTCGAAGTTCAACAACGCCGAGCGCGTGAAGAAGGTCAAGGTCCTCGGCCTCGAGTGGCTGCCGGATTCCGACGAGCTGACACCGACGTCGAAGCTCAAACGCCGCTGCATCCACACCCGCTACGCCGCGGAGATCGAGGCGCTGTACCGATGATTTGCTGTTCGCGCTAGCTGCCGAGCCCCAACGCCAGCGCCACCGCGACGGCCCACACCAGCATCGTCAGCCCGGTATCGCGCAGCACCGGGATGAGGTCCTTGCCGCCAAGGCCCCTGCGCACCGGCCGCAACGCCCGAAAAGCCAGCGGCGAGGCCACCAAGCCGACGGCACACCACGGCGTTGCGAGCATCAGCAGCAACGTCAACAAGAAGGCGACCAACAGCAGCGCCTGGTACAGCAGCCGGGTTCGGGCATCGCCGAGCCGCACCGCCAGCGTGATCTTCCCGGACTCGGCGTCGGTCGGGATGTCGCGCAGGTTGTTGGCCACCAGCACCGCCGAGGACAGCGACCCCATCGCCACCGCCAGCGCGACACCGACCCAGTCGACCCGCAGCGCCTGGGTGTACTGCGTGCCCAGCACCGCGACCAGGCCGAAGAACACGAACACCGCGACCTCGCCCAGCCCCAGATAGCCGTAGGGTTTCGAGCCGCCGGTGTACAGCCACGCCCCGGCGATGCAGACCGCGCCGACCGCGATCAGCCACGGCGCGCTGAAGACCGCCAGCGCCAGCCCGGCCACCGCGGCGATCCCGAGGCTCACCACCGCCGCGGTCAGCACGGAACGCGGTGCGGCCAAACGTGATCCGACGAGCCGCAGCGGCCCGGCCCGCACGTCGTCGGTGCCGCGGATGCCGTCGGAGTAGTCGTTGGCGTAGTTGACGCCGATGATCATCGCCACCGCGACACCCAGCGCCAGCAGCGCCTTCCACCACACCGCGGCGTGCAGCCACGCCGCCGCGCCGGTCCCGGCGATCACCGGGGCGATCGCGTTGGGCAGCGTGCGCGGTCGGGCACCCTCGACCCACTGGGCGAAACTGGCCACGGGCGTCATCGTCGCACGACGGAACCAGACGTTCGACATCGCGCGCGCTGTGCGAGACTCAACTCCATGGAAGACCGACACAGCAAGGCAGAAATCCGCAAGGACGCCCTGCAGGAGACCGTCGAGTCTGTGGCCTCGACGGTGGGCGAGGTGGCTTCGATCATCACCACCGCCGTCAAGGACGTGGCCGGCGCCATCGGTGGCTTGGCGAGCGACGTGTTCGAGATCCGCGACGGGGTACGCCGCGCATCGCAGCGCACCGAAGAGGAGTGACGGAGGCACGCGAGATCCTCGCCGGCGAAACCTGGCGTGCCGCCGAGGCGATGCTCGAGCTGCGACCACGCTGGGCGGACACCGACACCCTGGTCGATGTGATCGACAACCGGCTTCGCCCGGTCGGCTATCGATTGGTGGGGGCGTTCGAGCGCGGTGCCGAATCCGCGGCGTCGGTGTGCGGATTTCGCGAGGCGACGATGTTGGCCTGGGGCCACTACCTCTATGTCGACGACCTGTCCACCGTGCCTGCTGCCCGCGGTCGCGGCCACGCCGACCTGCTGCTGGCCTGGGTGGTGGACGAGGGCCGGCGGCTCGGGTGTGAGGCCGTCCACCTCGACTCGGGAGTCGGATCCGATCGCGCCGCCGCGCATCGCCTGTACATGCGGCACCACTTGCGCATCTCGTCCCATCACTTCCAGCTCGAGCTGTAAGCGCCACAATGGTCGAATGCTCGGAGTCATCGGCGGCAGCGGCTTCTACACGTTCTTCGGTTCCGATGCGCGCAGCATCAGCCTGGACACCCCGTACGGCGCGCCGAGCGCTCCGATCACCGTCGGCAAAGTCGGCGAGCACGAGGTGGCGTTCCTGCCGCGGCACGGCGTGAACCACGAGTTCTCCCCCCACGCCGTTCCGTACCGCGCCAACCTGTGGGCGCTGCGCGCACTCGGGGTGCGGCGGATCTTCGGGCCGTGCGCGGTCGGCAGCCTGACCCCCGAGCTGGGGCCGGGCGCGATGGTGGTGCCCGATCAGCTGGTGGACCGCACCAGCGGCCGGGCCGACACCTATTTCGATTCCGGCGGCATTCACGTCGGATTCGCCGACCCGTACTGCCCGACGCTGCGGGCCGCGGCGTCCGACCTGCCCGGCGTGGTCGACGGCGGCACCATGGTGGTGATCCAGGGTCCGCGGTTCTCCACTCGTGCCGAGAGCCGATGGTTCGCAAGCCAGGGTTTCACGCTGGTCAACATGACCGGCTATCCCGAGGCTGTGCTGGCCCGTGAACTCGAAATGTGTTATGCCGCAATCGCATTGGTGACCGACCTGGATGCCGGCATCGAGACCGGCGAGGGCGTGCGAGCCGTGGACGTGTTCGCCGAGTTCGAGCGCAACCTGGTGCCGTTCAAGAAGCTGGTGCACGAGGCCATCGACCAGGTGGAATCCGAGCGGACCTGCACGCACTGCCTGCCGCACCAGGGCGTCGAGCTTCCGTTCGACCTGCCGTGATAATCCTGCTGACCGGCGCCGCGGGCTTCATCGGAGCCCGGGTGGACGCCGCGCTGCGCGACGCCGGTCACGACGTCGTCGCCGTCGACGCGATGCTGGCGACCGCGCACGGACCGGGCGCCGAGCCGCCGCCCGACTGCCAGGTGCTGGATATCCGAGACGCCGCCGCACTGGCGCCGTTGCTGGCCGGCGTCGACGTGGTGTGCCACCAGGCCGCGGTGGTCGGGGCCGGGGTGAACGCCACCGACGCCCCGTCCTACGGCAGCCACAACGACTACGCCACCGCGGTGTTGCTCGCCGAGATGTTCGCCGCGGGTTGTCGCAAGCTGGTGCTGGCGTCGTCGATGGTGGTCTACGGCCAGGGTCGCTACGACTGCCCGGAGCACGGCCCCGTCGACCCGCTGCCGCGCACCCGCGCCGACCTGGACGCCGGCGTGTTCGAGCACCGCTGCCCGATCGGCGGCGAGGAATTGCAGTGGCGGCTGGTCGGCGAGGACGCGCCACTGCGGCCGCGCAGCCTTTATGCGGCCAGCAAGACAGCGCAGGAGCACTACGCGCTGGCGTGGGCCGATGCTGTCGGCGGCTCAGTGGTGGCGCTGCGCTATCACAACGTGTACGGCCCGTTCATGCCGCGTGATACCCCGTACTCCGGTGTGGCCGCGATCTTCCGCTCCGAGCTGGAATCCGGTGACGTGCCAAGGGTTTTCGAAGACGGCGGGCAGATGCGCGATTTCGTCCACGTCGACGACGTCGCCGCGGCCGACGTCGCCGCGGTTGACGCCGACCTACCGGGATTTGCGGCGTTCAACGTCTGCTCCGGGCGGCCCATCTCGATCATGGAGGTGGCCACCGAGCTGTGTGAGGCCCGCGGGGACGCGCCACCCGTCGTCACGGGCCAGTACCGCGGCGGCGACATCCGCCACATCGTCGCCGACCCCGCCAAAGCGACTGGGCTGCTCGGATTTCAAGCCGCCGTCGACCCGCGCGACGGGTTGCGCGAGTTCGCGTTCGCGCCGCTGCGGGGCTAGCGTGCACTCGGACTAATACCGTCAGCCGATGTCCAAGAACACACGCGCGCTACTCGCCGTTGTCGCTATCGTCACCCTCGTGGCGTCGGGTCTCGTCACGCTGCTCTGGTCACAGCAGCGACGGTTGATCTACTTTCCCTCGCCCGGCCCGGTGCCGTCGGCCGCGGCGGTGTTGCCCGGCGGCCGGGATGCCGAGCTGCACACCGAGGACGGAATTCGGCTGGGCGCCTGGTTCTTTCCCGCCACCGGCGGCGCTGGCCCGGCGGTTCTGGTCTGCAACGGCAACGCCGGAGACCGGTCAGTGCGCGCGCCGCTGGCCGCCGCGCTCAATCGCATGGGTTTGTCGGTCTTGCTGTTCGACTATCGCGGATATGGCGGCAACCCGGGCCGGCCATCCGAGGACGGCCTGGCCGCCGACGCCCGCGCGGCGCAGGCGTGGCTGGCCGCCCAGCCCGAGGTCGACGCCGAGCGGATCGTGTACTTCGGCGAGTCCCTCGGCGCGGCGGTGGCGCTTGGTCTGGCGGTCGAGCGGCCGCCGGCCGCGTTGGTGCTGCGGTCACCGTTCACCTCGTTGGCGGACGTCGGCGCGGTGCACTACCCGTGGCTGCCGGTGCGGAGGCTGCTGCTGGACCGCTATCCGTCGATCGAGCGCATCGGATCGCTGCCCGCGCCGGTGCTGGTGATCGCGGGCGACCGCGACGACATCGTGCCGGCCACGCTCAGCAAGCGTCTCTACGACGCGGCACCGGAGCCCAAGCGATTCGTGTCGATACCCGGCGCCGGGCACAACGACCCGGCCCTGCTCGACGGGCCGCAGATGATGTCGGAGATCGAGCGGTTCCTGGCGGAGACGCGAGTGTTGGGTCAGTAAGTCACGAACGTGCCGCCAGTGCGAAAAATCAGCGGGCGGGAATTTCGCAGCCAGCTCACGCTCGGTGGAGTGCGCCCGATACTGGATGTGTGAAGCCCGCGATCTGTGAGCAGTACGGTATCGATTTCCCGCTTTTCGCGTTCAGTCACTGCCGCGATGTCGTCGCCGCGGTTACCAACGCCGGCGGCTTCGGTGTGCTCGGGGCGACCGCGTACACCCCGGAACAACTCGACCAGGAACTGTCCTGGATCGACGACCACGTCGGCGGTAAGCCGTACGGCGCCGACATCATCGTGCCGGCGACATTCGAGGGCAAGGGCGAGAAGCTGTCTCGCGGTGAGCTCGCCGACCGGATCCCGGAAAGCTACCGCGGCTTCGTCACCGAGCTGCTGGCCGAGCACGATATCGAGCCCGACAAGTCGCGCTGGGTCGGTGGGTCGTCACTGTCCGGCGACACCGGCCCGGAGCTGCTCGAGGTGGCGATGACCCATCCGATCAAGTTGATCGCCCACGCGTTGGGTATGCCCCCGGACTACATGATCGACGCCGGACGGGAGCGCGGCGTCCCCGTCGCCGCGCTCGTCGGCGCCAGGGAGCACGCCGTCAAACAGGTCGAGGCCGGCGTGGACCTGATCGTCGCGCAGGGCACCGAGGCCGGCGGACACTGCGGCGAGGTCACGACGATGGTGCTGATCCCGGAGGTCATTGAGGCTGTCGACGGGGCGGTCCCCGTCCTGGCCGCCGGCGGCATCGTCACCGGCCGGCAGATGGCCGCGGCCGTCGCGATGGGCGCGGACGGCGCCTGGACCGGGTCGGTGTGGCTGACCACCGAGGAGGCCGAGACCGCGCCCTACACCGTGCAGAAGTTTCTGGCGGCCACCTCCCGGGACACCGTGCGCTCGGCGGGCCGGACCGGGAAGCCCGCACGGCAGTTGGTGTCGGACTGGACCGAGGCCTGGCTGCCGCATGAGGGCGGCCGCAAGCCGTTACCGCTGCCGCTGCAGTCGATGCTGTGCGAGCCGGTCATCCGCCGGGTCGACGTGCTGGCGGCCCGGGGCCATCCGGGTGCGCAGGCGCTGGCGACCTACTTCGTCGGTCAGGGCGTCGGCCTGATGAACAAGGTCAAGCCCGCGCGCGAGGTGGTGCTCGAGTTCATCGAGGACTATCTCGCCGCGACGGAGCGGCTGAGCAATTCGCTGCCCGACTAGTCCGTGAAGAGCCACGTCATCAAGTGATGACGGCCGCGAAAAGGGTGCTGCGTTGGAGGAGGAACAACCGTACTTTCGGCGCTCAGTCGTAGGTGATCCGCACCGAGATCGGGTCGCTCTCCATCGCGCGGAACGTGAACGCGGCCGCGGACTGCATAACCTTGCCGCCGCCGCCGATACTGCGGCCACGGGCGCGGACGTCATCGTCAGGTTCGAAACTGGCTGTGCCGCTGCGCCATTGATCGTTGACCCGTACCCGCACGCGCGGATCGGCCGAGATATTGTGCGCCCACCCGGCGCGGCGGCCATGCTGCGAGATGACCCAGACGCCGGTCTGATCGGCGCGACCGGCCAGCGGCACCCGGCGCGGCTCGCCCGATTTGCGCCCGACGGTCTCCAGCTCGACCACCAGCGACGAGCGGACACCGAGCCGGTCAAGCGCCGCGACCAGCGGGTTGAGGATGTTGCGACCGAGCTGTCGCTCGAACTTGAACTTGCGCAGTCCCTGGCGGGTTTTCACGGTTGACATGTTAACGACGTTAATAGAACAATCTCTCAATTACAAGACTCGCCGCGGAAACTGCGGGTCAAGTGGCATGCTCAGGCCATGGCGGCCGCCCCCGAGACGCACTACGCGCGGGACGGCGACGCCCACCTCGCGTACCAGATCATCGGTGACGGCGGGCCCGATCTGCTCTTCGTCCCCACCGCGGCGTTCCCGATCGACCTGCTATGGGACGAGCCCACCGTTGCAGGCCACCTCCGCCGGCTGGCGTCGTTCAGCCGCCTGATACTGACCGACCTCCTCGGGGTGGGGAGCTCCGATGCTGTGCCGATAAACGATCATCCTGTGATGCAGTCCTGGACCGACGGGCTCGTCGCGGTGCTCAACGCCGTTGAGAGCGAGTGCGTGTCGATCTTCGCGATGTCGGAGTCGACGCTTCCCGTCATGCTGCTGACCGCAAGCCATCCCCACCGCGTGCGCTCACTCGTGCTCTGGAGCCCGTTCGCGCGCTTCCTCTACGCCGCGGACCAGCCCTTCGGGATGACCGAGGCGGGCCTCGAGAAGTACATCGACGGCTTCGAGCGCTTCGTCGGGACCGGCGCGCTCGTCGAAGTGCTGGCGCCGAGCTGGGCGGGCGACGCAGCCAAGCGGCGCTGGTGGGCGCGTAGTGAGCGCCTCGCCGGCGGCCCCGGGTACTTCAAGGCGATGCTCGACCTGTTCCTGAACACCGACGTCCGCCCGGCGCTGGAGAGCATCCAGGCGCCGACGCTGCTGCTCCGCCGTCGTGGTGACCGCCACGTGCGCGGCGATCACGCACGGGCCGTCGCCGAGCGGGTCCGGCACGCGCGGCTCGTGGAGCTCGACGGCGACGACCACGTGTGGTTCGCCGGCAACTCCGACCGGGTGCTGGACGAGATCGAGTCATTCCTCACCGGCCAGCGCAGCGCCACGCCGACGAACCGCGTGCTGTCGACCGTGCTGTTCACCGACATCGTCGGATCGACCGAACGCGCCACGGTGCTGGGCGATGAGGCCTGGACGACGGCGCTCGCCGCCCACAACCGCGTCGTCGAGCGGCACGTTGCCGGCTCGCGTGGCGCCATCGTCAAATTCACCGGCGACGGCGCGCTGGCGACATTCGACGGCCCGGCGCGCGCGATCAACTGCGCGTGCGCGATCCGCGACGCGGTGGAAGACCTCGGCCTTACCATCCGCGCCGGTGTTCACACCGGCGAGGTCGAGATGGCCGACGGCGACGTCCACGGCATCGCGGTACACATCGCCGCACGCATCATGGCGCTCGCTGCGCCCGGCGAGGTGCTCGTGTCGGGCGTGATCCCACCGCTGGTGCTTGGGTCCCGGATCAGATTCGCCGACCGCGGTAGCCACGAACTCAAGGGTGTTCCCGACCGGTGGCTAGTCCTGGCAGTGCAAGACCTCCGTGCCTGATATGTCAGAGCATCCGACGCAGCTGCCGGTCGCGGCGAACGACGGTGTGTTTGAGCACCAGCCCGATGTGGACGGCGATTACCGCAAGCAGCAGCAGTTGCGCGGCCACGTGAACGGCCAACCAATCCGTCGAACCGGCGACCAACAGCAGCCCGGTGCCCGGCA
>JBEVHG010000023.1:0-15792 GCA_040511335.1 Mycobacterium sp. | reverse complement strand
GTGGTCATCGGCGGCGGGGGTGGACCGCCGCCGGTGACGATGCGGCATCCGATCGCCACACACCGCAGGTTCAGCAAATCGGCGGGGCGCAGCAGCCGAAAGTCGATGGGTCCGGGCGGCGGCGGCGGTGGAGGCGGGGGCGGCGGGGGCGGTGGAGGCGGGGGCGGCGGGGGCGGCGCAATATCGGGAATCCGCAACACCTGCCCGGGAAAGATCCGGTCGGGGTCGGCGATGCCGTTCGCCTGCGCGATGATCGGAAACTTCATGCCGTCGCCGTAGAACCGTTGGGCGATGCCGAACAGCGTGTCGCCACGAACGACGGTGTAGACGGTCGGCATCGTGGCACTCCTACGGCTGGTGGGTCGCTATGACCGCGAAACTACGGTCGGCGTGCCGCGGTGGCGCGAGTAGCCGGGTACTCGAATCGCGCGTCCCGACACCTGCCAATCCCGTTGCGCACCATGCCTGAAATAGGTAGTGCGCTACGCATGCCCGGCCGGATCGGGCGGGGTTAGCGTGAGCGGGTGAATTCACCGCTGAATTTGCACGTGACGAGTTAGTCTTCGTACCGGACGGCAGGGGTGAATTATGGCCATAGAAATTCCCCGCGCACTCATCGAGTACATCCTGCTGGGCAGTGGCGACAGCCGCCGCCAACTGCAGGACTCGCCAATTCTCGGGGATGTGTGGGTTCGGTATGCCGAGCAGCCGGCAGCGGCGGCTGACCTGCTCATCACTTCGCACAAGGACACCACCGCCCGCCATCTCGCCAAGGCGATCTATGACGGAGTCGACGACCGTCCGGATGGTGCGGACGACGATCCCGCGATCGCGCCGCTGCAGAGCTTCGTCGCGGCCCGGCTGTACTTCGACGAGCTGCTGAGGATCGTCGTGCCGATGACCAAGTGGTGGCACGAACCCCGGACGCAGGCCGAACTAAAGCATTACCGGACACCGGATAGCCCCACGGATGTCGATGGGCCGCAAAAGCTCACCGCGGTCGTCGACGACGTCGCCGACCTGCTCAAGCGGTGGACAACGGGCGCCGAGGCGGCACCCACCGCCAACCAGCGATCCGCATTCGAGCGATTCATCGCCCTGTGTGCGCTCGTTTTCCTAGCGAGAGCGAACATCCCGTCCGAGGTGGCCGAGATCGCACCCGACGGCACCACGCCGACCATGACGGCCACCGAAGTCAAGCAGGTTACCGACGAGGCGGTCGAGAACTTGAAGCAGAGCACCCGTTCGCAAATATCGCGCGCGGTTTTCGACGTGCTGAAGACCATGAATCTGGAACCCAAATCGGACCCGATGGTGTTTCAGATCTCGCTGAACCGACGCGCGACGTTGGCGATCGACAGATCCGTCCCCACCGTCAAGGCCGACGCGGCCCGTCGGCTTTTCGGCGTGGATTGCAGCAAGATCAATTGGGCCATCATCGATTCGGGCATCGACTCGGGACATCCCGCGTTTGATCGCGAACAGTTCAAAGGCACCTACGACTTCACCCACTATCGCCGCATCGTCAGCCTTGGTAACGAGAAACCGGCGGTACGCAAGAAGAATCTCGAGCGCATCCAGGAGGCTCGCGGCGGCAACCTGCCCGAAGGCGCCGACGGGAATCTCGCTGAGATCGCGGGCAGTCTCGTCAAGGGCCTTCCGGTCAGGTGGGACCTGGTCAAGCAGTTCGTCGAACTCAAAGAGCCCCCGCCACCCATCAGCGAACACGGAACCCACGTCGCAGGCATCATCGGGGGAAGCAAACGTGAAGGTGAGGACGAGTCGGCCGACGGGATGTGTCCGGGCATCGGCCTCTACGACTTCCGCATCCTGAGCTCGGATCTCATCGACACCGAGTTCGCGGTGATTGCGGCCCTGCAATTCATTCGGTACACCAACGAGCAGGCCGGCTTCCTGCTGATCAACGGCATCAACCTGAGCCTGTCGATCCCGCATGACGTCCGCAACTATGCGTGCGGCGGAACACCGGTCTGCTCCGAAAGCGAGCGGCTCATCGACAACGGCGTCGTGGTCGTCGCCGCGGCCGGCAACCTCGGATACCAGAACAGCCTGGTCGGTGGCCAAACCCTCGAGAATTACAGCGCCTTTTCCATCACCGATCCCGGCAACGCGGAGCGGGTCATCACCGTCGGGTCGACGCACCGGTACGCCCCGTTGACCTATGGCGTCAGTTACTTTTCCAGCCGCGGCCCGACGGGCGACGGGCGATTCAAACCCGACCTCGTCGCGCCCGGCGAGCGGATCAACGGCCCACTGCCGAACTCGCGGTGGGGCTGCCTCGACGGAACCAGCATGGCCGCGCCACATGTCAGTGGTGCGGCGGCGATGTTGATGGCCCGCTATCCGGAACTGATCGGACGGCCCGATAAGGTCAAGCGGATCCTCTGCGAGAACGCCACCGATCTCGGCCGCGAACGCAACTTCCAGGGCCGCGGCATGCTCGACGTCCTTCGCGCGCTGCAGAGTCAGTGAGGTGAAACACTATGACCGACAACATCTTTAGCCTCGAAGTCCTGCGTGCGAAGAAGGGCGACTGCCTGCTGCTGCACTACGGCACCAGCGACGACCCCGCGCTGGCCCTCATCGACGGCGGACCCGGCGGCGTGTACAAGCCGATTCTGAAGCCCCGGCTCGAAGCCCTGCGCGACGAGCGCGGCCTGGACGAGAGTCAGTCGCTGCCCGTCGACCTGTGCATGCTCAGCCACATCGACGACGATCACGTCGTCGGCCTGGTCGGGCTGACCAAGGAGCTGGTCGACGCCGACGAGGACAACAAGCCCAAACTCGTTCAAATCCTTGATCTTTGGCACAACAGCTTCGACGACATCGTCGACAATGACGCCGCAGAGCTTGCTGGCGCCGTCGAGGCCCGATTCGGCCCCGCCTCGCTGTCGGGTGACCTACCCCCCGACGCCGCGGCCAACGTGGATTCGGTCATGGTTCTCGCCGGAATTCCCCGGGGCCGCCGGCTACGCGACGACGCAAAGAAACTCGGTATCGAGCGGAATCTGGAAACCGAGGGCGCGTTGGTGATGGCCAGCGCCGAGAGCGAACCGATCGACATGGGGGACGGGCTGACGTTCACCGTCGTCGGCCCGATGCTCGACGAGGTCAAAGAGCTGCAGCGCGAGCACGCGAAGTGGGTGGCCGACCATCCGGACGAGGTGCGCAGGTCGGCGGACGGTCTGGCCAGCTACGTCGACGATTCGGTGCCCAACCTGTCGAGCATCGTGGTGCTCGCCGAAGCCGGCGACCCGGACCGCAAGACGATTCTGTTCACCGGCGACGCGCGCGGCGACAAGATCCTGCAGGGCCTCGAACTCGTCGGCCTGGTGGAGGAAGGCGGCTCGCTGCACGTCGACGTGCTGAAGTGTCCTCACCACGGCAGCATCGCCAACGTCGAGCAGGATTTCTTCGAGCGGATCACCGCCGACCACTACGTATTCTCCGGGAACGGCGAGCACGGCAACCCGGACCGGGAAACCCTCGAACTGTTGATCGCCGCCCGCGGAGACGACGACTACACGATCCACCTCACCTATCCGCTCGACGAGATGGACGTCGAGCGGAAGAAGCACTGGGAGTCTCACCAGGACGAGCCGTGGTCGGACACCACGCACAGCCTGGCGGCATTGCTCACCGACAACGACAACGTCGTCATCGTCGAGGAGGGGGTTCCGCACACCATCGACCTACTGGGGGAGAGATGACCAAGAACATCGCACTGTGCTTCGACGGCACCGGCAACGTGGTGCGCGCGACCGGAAACACCAACGTGCTGATGCTGTTCAAGCGGCTCGCGTACGATCCCGAGGCGCAGCTGACCTACTACGACCCCGGCGTCGGAACCTTCTCCTCTGGCGGGGCGTGGACGCCGGTGGCGCAATGGATTTCGCGGTCCCTCGGCCTGGCGTTCGGCTCGGGCATGCGCGAAAACCTCGAACAGGCATACACCTTTCTGATCAACAACTGGAATCCGGGCGACAAGATCTACATCTTCGGTTTCAGCCGCGGCGCCTATACCGCGCGGGCGGTGGCCGGGCTGTTGCGCACCGTCGGCGTCATGCGTCCCGGCGCCGACAACCTGGTCCGCTACGCCGTCGCCAACTACGCCCGCCGCAGTTCCAAATGGCAACGCAACGAGTGGATGCAGTCGGGACAGTTCGGGTCGCTGATGGGGCAGCGGGTCGACGGCAAAGTGACCGTGCCCGTTGAGTACCTCGGCATCTGGGACACCGTGAAGGCGCCGGGGCTGTTGCGGCGCAGCATGACCTGGCCCTGGACCCGCCAGCTGCCGAACGTCAAGGCCGGCCGGCACGCGGTCTCCATCGACGAGAAGCGCCGGCCGTATCGCGAGTATCTGGTCGACAAGGACAAGGCCGGCGACCGCATCGAAGAGGTGTGGTTCGCCGGGGTCCACTCGGACGTCGGCGGCTCCTTCATGGATCCGCCGTCCCTCGGCGATATCAGCCTGAACTGGATTGCCCAGGGAGCCAAGGATGCCGGCTTGCTCTTCGACGACGACCCTCCGTGGCCCGCCCTCACGCCGGAGCACGCGACCGGGCCCATTCACAAGATGGGGTGGGTATGGGCGCTGGCCATCTATCGCCGCCGCCCGATCCCCGCGGGCGCCAAGGTGCACGCCAGCGTGCGCGCGCGCGTCGAGAAGCAACCCGGATACGCGCGCCGTCAGCTACCGGGCGACGTGCAGTGGGCCGAGCCGAACTGGCTACTCGAACCCGCCACCGGCGCGTCCGGAAGTCGAGTAGTCGACCACTCGTGAGGATGCGGCGGGCGCGCCAAAGGATTGATCCCTGAAGGTCGTTTCGACGAAAGGGATTCTGTCATGACCACACCAATGCCCAAAGGGCCGCAGTACACCGGACGCCAGGTCGTTGTCCTGGCACCCACTCGGGCCCGCGTCACTCAAGAACGTGCCCTGAGCCGCATCGCGGGTCTGGCGAGTGTCGCCCACACCAGGGACTTCGAGTCGCATGCGCTCGAGGTCAGCGTCGCCGGTGAAGCCGACGCGACGATCTTCGACGAACTCGGTGTCGCGGTCGTATCCGGCGACGCGGACCAGCACGATGCGCTGGTCGCCGCCGCCGAACGGGGCGACGTCGTGCTGTCGGTGGAACCGGAGCTGATCCACCACGCCCTCACCGCGACGGCGCTGCCGGTTGCGGCACCGCCGACCGATAACGACGAGTTCACCTGGGGCCTGCAGGCCACCGGTGTCGCCACCTCACCGCGGACCGGTCGAGGGGTCCGGCTCGCGGTTCTGGACACCGGCTTCGACGTGAACCACGAGGACTTCGCCGGGCGCAGCGTCACCACGCAGTCGTTCGTGAGGGGCGAGTCGGTACAGGACGGCCACGGCCACGGCACGCACTGCATCGGCACGTCCTGCGGGCCCACCCAGCCCAGCGCCGCCCGGCGCTACGGCGTGGCGGCCGAAGCGCACATCTTCGCCGGAAAGGTGTTGAGCGATCGAGGATCCGGCACCGACACCGGCATTCTCGCCGGGATCAACTGGGCGCTGGCCAATGACTGCGCCGTCATCTCGATGTCGCTCGGCGCCGACGTGCGCGAGGTGTCGCAGGCCTACGAGACCGTCGGCCAGCGCACGCTGGACCGCGGCACGCTGATCATCGCCGCCGCGGGCAACAATGCCCAACGCCCGGACAATCCGGGCTTCGTCGGCGTTCCGGCGAACAGCCCGTCGATCATGGCCATCGCCGCGGTCAACTCGGCCAATGTCCCCGCGAACTTCTCGGCGCGATCCGGCGAGGTCGACGGTGGCCGGATCGATCTGGCCGGACCCGGCGTGAAGGTGTTCTCGTCCTGGCCGATGCCGAAGCGCTACCACTCGATCAGCGGCACCAGCATGGCGACCCCGCACGTATCGGGCATCGCGGCGCTGTGGTGCGAGGCGACCGGGTTCACCGGCCGGGAACTGTGGACGGTGCTGGTGCAGAACGCCATGCCCCTCGACGTCGCGACCGTCGATGTCGGCGCGGGATTCGTACAGGCGCCGCAGTGACGCAGCAGAGCGTCACGGTGACGACCGACGGACGCGATATCGACGCGACGGTCGAATCGCTGCGGTCGGCGGGGCTGAAGGTAACGACGGTGCACCGCGAAATCGGTGTGGTGTCAGGAACTGTCGATCCCGCCGACCGCGACTCCCTGGCCCGCGTGCCGGGGGTGGCCGGCGTCGAATCGGACCGCGCGATGGAGATCGCGCCGCCGGACTCCGAGGTGCAGTAAAGATTGCCCACCTTCGAGCGACAACGGCGGCGGCGTCGTGATTTTGTCGCTCGAAGGTGGGCACCGCGCATGACTCACTGGCGTGAGTCACCCGCTCCGGCCGCCGAACGTGAGCTTGTGCATGATATTTCGGCCTGACGTCGAACATAAGCTCACGTTCGACGCGAGGGCTAACCGCCGCTGCCGGTGCGGATCAGCGCGGCCAGCTCCTCGCGGTCGGAGATGTCGAGCTTGATGCAGGCGCGGTAGAGGTGGCCCTCCACGGTGCGCACCGAGACCGTCAGCCGGTCGGCGATATCGCGATTGCTCAGGCCCGCGGCGACCAGGTTGGCGATCTCACGCTCACGCACCGTCAACGGCAACGGGTGCGCGGCGAGATCCAGTGCGGGCGTGCGGATTCCGCCACACGCGGCGGCCAGCCGGTTCGCGGCCGCGGCCGCCTCGACGCTGCGGCGCCGGTCGTCGGCACCCTCGAACGCGACCGCGGCCTGCGCGGCGGCATCGGCCGCCGACAGCTTCGCACCGAGCTGCTCGAATTGTTGTGCGGCGGCGTAGATCCCCGCGGCATCGCGGTCGCGCACCGCCATGGCGTGCGCGGCTATTGCCGACGCCAGCCGGCCACCGGTGCCGCCGGGTAGGTCGATGAGCCGGTCCAGGCTGGACTGGTCGCCGAACCGCACCGCGTCGTGCAGCGCCAGCATCTCGATGGCCCGCTGACCGGACTCGGCCGCCAGATCCGCGGCGGCCAGCGCCAATTCGATTGCGGCGCTGACATTTCCCTCCGCGGCCGCCAGCCACGACTCGGCGATCTTCAGCTGCGGCCCGAACACCGCGACGTGGCGGCCGAAACGCGTGCGCACCTCGGCCACCATCTTGGCGCCGGCATCCGAGCGCCCCAGCGCGCAATAGGATTGCGCCAGCAGCAGCCGCGCCGGGAAACCCCACGACGCCGCCGACTCGGACGTCAGCGCGGCGACGGTCTGCTCCATGCGCGGCACGGAGTCCGCGAACTGTCCGCGCGCCACCTCGACGGTGCCGACGAGCACGTTCGCCATGCCCCACGCCAGGTACTGGCCCGCCGAGGTGATCCGGATGATGTCGGCGGATCGTTTTGCGGCGGTGTCGAAGTCGCCGGCCAGCACCAGGGCGCGAACCTCGCCGAACGCGGTGAGATAGCGCAGCAGGCCGTCGACCTGGTTCTCGATCGCGTGGCCGCGCTCGGCCACCCCCGTGACTTCGTCGCCGCGTCCCATCAACGCCAGCGCCAGCGCGCCGCCGAACACCGCCCACTCCACCGCGAAGGCGGACGCTTCGGAATCGGCCAGCACCCGCTCGGACAGCTCGACTGCTTCCTCGAGCCGGTTTTCGAACAACCGCGACGCCGATGCCACACCGTCGACGAGTAACCGCAGCCCGGGGTGGGTCACCCGCTCGCGCAACAGCTCCAGCACCTCGTCGGAGCTCTCGGCATCGCCCATGGACCATTGCAGGTTGGCGATCCGCGCCGCCCCCCACTGCACCAACTCGAGTTCGTTCATCTGGTCAGGGTCGAACGAGCTGAGCGTCTCCTCGGCCTCGGCGGCGTTGCCCTGCCACAGCAGCGACCGGGCCAGTAGCTCCGTGGCGACCAGGCCGCCGCCGCGGTTCACCGCCGCGCGGGCCAGCCGCTCGCCGAGCGTGACATTGGTCAACACGATGGCATCGCGCGCCGCGGAGATCAGCAGCTGGACGTCGGGCGTCTGGTCGCTGTCGAGTGTCAACTCCGCCAGCCGGATTCGATCGGTCGGCCCCCGCAACGGCTGGTCCTGCAGCGCGCGGACCACCTCGCCGCGCAGCCGCCGCGCCGCCGCCATGCCCAGACGCCGGCGGATCACCTCGCCGAACAGCGGATGGTTGAACCGCACGTCGATGCTGCCGTGGTCCTCGACGACGCGGATCAGGCCACGGCTTTCGGCCTCCTCCACCGCATCCGGCCCGACGACGCTCTCCAAGGTGTCCAGGTTGAGCGGTTCGCAGAAGGTGAGCAGCCGCAGCGTGTGCAGCACGTCGTCGGGCAACTGATCGACGCGGGAGTCCAGCAGGGACGCGAGTTCGGACGTAACGGCCGTCCGGCCGCGCAGCTGCCACACGCCTCGCACCTGACGCAGCGTGCCGGCCTCCAACGCGCCCTCGACGAGGTGCTTGACAAACAGCGCGTTTCCGCCCGACGCCTCCCACATCAGGTCGGCCGACAGGCCCTCCACCCGGCCGCCCAGCGCCTCCTCGATCAACCGGATGCACTGATCCTTGCTGAACGGCGTCAGGTGCAGCCGCTGTAGATAGCCGTCCTTCCACAGCGAGGTGATCGCGTCGGGCACCGTCTCCCCGGACCGCACGGTGGCCACGATGCGCACCGAGCCGTCCAGCGCCAACTGGTGCAGCAGCGTTGCCGACAGCTCATCCAGCAAATGCGCGTCGTCGACACCGATCACCGAATGCCCTTCAGCGATAATGGTTTCCCGCGCCGCCGACAGGAACGCCACCGGATCGCGGGACGTCGCGGTCCCGACCAGGTGCGCGAAGACGCCGAGCGGGATGCTGCGCGCCGATTCGGTACCGGCCACCCACTGCACCCGCGACGGCAGCGACTGCGTGACCAGGCGCGCGAGGGTGGTTTTGCCCACGCCCGCATCGCCGATCAGCACGATGCCGCACACGCCCTTTTGATCGACCAGAGCCCGTTGGATCGCCGTGTATTCGTTGTCGCGCTTGACCACAGGCCAGTTCTGGGCCATGACCTGGGACTTTACTACCTCGAGGCTGATCGCCGCAGAACTTGTCATAACAAGATGTGGTCGTGTTGCACGAGTTCGCGTGGCAGTCCGGTCGTTTCGAGACGCTCAAGCGGGTCGGCGGCGACATAGCCGGCCAGGTCCAGGCCGGTGAGGTCGGCGATCCGGCGCACCGGCACCTGGAACGTCCGGTAGGCGCCGTAGGAGAACGACTCCGGCAGCGCGCCGGGCGCCCGCTCGGTCCGGTACTCGTCGAGCAGGGCGCTCTGGCTGAGCAGATACGCTGTCACAGACGGCTTTCCGTCGGTGCGCACCATCGCCAAGATCTTCCAGTACTGGAGCGGTAGCGCCACGCCGCGATAGCGCGGGTCGCCGTCGTCGAGCACCGGTCCGCTGAGCACGCTGACCTTGAGATCAGATGTCAAGGCGTTGTGCAGCACATAGTCCTCGAGGCCCAGCCAGAGTGTCCGGCCTGCGTTGAACTCATGATGCTGCGGTGTGCAATTGGTGAAGTGGAAGGTGTCGTCGACCGCGGCCGCTGACTGCGGACCCCATGCGGGGTCGAGCCGGCGGACCAGATGGCCGCGGTCGAGATCGTTGTCGCGGTACACGTCTTCGCCGGTCTGATCGCCGGTCGGGATGCGCGGGTCCAGCAGCCATACATCCCGGTTGCGGCGGGGGTGGTCGGCCTTGGCTCCGTCGACGTTGACGGCGGCGAACATCGCCAGTTTGCGGTGCCGGTGCATCACGACGCTGAAATGGTGATACGGCAGCGCCGGTGACGCCAGGTCGGCGCCGGCTTTCGGCGTCGGCAGCGGGAACGGGATACCCAGAAACGCGGGGTCGTAGCCGCGGCGGGTGCCGTAGTCCGGATCGACCGACTCGGGGCTGGCCGCAGGCGGCGGCTCGGGCCGCGGCGGTTGCTGGACACTGAGCGCCGCGGCCTCGGCCGCGCCGAGCGGCAGCGTGAGGTCCAGCGTCAGCGGGATCCGGATCGAGATCGGCGAGCCGGCGGCGGTGGCCTCCCCGGACGCCGGGCAGGGTTTGCGCACCTGGGTGGGTGGATGCAGGATCAGCTCGGCCAGCGCCCGCTGCTCGGCGGACAACGGACTGGCCTTGACGACGCCGAGGATCGCCGCCACCCGGATTCCTTCGTTGAGCACGCCGCCGAATTCGGTGTGCTCGGGAGCGCGCACGCTGGCGTGGTGCAGCGCGATGACCTCCCATTGGTCGTTGAACACCGGTGAACCCGACGAGCCCGGTTCGGTGTCCGCGGAATAGTGCAAAAACCGTTGCAGGGTGTCGATGATGCGGTTCTCCCGCAACGCCACCTGCTTCTTCTCCCCACGGGGATGCTGCACGATCGTGACGAACTCGCCGACCAGGGATTTGCCGGCCGATTCGATCAGCCGGTTGAAGCCGAACTGGGCGAGTTCCTCGGCGCCCGCGCGCACCGCCACGATGGCGAAATCCAAAGCCTCGTCGGCCAGGAAGAACCGGTCGGGGTCGAAGCCGAACGTGGTGACCTTGAGCAGGTTTCCGTCGATGCCGTCCTGGTAGTCGAATTCGACGTGGCTGGTGGCGGCCGCCCGTGGGTTGTCGAACACGTGATGGTTGGTCAGCATCAGGTTCGGCGAGATCATCGACCCGGTGCCGTAGCCGACGAGCCGTCCGCTGTCGTCCTTGATCAGGATGCGCCCGACGGCGCGTGCGGCGGCGACACCGGCGTCCAGATACCGGGTTCCGACGACGTCGTAGGTGTTGATGATGGCTTCGAAAAGCTCGTCGGGCGGGGTGGTTTGGGGCAGCGCAACGGGGGCCCGCTCGATGGCCTGCGCCAGCAGTTGTTCCGCCGCGGCGGTCGGCGTCGTCTCGGGCAGTTTGTCGCCGGCGTAGTAGCGGGTGATCCGGTCCAGCCGCTGCGCGATGCGTTCGGGCGGGTTCGCCCCAGCCAGGCTGCACGGCGCCGCGAGCGCCTCCTCGTGCTGCAACCGCGGCTCGGCGCGTTCGGCGACGCGCCGCAGGGTGGCCTCCCGCTGTTGCTCCTCCAGAATGCGGCGGCGCAACTGTGCGTCCCTGCGGGGATCGAAGTCGTCACCGTTGAGGTGTTCCGATGCCGGGGTGATTACGGTCATGTGAGGAAGTCTGCTGACCGTTGGTGGGGGAGTCGCGGGTAGCCGACTACCTCAAAACGCTCGCGTCGCGCGTCGTGGCTTGCGGCGGTACTCGGTTTGCGGCGGGCGACGACGCGGCGGCGACGAAAGCGTGGCGTTCGGCTGCGGCCGCGGGCGGTTCGGCGGTGCGCACCAGCCGCTCGCCGCGGGCGAGCCAGTCCACGTCCGCCCACAGCACCTGCGCGGGCAGCCGCCGCCAATACTCCGGATGCGCGCGCAGGTACATGTCGACGCTGGCGTGCACCAGCGCGTCGGCCGGCAGCGACCGGAACGAAATCGTGCGCGCGCTCTCGGCCAACGCGTCGAGGTCGGTGGGGGCCGGCGCCCCGTCGCGGTGCCCGGCCCGGACCGTCGCCCCGGCCCGGACCGCACCGTCGAGAACCCAGTCGAGCGCGATGTCGGCCAGCGGCCAGCAGGCCCCCGAACCGCCCGCGATATCGCAATGCGCGCCGCGGAACCAGACCTCTTCGATCCGCTCGTTGCCCGCCGCGACGAGGTGTTCGCCGAACGGGCAGTAGCCGCCGTCGATCGCGACCGCGTGGCGGCCTGCGACGACATTGGACAGCGGGTCAGCCGTCGACAACTTCGGCAACCCCGGCACCCGCACCGTGTCCCACAGCCCCAAAAACTGCACAGGCACGGCGATTTCGCGCCGCCCGGCCAGCCGGGCCGCCAGCCGGCTCACCCGCTGCCAGTCCTGCGGCGTCCGCCGCGTGCGCGGCAGCGCGTAGCTGGCCAGCACATAGTCCACCAGGTCATCCCACTCGGCGGGCAGCACACCGACGGTGCCGAGAAGTCTGGACAGTTCCCGCGCGCAGAACGCGCCGCGGCCAACGCCGAAAATGAAGATCCGGTCGCCCGGTTCCCAGGAGTCGAGCAGGAACGCGTACGCCCCGGCGATCCCGGCGCGGGCGTCGTCGATGGCCGCCTCGCGCCACCGCAATGCCAACGTCCGGGTGCCCGAGTGGTACCACGTGAGCTGGCCGGCGCCGTCGTCGAGCAGGCGGAACAGGGCCTCCGCGTTGCTTGCATCCCGCAACCCGGGATGCGCACGTGTGCGGTCGAAGCACAGCACGATGTTCTTCACGACGACCCCCAAGACCCGCCTTTTCAGTGTCTGATGACGCTCACCGACAAGTTTGCCCGGGCATACGTAGCGGTGTCATGCGTATTGCACTACTCGAATGCAGAATTTCTACGGATTCTTGAGTTGGCAAGCTTCTCTAGCGCGGAATCGGTGGCTCTAACCCCGTATGCACTGTCGATATGCCCCGTGGAGTCAGCCGCTCATCAGCATGCGCCACTGGTCAAGGGTGCTTGCCCGGTAGACGTAGTTGGTGCGACGGACCTCGGCCAGCGAGGCGCTCGGCTCCGCGGAGTACCAGTGGCCGGGAAATACCGTGGGGTCGCCGGACAACTGCGCGAGCTGCTGCAGGCTGCGGTACATGTCGTCGACATTGCCGCCGGGAAAGTCGGTGCGCCCACAGCCCTCGAGAAACAGGGTGTCACCGGCGACGAGGCGGTCGTCGAGCAGAAAGCACTGACTGCCCGGAGTGTGGCCGGGGGTGTGCAGCAACTCGATGTCGATGTCGCCGACGCCGACCACATCGCCATGCTCGTGGGCGGTGAGATCGCTGCGGGCAATGCCGGTGACACGCGAAACCCATTCCGCCTCATGGGTATTGACGTGGACGGGCACGCTGACCCGCTCCAGCAGCTCGGCCAGGCCCTTGAGTTCGAAGCCCATCATCGACCCGCCGACGTGATCGGGATGGTGGTGGGTGACCAGCACGCCCGACAGGTGCATGCCGTCGGCCTCGAGCGCGTCGACCAGATCATTGGCGGCATACGCCGGGTCGACGACGACGCAGTCGCCGGTCTCCCGGTCGCCGATCAGGTAGGCGAAGTTGCGCATCTGTTGCGCGATCACGTCGCTGGCAGCGAAATCTCTGCCGGACAGCAGTTGGCGGAAGTACAGGCCGTCGGCGGGGGCCATGGTCGCGAGCTTATTCGGTGCGATCGCCCGGGCCTCGAACTGCAGCGAGGTTCGGAAAGTGGTACCACGGGCGGTACCGGTTTCCAGACTCGTTGCATGCCTCTCCGACGGCGAGCCGACCAGGCACTAGCTGTCGGTGTGCAGGCGAACCATCCGCGTGGTGCTGCTCTCGTCGAGGTCGACCAGATCGGTGCGGCTTCGCAGGAAGTCGCTGAACGAGCGGAAGCCCAACGACTTCTCGCTGAACGACGGGTCCATCCGTTTCATTTGCGCCTTGACCGCCGAGTTGTGCAGCCACTCGACATCGTCCTTTTCCAGGCCGATCCGCAGCGCTCGCTGAAGCAGGTCCGTCGCGGCGGCCTGCGGGTCCGCTGGCGGCTCGTCGAGTTCCGGTGCGGCCGCGCGGCGCGACCGCTTCTTGGGCGCGGCCTCGGACACGGCGGTGGGGACGCCCGGCAGCCCGTCGTAGCTGACGAACTCGTCGCAGGCGGCGGTCAGCGAGCGGCTGGTCGACCCGGCGACGCCGATGCCGACGACATAGCGGCCGAGCCGCTTGCAGCGCTGGGCGAGTGCGATGTAGTCGGAATCGCCGGCCACGATGACCACGTGGGTGAGGTCGGGCAGCCGGAACATGTCCTCGACCGCGTCGACCGCCAACCGGATGTCGGCTCCGTTCTTGCCGTAGGCGGCCGCCGGGAACAGCTGCACCAGATCGACCGCGCGCCCGACCAGCTGGCCGCGGTAGCCGGCGTTGACCTCGGCCGACCAGTCGGCGTAGGCCTTTGTCAGCACCAGAGTTCCGAACGACGACGCGAAGTCGATGATGGCGCCGACGTCGACGGTCGCCTTCGCCAGGCGCTCTGGTTCGTCGAAGCCGGCGGCCTTGTCCCGCTGGAACGAGTTGCGGCCGTGGATCTGGTCGTAGCGCGAGATCACGATGTTGTCGAAGTCGAGGTAGACCGCGACGCGCGGCGCACCGGGTTCCGTCATTGCTGCGGTCCGTCTCTCTTGGTAGACGATGCTCTTGTTGAGAAGGTAATGCGTCGGTTCGGTGTGACGACCACTTCCTGCGTCGTCATCGCGGAAATATCGTATTTGGCGGCGACCCGTGCCGACCCGCAGTGACCTGCTGTTTGGCGACGCCGCAGGGCAGGCTGTACCCTCTTTAAGGCCCACCGCTCTGACTGTGCGCGGGTAGGCCCCCTTAGCTCAGTCGGCAGAGCGTTTCCATGGTAAGGAAAAGGTCAACGGTTCGATTCCGTTAGGGGGCTCGATGGACGCCGGGGCGAGCGAAGCGACGGGAGAAAACTGAGGCTGGCGGCGGCGCCCGGCATGGCGGTGTAGCTCAGTCGGTTAGAGCGAACGACTCATAATCGTTAGGTCGCCGGTTCGAGTCCGGCCATCGCTACAAGACAACAACGAGACGTGTGAAAGAGGGCAGCTGACGTGGCGTCCAGTACCGACGTACGGCCAAAGATCACCTTGGCCTGCGAGGTGTGCAAACACCGCAACTACATCACGAAGAAGAACCGCCGCAACGATCCCGACCGGCTCGAGCTGAAGAAGTTCTGCCCGAACTGCGGCAAGCACCAGCCGCACAAGGAATCGCGGTAGTCGGCGACCCCGCCGGGTTGCTAAGGCCGGCTAGGTAGGGTTCTAGATTCGTGTCTTTGTCTTCGAACATCGTCGGGATGCACTACAGGTATCCCGACCACTACGAGGTGGGCCGCGAGAAGATCCGCGAGTACGCCACCGCCGTCAAGAACGACGACGCCGCATTCTTCGACGACAAGGCCGCCGCCGACCTCGGGTATCACGGGCTGCTGACGCCGCTGACCTTCATCTCGGTGTTCGGCTATCAAGCGCAGTCGGCATTCTTCGAGGACGCGAACATCGGGATCACCGACGCCAAGATCGTCCAGGTGGACCAGGAGCTGAAGTTCCTGCGGCCGATCATGGCCGGTGACCGGCTTTATTGCGATGTGTACGTGCATTCGATCCGGCAGGCGTTCGGCGCCGACATCATCGTCACCAAGAACGTCGTCACCAACCAGGACGGCGACGTGGTACAGGAGACCTACACGACCCTGGCGGGCCGTTCGGGCGACGGAGAAGAGGGATTTAGCGATGGCGCTGCGTGAGTTCCGTTCGGTCAAGGTCGGCGACCAACTTCCGGAGAAGGTCATCCCGTTGACCCGGCAGGACCTGGTGAACTACGCCGGAGTGTCCGGTGACCTCAACCCGATCCACTGGGACGACGAGATCGCCAAGCAGGTGGGCCTGGACACCGCCATTGCCCACGGCATGCTCACCATGGGGCTGGGCGGCGGCTACGTCACCTCGTGGGTCGGCGACCCGGCAGCTGTCACCGAGTACAACGTCCGGTTCACCGCGGTGGTGCCGGTCCCCAACGATGGCAAGGGCGCCGAAATTGTTTTTAATGGACGTGTGAAATCCGTTGAACCCGAGAGCATGTCAGTGACCATCGCGCTGTCGGCCACCACCGGTGGCAATAAGATCTTCGGCCGCGCCGTCGCGACGGCGAAGCTGGCGTAGCGCA
>JBEVHG010000022.1:0-10561 GCA_040511335.1 Mycobacterium sp. | reverse complement strand
AGCTTGCCGGCGGCGGTATAGGCGTCAGGACGCTGGATAGCCGCGTGCACAAACGCATACGCCGTCACGATCAGGACGGCGAAATGCAAGATCAAAAGGACGAGACCCGCAAGACCCTCGAGCATCACGCCCTCAAGCCTATGCGGGTCTCGCCCCTGACGTCGAATTACTTCTGTGTGACCTTCTTGGCCGGGGCCTTCTTGGCCGGGGCCTTCCTGGCGGCCTTCTTCACCGGGGCCGCGGTCTTCTGGGCCTTCTTCGGCAGCTCGACGCCGACCAGCTTGGCGGCGCGCTCGCCCACCGCGCGGGTCTGCGAGGCCACGTTGCCCAGCGCCTCCTGCGTCAGCTCGACGGCCTGGTCGGTGTAGCTCTCGACTCGCTCGGCGGCCTCACCGATAGCCCCCTGGCTGCGGAGCCGCTCCAGGGCGGCCTCGCCGCGCTCGACCAGCTTGTTGTAGGTGGTCTGCGCGGCGTCCGCGTAGCCCTCGGCGGCCTTGCGCAGCTCGTCGGCGGTCAGCCGATCGCGCAGCTCACCGAACTGGGTCGGCAGGTCTTCCTGCAGCTTGTTCAGGCGGGCGCGGCGCTCCTCGATGGCGGCGTTGTAGTCGGTGCGGGCCTCGCCGGCACGCTCGCGCAGGTTGGCCACGATCTCGTTCATGGTGGCCAGCGCCAGGTCGGCGGCGCCCACGGCGGCGAGCAGCGGGGCCTTCAGGTCGTCAACGGTCGGCTGGTTCGGCTGTTTCTTCTGAGCCATGTCGGTATTTCCTTTCGTCAGATTTCGCTTTGGTTGATGGACTTACTAGTGAGCAGTTGGTCTGGTGTCAGGCAGTCGTCGGCTCCCCACGGACGGCTTCGTTCTGTTGGCAAAACGACGCGTAGACGTCGAGCAGCACCTGCTTTTGCCGCTCGGTGATCGCGGTGTCGGTGATGATGGCGTCGCGCACTTCGCTCGTCTCGCTCGGCTCCAGAATTCCGGCCTGTACATAGAGCACTTCCGCGGACACGCGCAGCGCCTTGGCGATCTGGTTGAGCACGTCGGCGGAGGGTTTCCGCAATCCCCGCTCAATTTGGCTGAGGTAGGGATTGCTGACACCGGCCTTCTCGGCCAGTTGCCGCACCGAAACCTGCGCCGCTTCACGCTGGGTCCGGATGAAGCTCCCGATGTCCTGGGCAGCGTTGGTCACAACAGCGGCAAGATTTTCGTCCTGCGGCATGTGTAGCCCCCTCGGTGCGTCGGGTATCCGTGTGCGGCGCCTTCTACCCTACGGCGGGGTGCTAACTTTTGCAAGCACTAGTTAGCGCAGGTCAGAACAGTAGCTGGGCCACTGAATAGATGATCAGGCCCGCCAGCGCGCCGACCACGGTGCCGTTGATCCGGATGAATTGCAGGTCGCGACCCACATGCAGCTCGATGCGGCGACTGGCCTCGTCGGCGTCCCAGCGCTCGATCGTCTCGGTGATGATCGCTGTGATCTCCACCCCATATTCGGAAACCACGTGTTGGGCGGCCCGCACGATCCAGTTGTCCACCTTGTCGCGCAGGTCAGCGTCGTCGCGCAGCGATTCGCCGATGTGCACCACCGAATCGGCGATGCGGGTGCGTAGCGCGGATGACGGGTCGTCGACGGACTCGAGGATGATCCGTTTGGCGGCGGCCCACGCCGTCTCAGCGGCCCTGGCGACCTCGTCGCGGGCCATGATCTGCTCCTTGACGTTCTCGGCGCGCGCGATCGTGGCCTCGTCATGCTGCAGGTCATCGGCGAACTCGAACAGAAACCGGGTGGCCGAGCGCCGCAGTTCGTGATCCGGATTGCGGCGCACCTTGTCGGTGAAGTCCATCAGCTCGCGGTGGATGCGGTCGCCGACGAGGTGGTCGACCCAGCGTGGCGACCAGGTCGGCGAGTCACGCTCGATCACCCGCTCGATGATCTCGCCGGCGTTCAGCGACCACTGGAAGGCGCGGTCGGCCAACAGCTGGATCAGCGCTTCCTGCCGGTGTTCGGCGAGCAGGGTCGCCAGCACCCGTCCGACCGGCGGTCCCCACTGCGGCTCGGCGATGCGCTTGACGATCATTCGGTCGAGAACTTGCTGGACATCCTCGTCGCGCAGCATCTCCACCAGCACCCGCAGCACGTTGGAGGCTTCGGTTGCCACCCGCGCAGCGTGCGACGGCTCGGAGAGCCACTTGCCCAGCCGGCCGGCGACCTGCGCGTCGCGCAGCTTGGTTTCGACGACCTCAGGCGACATGAAGTTCTCCCGGACGAACATGCCGAGACCCTCGCCGAGCTGGTCTTTCTTGCGCTTGATGATCGCGGTGTGCGGGATCGGTATCCGCAGCGGGTGCTTGAACAAAGCGGTGACGGCGAACCAGTCGGCCAGCGCGCCGACCATGCCGGCTTCGGCCGCGGCCCGAACGTAGCCCACCCAGGGGGCCGCTCCGTCGGCCTGGGCCCAGCTGCAGAGGAGGAAGACCACCGTGGCACCGACCAGGAAGCTGAGCGCGACGACCTTCATGCGCCGCAGCCCGCGCAGGCGCTCCGCGTCGGCGGCGGAGTCGGCGCCGGCCAGCGATTCGGCGAAGCTTGGCCGCGGCGCGACAGCTAGCGCGGGGCTGCCGGCGTTCGGTCTGTGTGCCACCCCTACATCATCCGCTACGCCGGCAGCGATGGGCCGGTCCCACAAGGTTTCCGTCGGCGATCCGCCGTAGTATCAAGGAGAACTAGTGAACGGACTACCGCGATAGTGGCACAACAGACCCCGCCGGTGGCGGTCAAGACCGATGGGCGCAAACGACGCTGGCATCAACACAAGGTCGAGCGCCGTAACGAGCTGGTAGATGGCACCCTAGAGGCCATCCGGCGGCGCGGCAGCAACGTCAGCATGGACGAGATCGCGGCCGAGATCGGGGTTTCCAAGACCGTTCTCTACCGCTATTTCGTCGACAAGAACGACCTCACCACCGCGGTGATGATGCGTTTCGCGCAGACCACACTGATCCCGAACATGGCCGCGGCGTTGACGTCCAATCTGGACGGTTACGACCTGACCCGCGAGATCATCCGGGTCTACGTCCACACGGTCGCCAACGAGCCCGAGCCCTATCGGTTCGTCATGGCGAACAACTCGGCCGGCAAGAACAAGGTGATCGCGGACTCGGAGCAGATCATCGCGCGCATGCTCGCGGTCATGCTGCGCCGCCGGATGGCGGAGGCCGGCATGGACACCCACGGCGTCGAGCCATGGGCATTTTTGATCGTCGGCGGTGTGCAATTGGCCACCCACTCGTGGATGTCGCACCCGCGGATGAATTCCGACGAGCTGATCGACTATCTGACGATGCTGTCGTGGAGCGCCTTGTGCGGCATCGTCGAGGTGGGCGGCTCGTTGGAGAAGTTCCGAGAACAGCCCCACCCGTCCCCGATCCTGCCTGCGCCGTTGCTCGAGCGATGAGCGAGGACTCCGCTCTGTCGTCGTTGTGGACGCACCAGCCACACACCCACCTCGCGTTCCGCAAGGGCGACAAGGTAGCCGATATCAAGACCGATGCCACCCCGGGTTTCCGCGGCTCCAAGAGCGACGCCCCGGCTCTGCAGGCCGAGCGCAGCGAGCGATTCGCCGAACTGCAGGAGATGCTCTACGCCAACAGCAGGGAGGGCGATACCCGCTCGATGCTGCTCGTATTGCAGGGCATGGACACCGCGGGCAAGGGCGGCGTCGTCAAACACGTTGTCGGCGCGGGCAATCCGCAGGGCATCCGGTACACCGGTTTCGGGGTGCCGACCGAGGAGGAGCGCAAGCACCACTACCTGTGGCGCATCCGCAACGCGCTGCCGCCGGCCGGCCATATCGGTGTGTTCGACCGCTCGCACTACGAGGAAGTGCTGGTGGTGCGGGTGCACAACCTGGTACCGCCCGACGTCTGGGGCACGCGATACGACGAGATCAACGCGTTTGAGAAGGAACTCGTCGACGGCGGCATGACGATCATCAAGGTGGCCATGTTCGTGTCGCTGAAGGAGCAGAAGAAGCGGTTGGCCCAGCGGCTGGAGCGCCCCGACAAGTACTGGAAGTACAACCCGGGTGACATCGACGAACGGCTGCTCTGGCCCGACTATCAGGAGGCCTACCAGGCGGTGCTGGATCGCACGTCGACGGACTGCGCGCCGTGGCATATCGTGCCGTGCGACCGGAAGTGGTACAGCCGGCTGGCGGTCATCGAGTTGCTCATCGAAGCCCTCGAGAGGCTCGACTTGTCCTGGCCGCCCGCAGATTTCGACATCGAAGCCGAAAAGAAGCGACTGGCGAAGGCCTGATCCGCGGCAAAGTTTCACAAAATTCACCTTGCCGCTCGCGTTAAATTGCACGCGGCGCACGTGCTGGGCGTGAGACCCTGATCACCGTTGGCCGCTCCGGGCGCCGCAGTGATGGGAGATCAATGCCGATGATCCGCCGAATAGCATTGACATCCAATGTCATTGACGCGATTTCTGCACCATGGTCGTCGATCCAGCCAGTTCGCAGCCCTGGTGTAGAAATCGCGAGATCGTGCGGGGCCAGGGAACGGTAGCCGCGATGCCCAGCCGTTCATCGAAGGCAGCACGGCCACGTGACGAGCCGAAGGCGACCAACCTGTCGACAGGTGTGCGCGAGACGTCGCGGCGACCACTGCGCATCTTTCCGTTCGACCCGATGTTCGACCGGTTCCACGACCCGATCGTGTCTAAGGTCCCGTACGAAGCGGTGACCGACGGGCCGGCTGGCCGGTTGGTCTGCCTGACGACGCGTTGTCCATCGTGTCGCTGGGTCCCATGGAGAAGTGGCCGTCGATCCCCCGCAAGTCGCTGCTCGCCGCACTGGAAGGCCAGCAGCGTCGGCTGATGCGGTCGGATCACATGCCGTTGACGGGTGTCGACCTGAAGAACAACGGCGACCTCTGGGTCGAGATCTCCATACCGTTGGCGTGATCAGGCGCCGCCGAGCATCGACGATGCGCCGAGCGTGAAGCCAGTGCGACATTCTCGCCACAAGGTCGCGCTCAGTGCACGCTGGGCGAGCCCATCAGTACTTGTAGAAGCCCTGGCCGGACTTCTTGCCGAGTCGTCCGGCTTCGACCATGCGAAGCAGCAGCGGCGGGGCCGCGTAATGCGGCTCCTTGAACTCCTCAAACATCTTGTCCCCGATCAGCTTGAGTGTGTCGAGTCCGATGAGATCGGACAGCCGCAGCGGTCCCATCGGGTGCGATAGCCCGGCTACCACGGCCTTGTCGACATCCTCGACGGTGGCAATGCCCGCCTCGACCATACGGATCGCCGACAGCAGGTAGGGGACCAGCAGCGCGTTGACGACGAAGCCGGACCGGTCTGCGCAGCGCACCACCTGCTTGCCCAGCACCGAACTCGCGAACTGCTCGGTCCGCTCCACAGCGGCGTCACTGGTGACGAGTGTGCTGACCAGTTCGACCAGCGGCAGCACGGGTACCGGGTTGAAGAAGTGCAGCCCGAGAACTCGTTCCGGATTCTTGGTGGCTGCGGCCAGTTTCATGATCGGGATGCTTGACGTGTTCGACGCCAGCACCGCGTCGGGATCGGTGATGATCCGGTCGAGTTCGGCGAAGATCGTCCTCTTGACGTCCTCGTCTTCGATCACCGCTTCGATGACCAGCTGACGGTCCGACAGGTCGGCGAGGCTGGTGGTGAACTTCAGCTTGGCCAGGGCCGCCGCACGTTCACGCTCCGTGACCTTGCCGGCGCTGACACCACGCTCGAGCGACTTCACGACACGGTTGCGGCCCGCGGTGGTCAGCGCCTCGCTGGGTTCGTACACCAGCACGTCGACGCCGGCCCGCGCCGACACCTCGGCGATGCCTGAGCCCATCTGGCCGCCGCCGATCACGCCTACTCGTTCGATTGACATGTTCACTCCAGTTTCGCAGGTAGCATCAAGCCCCGCCCAACATGGCGGGGCGGGGCCTGTGCTGTCAAATCAGTGGAACTGTCCCTCTTCGGTCGAGCCGGTCAGCGCGGTGGTCGACGAGGTCGGATCCACCGTGGTGGCGATCCGGTCGAAATAGCCGGCGCCGACCTCGCGCTGATGCTTCGTCGCGGTGTAACCCCGCTCCTCGGCGGCGAACTCGCGTTCCTGCAGCTCGACGTACGCGGTCATCTGGTTGCGGGCGTAGCCGTAGGCCAGATCGAACATCGAGTAGTTCAGGGCATGGAAGCCGGCCAGCGTGATGAACTGGAACTTGAAGCCCATCGACGCGAGCTCCTTCTGGAACTTCGCGATCGTCGAGTCGTCCAGGTGCTTGCGCCAGTTGAACGACGGCGAGCAGTTGTAGGCCAGCATCTGGTCCGGGAACTCGGCCTTGACGGCCTCGGAGAACTGCTTGGCGACCTCCAGGTCCGGAGTCCCCGTCTCCATCCAGATCAGGTCGGAGTACGGGGCGTAGGCCTTGGCCCGGGCGATGCACGGTTCGATGCCGTTCTTGACCCGGTAGAAGCCTTCCTTGGTCCGCTCACCGGTGATGAACGGCTGGTCGCGCTCGTCGACGTCGGAGGTGATCAGCGTTGCCGCCTCGGCGTCGGTGCGGGCGATCACGACGGTGGGCACATCGGCGACGTCGGCCGCCAGCCGTGCTGAGGTCAACGTGCGGATGTGCTGCTGGGTGGGGATGAGCACCTTGCCACCCAGGTGACCGCACTTCTTCTCGGAAGCCAGCTGATCCTCCCAGTGCGACCCGGCAACACCCGCGGCGATCATGGCCTTCTGCAGCTCGTAGACGTTGAGCGCACCGCCGAAGCCGGCCTCGCCGTCGGCGACGATCGGCACCAGCCAGTTGTCCACCGACCGGTCGCCTTCGACCTTGGCGATCTCGTCGGCGCGGAGCAGCGCGTTGTTGATCCGGCGCACGACCTGCGGCACCGAGTTGGCCGGATAGAGGCTCTGGTCGGGGTAGGTGTGTCCGGACAGGTTGGCGTCACCGGCGACCTGCCACCCGGACAGGTAGATGGCCTTCAGGCCGGCGCGAACCTGCTGGACGGCCATGTTGCCGGTCAGCGCGCCCAGCGCGTTCACCCACTCCATGTCGTGCAGCTGTTCCCACAGCACCTCGGCGCCGCGGCGGGCCAGCGTGTGCTCCTCGACCACGGAGCCCTGCAGCGCCACCACGTCTGCGGGGGTGTAGGTGCGCTCGGTGTCCCTCCAGCGGGGATTGGTATCCCAGTCGTGCTGGATCTGTTCGGGTGACTTCGGCGTGCCAACGGTAGACATCGGTGCTCCTTCGCTTGAAAGTCGCTGCGGCGGTGCGGGTCGTCGTTCGTTGTTAACGCCGCAGCAGCTTCACTGGCGTGCTAAGTCGAGCATGCACCAAGCCATATCCGCAGGTCTATCCGTATCAGTTGTGAATTTTCGCCAAAGCCGACCGTTAACTTGTGAAGCTTGCGAAGGCAGCGCCAGCTGTACCGTTTCAGTAGCTACTGATCAGTAACTACAAATGCGCAGGTCACTGAGCGAATCGCTTAACCGGCAGCGCCGCTAGAGGGCGAAGATCGACGCCACGGCTTTCGTCTCCTCGCCGACCGCATATGTGAGCGTTGTAACAGTGCGATCGGCCAGTTCAGCACCGAATTGTTCGGTCGAACCCGGCGGATGCACGTGCGAAATGATCTCCAGCTTGTCGCCCAATGCCACCGGCGCGTCGTGCTCGATCGTGACGCGAAGCGGCGCGTGGAGCATCTCCGGGGTGCTCGCCAGGTAGTCCTCGATCACGCTCCAGTAAACGGAATTGTTCATGTGGTCGAACAGGTCGATGTCGGTGACGCGAACCGGGTATTCGCGGATCTGTGAAGCGTCCTCGCGGTCGCCGGCCTTCAGATAGGCCTTCCACCTCAGCCGGTCGACGCTGGTGGTGCGCTGCAGGCCTTCGATGAAGTCGTCGGCGATGCGCGCCGGACCCTGGGTCTCGCGGTTGATGTTGATCCAGAACGCCTCGGATTCCATCAGTCCGCCCTTGCGCCCGTCGATGCGCACCCGCATCTCGCACCAGCGGTTGGAGGTTCCCGAGCACCACCGCCGCAGCCGCAGCATGTCCTGGAATTCGATGGGCCTGATCAGGTCGATCATGGTGCGCCGGACAATCCAGAGCGGATGGGTTTCCTCGAAGCCGAGTTCGCGCAGGTGGTCCTGGCCGATGTCCTGGATGTGCCGGGTGGCCGCGTCAAACCGCAGCCGTCCCTCCCGGTCGATGTCGGCCACGCGCAGCGGCCATTGGATGTCGAAGACGTCGGGATGTGGATCGGGGACAGGCATCATCACCTTGCCCAAGCCAGCGTTGCTTGCGTTGCCCGTCATGCGTTGGTCTCCCCTGTTCCCCGCCCAGCGCCCGATCATGCCAAACGGCTCCCGATACTGCCACAGCCGCCGATCTGCCAAGAATGCGAAGCACGCCTTCGCACCGTTGTTACCCTGGCTGACGTGGCGAAAACCTTTGTCGGCTCGCGCGTGCGGCAGCTGCGCAGCGAACGCGGCTTCTCTCAGGCCGCGCTGGCCCAGATGCTGGAGATCTCGCCGAGCTATCTGAACCAGATAGAACACGACGTGCGGCCGTTGACGGTCGCGGTGCTGCTGCGGATCACCGAGGTATTCGGTGTCGACGCGACCTTCTTCGCCTCGCAGGACGACACTCGGCTGGTGGCCGAGCTGCGCGAGGTCACCATGGACCGCGATCTGGACGTCGACGTCGATCTGGCCGAGGTCGCCGACATCGTCAGCGCCCATCCCACCATGGCGCGCGCGATGGTCAACCTGCATCGACGCTACCGGCTCACCACCACGCAGCTGGCCGCCGCCACCGAGGACCGATACTCCGACGGCAGTGGCAGCGGGTCGATCACGATGCCACACGAGGAAGTGCGCGACTACTTCTATCAGCGGCAGAACTATCTGCACGAGCTGGATACGGCCGCCGAAGATCTCACCGTCCGGATGCGGATGCACCGCGGTGATCTGGCCGGCGACCTGGCCGACCGGCTGTCGATCGTGCACGGGGTGCACATCGTCAAGCGCATCGATCTCGGCCACACCGTGTTGCACCGCTACGATCCGGCATCCAAGACGCTGGAGATCAGCAACCACCTCTCGTCGGGCCAGCAGGTGTTCAAACTGGCCGCCGAGCTGGCGTACCTGGAATTCGGCGAGCTGATCGACGCAAAAGTCGACGAGGGCAAGTTCACCAGCGACGAGTCGCGAACGCTGGCCCGGCTCGGGCTGGCAAACTACTTCGCGGCGGCAACGGTGTTGCCCTACAAGCAGTTTCATGACGTCGCCGAGAATTTCCGGTACGACATCGAGCGGCTGTCGGCGTTCTACTCGGTCAGCTACGAGACCATCGCGCATCGGCTCTCCACGCTCCAGCGGCCGTCGATGCGTGGGGTGCCGTTCTCGTTCGTGCGCGTCGACCGTGCAGGCAACATGTCGAAACGCCAGTCCGCCACCGGTTTTCACTTTTCCTCGTCCGGCGGCACCTGCCCGCTGTGGAACGTCTACGAGACGTTCGCCAACCCGGGCAAGATCCTGGTGCAGATCGCCGAGATGCCCGTCGGGCGCGACTACCTGTGGGTGGCGCGCACCGTCGAGCGCCGGGCGTCGCGATATGGTCAGCCCGGTAAGACGTTCGCGATCGGCCTGGGCTGCGAACTTCGGCACGCACAACGGCTGGTCTATTCGGAGGGACTGGACTTGTCGGGTGACAACGCCACCCCGATCGGCGCCGGGTGCCGGGTCTGCGAGCGCGACAACTGCCCGCAGCGGGCGTTCCCCGCGCTGGGCCGCGCACTGGACCTCGACGAGCACCGCAGCACCGTCTCGCCCTACCTGGTGAAGCAGCCGTGAGCGCCCCGGCGCGCATTCCTTCGAGCGGAAGCATTCGCGAAATCGGCGTCATCAACTGGGCGTTCTGCAAGCTGGCAGCCCGCCGCGCCCGGATACCACAAGCACACCTGTTCACCACGCTTGGCGTCCACAAGCCACTGCTGTGGACTTGGCTGCCGTTCGCCGGCTATCTGCTGTACATCGGCAAGCTCTCGCGTAAAGACGCCGAACTCGTGATCCTGCGGGTGGCTCACCTCCGCAATTCCGAATACGAACTCCAGCAGCATCGTCGGCTGGCCAGAAGCCGCGGCATCGATCCCGAACTACAGGCGAAGATCTTCGAAGGGCCCGACGCCGAGGGACTCACCCAGCGTCAGCGGGTCCTGATCACCGCCACCGACGAGTTCGTCATCACCCGGTCGATGTCGCCCGAGACGTGGGCGGCGCTGTCGGGTTTGTACAGCAGAAAGCAACTCATCGAATTCTGCACGCTGGCAGGGCAATACGATGCGCTGGCGGCCACTATCGCGACGTTGAAGATACCGCTGGACTTTCCTGACTGAGTCCCGTCGTTCGCCGACTTCTACCTGAGGGTCGGGGGGGGGGGGGGGGGGGAGGAGGGGGGGAAAAGAAAAAAAAAAAAAAAAAAAACAAAAAAAAACAAAAAAAAAACAAAACCAACACAAAAAAAAAA
>JBEVHG010000021.1:0-17388 GCA_040511335.1 Mycobacterium sp. | reverse complement strand
CCGTCGCGCGACAGCGTGGTGAATTCGCAGGTGCGGTAATTCACGATGATGTCCAGTGCGGCGGCCGGCACAAGCGGAGCATACGTCGGTCACCATCTCGGGTCAGCGGGTCCGCGTTCACCGGCACCAGCGGGGTCGCCACGAGCGGGAACAGCGCGCATACGGCGGACGTCGGCGGATAACCCGCGGTCCGCGACCGGATCGAACCCCAACGTGCGCCGACAAGCGGCATACAGTCCCAGGTGCAATGGTCCAGATTGGGGGGTTCGGCGATGCCGACCGACGCGTTCCAGATGGCGCTCATCGATGTTTTCCGCCGTGAATTTGCTCACGCTCCGGATCTCATCGGAGGCGTCGAGGCCGGCGACACCAGGCGGTCCAATGGTATCCGCTCATCTCGGCAACATCTTCTCGGTGCTGCACCATCATCACGCGGCCGAGGATGACCTGCTGTGGCCCATGCTCAGGGCGCGGGTTTCCCTCAGCGAACAAGACGTGGCGCGGATGCAAGACGAGCACGCGGCCATCGCTGAGCCGATGGAAAATGTGCAGTCCCTTAGGAAGTTGTGGGCGGCGACCGCCGACTCTGAGCTTGCCGAGAAGCTGATCGCACCTGTCAACGATCTGTCGGCCCGTGTCGACGCACATCTCGAGGACGAAGAGCAGCACATCGTCCCACTCATCAACGCACACATCACCGCTGCCGAGTGGCAGGAATGCCTGGACCGCGGCGCGGCCTTCCTGACGCCGAAGAACGTCAGGTTCACGCTCGCTTTCGGCGGCTTCGTGCTTGAGGACGCCTCAGCCAACGAGCGACGACGTTTCCTGGCCGGCATACCCCTGCCGCCGCGTCTGCTGCTGCGACTGTTCGGCGAGCGCGCGCTGCGCTCGTACCGGACCAGGATCTACGGGTCGCCGGCCACTACGAGCTGATTCTGGGCTCCACCGGCACCAACGGTAGTGCGGCCAACGGAAAAACCGCGCACACCGCGAACGCCGCCGCGTAACCGGCGACGCCGATCAACGCTCCGAACAGCGGCGGGGCGATGGCCGCGGTCAACAGCTGGCTGGTGTTCTGGGTGCCCAGCGCGCGGCCGCTCCAGAACGGGCCGGCGATCTCGGCAATCGCGGTGAATGCTAAGCCGTTGTCGGACACCGTGATCACCGAGGCGACCACCATCACCACGACACTGATCGGGGAGTCGAGGTAGCCGGTCAGCGCCAGCAGGCCCATGGCGGCCGCCGCGGCCAGCGCGATGGAGCGGATCGGACGCAGCCGCGAACCAACCATGTCCGACCAGCGCCCGGCGGCAATGCGGCCACCCGCTCCCAGCATCTGGGCCACCGTCACGAGGGCTCCCGCCGACGCCGCCGACCAGCCACGGTCACTCATCAACCACACCAGCGTGAACGTCCATACCATCACCTGCGGAACGACAAGCAGCACCGAGACCGCGTGGATGCGCCACAACACCGCCGATCCCCGGTACGGGTTGGCCAGCTCCTGCTCGGCGGCCTCGGCGCGCGCCGGGCGCGGCGGATCAATCACCGCCACCGCGCAGACCACGGCCGAGACGGCGCACACCAGCGCTGGGAACAACAGCGCCACCGAGACCCCGTGACTTTCCGCCAGCCGCGGAATCACCAAGGCGCCCAACGCAACTCCCAACGGTTGCGCGGTCTGCCGGATGCCCATCACCAGCCCACGCCGGTCCGGCGGAAACCACCCGACCACCAATCGGCCACTGGCCGAATTGCTGCTCGCCGCGGCCATCCCGCCGAGCAGCAGGAAGGCGCCGACGGCCACCAGCGAGTCCACCGACGCCGCCGCGAACGCCGCCGCAGCGGTCAGCGCCGAACCGAGCGCCAACACGATCCGTTCGCCCACCCGGTCCACCACATAGCCCCACGCGATCAGCGTCACGACCATGCCGAAGCTCGGCATCGACGACAGCAGGCCGGCCTCGGCCAGGTCTAGGCCGCGTTCGGTGTGCAGGGTCGGGATCAGAAACGCCGCGCCGTTAATGAACACATTGGCGCACAGTGTCGCACTCAGTGCGATCGCCAGCATCGACCAGCGTCGCAGCGTACTGATCGACTCGACGGTCATCGACCCATGCTTGCAGTATCGGCCAACAGCCCGGTCACTAGGCTGGGATAATGCGCCTTGGTCGAATCGCCAGCCCCGACGGGGTCGCCTTCGTCAGCATCGAAGGCGAGCCGGGCAACGAAATCGCCCGGGAGATCGCCGAGCATCCCTTTGGCACGCCGGACTTCACCGGCCGGCAGTGGCCGCTGGCCGACGTCCGGCTGCTCGCGCCGATCCTGGCCAGCAAGGTGGTGTGCATCGGCAAGAACTACGCCGCGCACATCGAGGAAATGGGCGGCGGCAGCTTTCCGGATCCGGTGATCTTCATGAAGCCCAACACCGCGATCATCGGGCCGAACGTGCCGATCCAGCTGCCGGCGGATGCCAATCCGGTGCACTTCGAGGGCGAACTGGCCGCGGTCATCGGCCGGCCCTGCAAGGATGTCACGGCCGCGCGCGCCGCGGAGAGCATCCTGGGCTACACCATCGGCAATGACGTGTCGGCGCGCGATCAGCAGAAGAAGGACGGTCAGTGGACCCGTGCCAAGGGCCACGACACGTTCTGTCCGGTGGGGCCGTGGATCGTCACCGACCTCGACCCGTCCGATCTCGAGCTGCGCACCGAGGTCAACGGTGTGGTCAAACAGAACAGCCGGACCTCGCTGATGGTCCACGACATCGGCGCGATCGTCGAGTGGATCTCGGCGGTGATGACGCTGCTGCCGGGCGACCTGATCCTGACCGGCACACCCGAGGGCGTCGGCCCGATCGAGGACGGCGACACCGTGAGCATTACCATCGAGGGCATCGGGACACTATCCAATCCAGTTGTCCGCAAAGGTAAGTCATGACGGTACGAGTTCGGTTCTGTCCGTCGCCAACCGGCACGCCGCACGTCGGCCTGATCCGCACCGCACTGTTCAACTGGGCGTACGCACGCCACACCGCTGGGGCGTTCGTGTTCCGGCTGGAGGACACCGATGCCGAACGGGACAGCGAGGAAAGCTATCTGGCGCTGCTGGATGCGCTGCGTTGGCTCGGTCTGGACTACGACGAAGGCCCGGACGTGGGTGGACCGTACGCGCCGTATCGGCAGTCGGAGCGTGGCGAGATCTACCGCGACGTGGTGGCGCGGCTGCTGGCGGCGGGGGAGGCGTACGAGGCGTTCTCCACACCAGAGGAAGTCGAGGCGCGGCATCTGGCGGCGGGCCGAAACCCCAAGCTGGGCTACGACAACTTCGACCGCGACCTCACCGACGCACAGCGCGCTGCGTTCCTCGCCGAGGGCCGCAGGCCGGTGCTGCGGCTGCGGATGCCCGACGAGGATGTGAGTTGGCACGACCTGGTCCGCGGCGACACCACCTTCGCCGCGGGCACGGTGCCGGACTTCGCGCTGACCCGTGCCAGTGGAGATCCGTTGTACACCTTGGTCAATCCGGTCGATGACGCGTTGATGAAGATCACCCATGTGTTGCGCGGTGAGGACCTGCTGCCGTCGACGCCGCGTCAGATCGCCCTGTATCAGGCGCTGATGCGCATCGGTGTGGCCGAGCGCGTACCCGAATTCGCCCACCTGCCCGCCGTGCTCGGCGAGGGCACCAAGAAGTTGTCCAAGCGCGACCCGCAGTCCAACCTGTTCCTGCACCGCGAGCGTGGGTTCATCCCCGAGGGCCTGCTCAATTACCTGGCGCTGCTGGGCTGGTCGATCGCCGACGACCGCGACGTGTTCAGCCTGGCCGAAATGGTGGCCGCGTTCGACGTCGTCGACGTCAACTCCAACCCCGCCCGGTTCGACCAGAAGAAGGCCGACGCGCTGAACGCCGAACACATCCGGCTGCTGGCGGAGGATGATTTCACCGCACGGCTGCACGCTTACCTTACGGCCCACGGCCATGACACCGGGCTTGACGACAAGCAGTTCGCCGAGGCGGCCCGGCTGGTGCAGACCCGCATCGTCGTGCTCGGTGATGCGTGGGAGCTGCTGAAGTTCCTCAACGACGACGACTACACAATCGACGAGAAGGCCGCCGCCAAGGAGCTGGGACCCGACGCCGCTCCGGTGCTCGACGCCGCCCTGATCGCACTCGAGGACGTCGGGGAGTGGACGGCGGCCAAGATCGAAATAGCTCTCAAGGTTGCGCTGTTGGAGAACATGGCACTCAAGCCGCGCAAGGCGTTCGGACCGATCCGGGTGGCTGCCACCGGCGCGTTGATCAGCCCGCCGCTGTTCGAGTCGCTGGAACTGCTCGGCCGCGACCGCAGCCTGCGCCGGCTGCGCGCCGGGCGGGGTCGTGCCACGGCAGCCGCGACCGACGCGTGAAAAGGCGCCGACGAATCTTTGGTAATCTGCTCGTCGGCCCGAACGGACATGCGGCGGGGACGCCTCATCGCTTGTAGGGCCCGGAAAATGCCCGTGACCTGCGGTTACGGGCAGCCAATGGGGTATGGTGTAATTGGCAACACAGCTGATTCTGGTTCAGCCATTCTAGGTTCGAGTCCTGGTACCCCAGCTGCAGTCAGCGATTAGGTCGGCATTCTCGGGTGCGTTATGCTGACACTTCGGTTCTGGCCCCGTCGTCTAGCGGCCTAGGACGCCGCCCTCTCACGGCGGTAGCGTGGGTTCGAATCCCATCGGGGCTACCAACCAGATCCATGCGCGAGCAGTCACAAAATCGCCCAATCTCATCTCGAGATGGGCGATTTGCGTCTGTTGGGCACGTGGGCGACAGGCGCTCACAGCCGACGCGTGAGCGCGTCGGCCGCTGCCAAAAGGTCAGCGGCCCACCGTGCTCCCGGCCGTCGGCCCATCCGGTCGATCGGTCCGGACACCGACACCGCGGCGATCACCGCGCCACGGCCGTCGCGCACCGGCGCCGAGACGCTGGCCACTCCGGGCTCGCGCTCGGCGGCGCTTTGCGCCCAGCCGCGCTTGCGCACCTCGGCCAGCGTCCGATCGGTGAACTTCGCCATCGGCAACACCGCCTGCTGCGTCGCGGTATCGCTATAGGCCAGCAAGACCTTGGCGCCCGATCCGGCCGTCATCGGCAGGCGGGTGCCGACCGGCACCGTATCGCGAAGACCGGCAGGTGGTTCCAACGCGGCCACGCAGATCCGTGACGTGCCCTCGCGCCGATAGAGCTGCACACTCTCGCCGGTGAGCTCCCGCAGCCGGGGCAGAACGGCGGCACCGGCAGCGAGCAGCGGGTCGTTGACCCGGCCGGCCAACTCGGTCAGCACGGGACCGAGCCGCCAGCGGCCCTCACCGTCGCGGGCCAGCAGCCGGTGCACCTCGAGTCCGGCGGCCAGGCGGTGCGCGGTGGCGCGGGGCAGGCCGGTTCGCTCGCACAGTTCGGCCAGACCACACGGTGACTCGGCCACGGTGTGCAGCAACCCCACCGCTTTGTCCAGCACGCCGATGCCGCTATCCTGTCTCACAAGGAGATACTAGCGTCCCAGATTGTGAGATAGTCAAGTATGACCACGGATCAGAAGCCGCGAACCATGGCGGACAAGGTATGGGCGGACCATGTGGTCGCCTCGGGCGACGGCCAGCCCGATCTGATCTACATTGACCTCCACCTCGTGCACGAGGTCACCAGCCCGCAGGCCTTTGACGGGCTCCGGCTCGCCGGCCGCGGGGTTCGGCGACCGGACCTGACGATCGCCACCGAAGACCACAATGTGCCCACGATCGATATCGACAAGCCGATCGCGGACCCGATTTCGCGCACCCAGGTCGAGACGCTGCGACGCAACTGCGCCGAGTTCGGCATCCGGTTACACCCGATGGGTGACGCCGAACAGGGCATCGTGCACATCATCGGTCCGCAACTCGGGCTGACTCAGCCCGGCATGACGGTCGTCTGCGGCGACAGTCACACCTCGACCCACGGTGCGTTCGGTGCGCTGGCCATGGGCATCGGCACGTCCGAGGTCGAGCACGTGCTCGCCACGCAGACGCTGCCGCTGCGCCCGTTCAAGACGATGGCGGTGAACGTCGAAGGTGAACTGCCGCCGGGCGTCAGCGCCAAAGACGTCATCCTGGCCGTGATCGCAAAGATCGGTACCGGCGGCGGCCAGGGCCACGTCATCGAATACCGGGGCAGCGCCATCGAATCGCTGTCCATGGAGGGCCGGATGACGATCTGCAACATGAGCATCGAAGCCGGCGCCCGGGCGGGCATGGTCGCGCCCGACGAGACCACTTACGAGTTTCTGCGCGGACGCCCGCACGCCCCGGCCGGCGCCGACTGGGATGCCGCGGTCGCGGCATGGAGCCGGCTGCGCACCGACGCCGACGCCGAGTTCGACGCCGAGGTCTACATCGACGCCTCAACACTCGGCCCGTTCGTCACGTGGGGCACCAACCCCGGCCAGGGCGTGCCGCTGTCCGGCTCGGTTCCCGACCCCGAGCTTATGTTCGACGACGCCCAACGCCAGGCCGCGGAAAAGGCGTTGTCGTACATGGATCTTCGTCCCGGAACGGCGATGCGTGACATCGCAGTAGACACCGTTTTCGTCGGGTCCTGCACGAACGGCCGCATCGAAGATCTGCGCGTGGTCGCCGAGATTCTGCGCGGACGCAAGGTCGCCGACGGCGTGCGGGTGCTCGTGGTACCCGGCTCAATGCGGGTGCGCGCGCAGGCCGAATCCGAAGGGCTTGGCGAGATCTTCACCGCCGCCGGCGCGGAGTGGCGGCAGGCCGGCTGCTCGATGTGCCTTGGCATGAACCCCGACCAATTGGCTCCCGGCCAGCGGTGTGCGTCGACGTCCAACCGTAACTTCGAAGGCCGACAGGGCAAGGGTGGCCGCACCCATCTGGTGTCGCCGGCGGTCGCCGCCGCCACCGCCGTGCGCGGCACGTTGTCATCGCCTGCCGATCTCACCCGCTAGAGGAGATGCCATGGAAGCCTTTCGCACCCACACCGGGATCGGCGTGCCGCTGCGCCGGTCCAATGTCGACACCGACCAGATCATCCCGGCGGTGTATTTGAAACGGGTCACCCGAACGGGTTTCGAGGACGGATTGTTCGCCTCCTGGCGCACCGATCCGTCGTTCGTGCTCAATCTTGCGCCGTTCGACAGGGGCTCGGTTTTGGTCGCCGGACCAGATTTCGGCACCGGGTCCTCGCGCGAACACGCGGTGTGGGCACTAATGGACTACGGCTTTCGGGTGGTTATCTCATCCCGGTTCGCCGATATATTCCGGGGCAACGCGGGCAAGGCGGGACTATTGGCGGCCGAAGTCGCCCAAGACGATGTCGAACTGCTCTGGAAGCTGATCGAGCAGCATCCCGGCATGGAAATCACTGTGAATCTTCAAGATCGGAATATCGCCGCGGGAACGGTCCTGCTGCCGTTCACGATTGACGATTACACCGCCTGGCGGTTGCTCGAAGGACTTGACGATATAGGCCTTACGCTGCGAAAACTCGGCGAGATCGAGTCCTATGAAGCGCGCCGTCCGGTTTGGAAACCCCACACTCTGCCGGCCTGACGATAGGCACCGAAAGGGCCGAAATCGAGGCCCTTCAAACCGTTCTCCACCCCGCCCACCACCGGCCAAGTGGGGCAAGCGGATTGCCGAAATGTTCGCCAGCAATACCTGAAATTGCGCGTGGCTCTTGGAAATCAGTGGTGATTGGGTTTACCGTGTCCTCTAGTCGGTCCAAGGTGGACCACTGGTTTCGGAGGTTTTGCATGAACAAAGCAGAGCTCATCGACGTACTCACTCAGAAGTTGGGCTCGGATCGTCGGCAGGCCACCGCCGCGGTGGAAAACGTTGTTGACACCATCGTGCGTGCGGTCCATAAAGGTGACAGCGTGACCATCACCGGCTTCGGTGTATTCGAGCAGCGCCGTCGCGCAGCCCGCGTCGCGCGCAATCCGCGCACCGGCGAAACCGTAAAGGTGAAGCCGACGTCTGTGCCGGCGTTTCGTCCCGGCGCTCAGTTCAAAGCGGTTGTCTCTGGCGCACAGCGCCTCCCGGCGGAAGGTCCGGCAGTGAAACGTGGTGTTACGGCGGGCGCGGCCAAGAAGGCCGTCCGGAAGGCTGCGGTGAAGAAGGCCGTCCGGAAGGCCGCGGTGAAGAAGGCCGTCCGGAAGGCCGCGGTGAAGAAGGCCGTCAGGAAGTCCGCGGCGAAGAAGGCCGTTGGAACGGTTGCCACCAAGAAGGCCGTTAGAAAGGCTGCCGGCAAGAAGGCCGCTAAGACGGTTGCCACCAAGAAGGCTGTTAGAAAGGCCGCCGGCAAGAAGGCCGCTAAGACGGTTGCCGCCAAGAAGGCCGTTAGAAAGGCCGCGGTGAAGAAGGCCGTCACGAAGGCCCCGGCCAAGAAGGCCCCGGCCAAGAAGGGCGGCAGGTAAGTTCGGCATCAGGCACGCCGTGGGTCAATTCGACCCGCGGCGTGCCTGCGTGATTCGAGACCGGCGGTGTGCTACTTCTTTGCGGCCAATGGGCTGCCGATGTGGTCGGCGGCCACCACTCGGCCCTCCGACAACGACAGCACCCACGTGCTTCCTTTGCGATTGCGTGACTTGTCCGGTCGTACGCCATCCCGATCGCACCACCACCCGATGAGATCGGGAATCACCTTTCCCTGCGTGCAGATCACCGGTGTGCCACCGGCGGCGGCGATTTCCAGCACGCGTTGCCGGCCGCGCTTGCGATCGTCGGAATAGGCCTCTTCGGTCAATGCCGGCTCGTTGTGGATGCACACGCCCAATTCCTCGGCCAACGGCTCCAGCGTCTGGTGACAGCGCAGCCGATCGGCGGCGTACAGCTCGCCGGCACCGAACGCGAGGAGCTGACCGACGAGCGATTCCGCCTGTGCGCGGCCGTGTTTGTCCAGTGGACGCTTGCGGTCATCGCCCTTGTACCGTGACTTACTGCCCGCGGTGCCGTGGCGCACGATCAACACGGTCTGCGTGTCGACGGGATATCTGGCGAACCGGCGCAACACTTTCCGGTCGTGCGGGTATCCCAGTTGGTTAATCGCGGCCGCAACGGGCAACCAGACCAGCGCGTCGACTTCGGCGTTGGGCGCGAAGTCGCCGTCGATTTGGCGCGCCGCCCAGTAACGCACCTTCTTGATGCCCTGTTCGACGGGATAGCTCACGCCCGCCAGGCGGCGACCCAGCGCAGCGGTGTAGCCGGTTTCCTCCTGCACCTCGCGCACGGCGGTGACGGGTTCCGTCTCGCCGGGGTCGACCTTGCCCTTGGGCAGCGACCAGTCGTCATAGCGGGGACGGTGGATGATCGCCACCTCGGGGCTCGCCGAGTCGCCGTTGGATCGCCACAGCACCGCACCGGCGGCAAGGACGGCCTTGCTCGCCGGAACCGCGCCCGACGGGATCTCCTTCGGCACCTCAACTCCTGCAGGTCAATTCGGGGCCCGTCGACAGGCGCCGGTCAGGGCTGCCGATGGCGTTCCATCAGCGACACCTGATGGTCGCGGACGGTCTGTCCCTCCTGCGGCGACGCCGTCCAGTTCCCGTCGACGCCCAGCTCCCAGCACCGGGTGGCGGGGTCCATCGCGGACTCGAAGACATCGTTCAGTTGAGAAGTCAGCCTCGGATCCTTGACTTGAGCCATCACCTCGACCCGTCGGTCGAGATTACGATGCATCATGTCCGCGCTGCCGATCCAGAACTCGTCGATGGCGCGGAAGTGAATTATCCGCGAGTGTTCGAGGAACCGGCCGAGGATCGAGCGCACGACAATGTTTTCGGAGTATCCGGGCGCATCGGGTCGCAGCGCGCAGATGCCGCGCACGACCACCTCGACCCGCACGCCGGCCTGCGACGCGCGGTAGAGCGCGTCGATCACCTGCTCGTCCACCAAGGCGTTGGCCTTCACCCGAATAAGCGCGTCGGCGCCGTCGCGACCGGCGGCAACCTCGCGCTCTATGCGTTCGACGATGCCCTTGCGCACACCGTGCGGCGCCACCAGCAGATTGCGGTACGAAACCTTGCGGGAGTAACCGGTCAGCGAGTTGAACAGGTCGGTGAGATCGGCGCCGATGTCCGGTGCGGCGGTCAACAGGCCGACATCCTCATACAGTCGCGCGGTTTTCGGGTTGTAGTTGCCGGTGCCGACGTGGCAGTAGCGCCGGATCACCGAACCCTCGCGGCGCACCACCAGGGCCGTCTTGCAGTGGGTCTTCAACCCGATCAGGCCGTACACCACGTGCACACCGGCATCTTCCAATGCCTTCGCCCATTTGATGTTGGCCTGCTCGTCGAAGCGCGCCTTGATCTCCACCAGCGCGACGACCTGCTTTCCGGCCTCGGCGGCGTCGATCAGTGCGTTGGCGATCGGCGAATCACCCGAGGTGCGGTACAGCGTCTGCTTGATCGCCAGCACGTTGGGATCCGCAGCGGCCTGCTCGATGAACCGTTGCACCGTGGTGGAAAACGAGTCGTACGGGTGATGCACCAGCACATCGCCGTCGCGCAGCGTGGCGAAGATGCTCTTCGGCGTCTCCCGTTCACCAAACGCGGGGGGCGTGGCCGGCACGAACGGCGGGTCCTTCAGGGCCGGGCGGTCCACACCGTAGATCTGCCACAGCGAGGACAGGTCAAGCAGCCCGGTCACGTCGATGACGTCGCCGGGCGCGACGTCGAGTTCGCGCAGCAACAGCTCGAGCATGTTCTCGGTCATGTCGTCGGCGACTTCCAGCCGGACCGGCGAGCCGAACCGTCGCCGGGCCAGCTCGCGCTCCATCGCCTGCAGCAGGTCCTCGTCGCGGTCCTCTTCGACCTCCATGTCGGCGTTGCGGGTGATCCGGAACGCGTGGTGCTCGACGATCTCCAGACCGGGGAAGAGCACCGAAAGGAACGCGGCGATCAGCTCCTCCAATGGCAGGAAGCGCACCACGCCCGCCACGCCTTCGCGAGGGCCGAGTTCGACGAAGCGGTCCACGTTGTCGGGCACCTTGATTCGCGCGAAATGTTGCCCGCCGTTCTCGGGCTGTTTCACCGTGATCGCCAGGTTGAGGCTCAGGCCGCTCACGAACGGGAACGGGTGAGCGGGATCGACGGCCAACGGTGTGAGCACCGGGAAAACCTGTTCGTGGAAATAGGTCGACAGCTGGGCGCGCTCGGCGTCATCGAGTTCTGCCCAGGTGACGATGACGATGCCCTCGTCGGCCAGCGCCGGGCGCACCGACTCCAGGAAAACCTGCGCGTGCCGGCTGGCGATCTGCTGGGTGCGCTCGCCGATGCGGCGCAACTGCTCGCGCGGCGACAGGCCGTCGGCGGAGCGCACCGACAACCCCATCTCGTCGCGGCGTTTCAGGCCGGCGACTCGCACCATGTAGAACTCGTCGAGATTCGACGCGAAGATTGCCAAGAACTTGGCGCGTTCCAGCAGCGGTAGCGACGTATCGGCCGCCAGTGCGAGCACCCGGGCGTTGAAGTCCAGCCAGCTCAGCTCGCGGTTGAGGTAGCGGTCCTCGGGCAGCGGGTTGTCGATGGCATCCGCGGTGGCCGCAGGGGGTGCTTCAGGCGCCGAATCGCCGGGTGTCCACTCGGCATCGCCAGGTCGGATCTCGGCTTCGGTTTCGGTCACCCTTCAGATCATTCCTCATTAGCTCGCCATCCGGCTACCGAGAACGAAATCCACGCCGTTCACCGTGGACGGCCGATGGCCTGCGTGGTCGCCGCGCCCACGCCGAGCCGGCGCGCCACCAGCAGATCGTCGGGCGTGTCGATATCGCACCGCAGCCCCGGCCAGGCCCCGGTCAATTCGATGGCCCCCGAATGCCGGTGGCGCTGAGCCGAATCGGCCCCGAATTGGGGATCCAGCGCGACACCGAAGGCAAACAGCGCCGAGGTACCCGTGCCGTGGCGGTCACCGACAAAGCTTCGTCGGTATCCGCGGGCGGCAACAATGGCTTCGGCCAGCTCCTGCGGTTGCATCGCGGGCAGATCCCCCTGCAGCGCAACGATATTCGGTGTCGCCTCACGCACCGTGGCTTCGGCGGCGGCAATGGCGTTGTTCAAGGGGTTGCGGTGGCCTTCCGGAGTCGGGTCGGCCATCACCCGCGCACCGAGTTGGCGGGCGGCATCAGCAGCAACCTCGTCGGGAGTGACGACGGTGATGGCCTGCAGCGCGGCGACCGCGGACGCGGCCTTGATGGTGTCGATGAGCATAGCCAGCACCACGTTCTCGCGGGTGGACGCCGAGAACACCGGGGCCAGTCTCGTCTTGGCGGCGGCGAGCCTCTTGACGGCGATCACCAATCCCACGTCCGCGGTCCCGCCCGTTTGCGTGCCGCTCATGTGCGCCATCCTGCCAGCCGGGGGGCCCACGCTAGGGTGAAGTCGTGGTCGAGGCGGCGGTGATGGGCGCCGGTGCGTGGGGGACGGCACTGGCCAAGGTCTTGGCGGACGCGGGTAACGACGTCACATTGTGGACCCGTCGCCCCGAGCTGGCCGATGAAATCAACGACACCCACCGCAACAGCGCATACCTCGACGATGCCGAGCTGCCGAAGTCCATCCGCGCCACCAGTGACCCGGTGGCGGCACTCGCCGGGGCGTGCACGGTGCTGTTGGCGCTGCCGTCGCAGACGCTGCGCGGCAACCTCGAGCAGTGGACGGACCTGATCGGCGTCGATGTCACGCTGGTGAGCCTGGCCAAGGGCATCGAACTGGACACGCTGATGCGGATGAGTCAGGTCGTGGTACAGGTGATCGGGGCCGACCCGGCACGGGTCGCAGTGGTCACCGGTCCCAACCTGGCCAGCGAGATCGTTGACGAACAGCCGGCCGCCACCGTCGTCGCGTGCGCCGACTCCGGCCGCGCGGTGACGTTGCAGCGCGCGCTATCCACCGGATACTTCCGCCCGTACACCAACGCCGACGTCATCGGCGCCGAGGTCGGCGGCGCCTGCAAGAACGTCATCGCGCTGGCCTGCGGCATGGCCGCAGGCGTCGGGCTGGGCGAGAACACCGCGGCCGCGATCATCACCCGGGGTCTGGCCGAGATCATGCGGCTGGGAATCGCGTTGGGCGCCAAGCCCGCCACGCTGGCCGGTCTGGCCGGTGTCGGCGACCTGGTCGCCACCTGCACCTCGCCGCACTCCCGCAACCGCTCGTTCGGCGAGCGACTCGGCAAGGGCGGCACCATGGAATCCGCGCTGCGGGCGGCGGGTGGTCACATCGCCGAAGGGGTGTCGTCCTGCGAATCTGTTCTGGCACTGGCATCGAGTTATGACGTCGAGATGCCGCTGACCGACGCCGTGCACCGGGTCTGCCACAGGGGCTTGTCGGTGAGCGAGGCGGTCGCGCTGCTGCTGGGACGCAGCACCAAGCCGGAGTAAGGCAGCATGGACGGCACGTACGGGGACTCGACTCGCAGCGTGAAAGCCGTTGGCTCGGAAGCGATCCCGGGCGCGCCTGTCACGCCACCGCCCGTTCCGGCGTCGACGTACCATCTTTCGCCCGACGAGGCAGAGCCGCTGGACAGCTACGGCCGCAGCTCTAATCCGACCTGGCGCCAACTGGAATCGGCTCTGGCCGAACTGGAGGGGGCCGCTGCGGCGTTGACGTTCGGCTCCGGCATGGCCGCGATCACCTCGGTGCTGCGGGTGCTGGCCAAGCCCCGCTCGAAGCTGGTGGTACCCGCCGACGGCTACTACCAGGTGCGCCGCTATGCCGCGGAATACCTTGCCCCACAAGGCGTAACGGTCATCGAGGCGAACAGTTCCGATATCTGCGATGCCGCCGTTGACGCCAACGTCGTGCTGGCCGAGACGCCGGTCAACCCCGGTTTGGACGTCGTCGACCTGCATCACCTGGCGATGACGTGTCGCGGCCGGGGCGCCGTCCTGGTAGTCGACAACACCACCGCTACTCCGCTGGGGCAACAGCCGCTGTCACTGGGCGCCGATCTGGTGGTGGCCAGTGCCACCAAGGCGCTGTCGGGACATAGCGATCTGGTCGCGGGTTACGTCGCGGGCAGTCACGCCGAGCTGATGGCGGCGGTGGAACAGGACCGTCTGCTCGCCGGGCCGATCCTGGGCGCGTTCGAGGCGTGGCTGGTGCTGCGCAGCCTGGGCAGCGCGGGACTGCGGTACGAACGCCAGTGCCACAACGCCCAGGCGCTGGCGGTGATGCTGCGGGCGCACCCGGCCGTGCGCTCGGTGCGCTACCCGGGACTGCCCGACGATCCGTCGCATCAGGTCGCTTCGCTGCAGATGAAGCGCTTCGGCGGGCTGGTCGCCGTCGAGCTGGCCGACGCGGCTGCGGTGCACGCCCTGGTGGAGCGCAGTTCGCTGTTAATCGCCTCCACCAGCTTCGGCGGCATCCACACGTCCGTCGATCGACGCGCCCGTTGGGGCGACCCGGTCGGCGACGGTTTCGCCCGCATCTCACTGGGCATCGAGGACACCGACGACCTGATCGCCGATATCGACCAGGCGCTTTTTCCGGCCTGAATTCGCGTCAGAACTGCGGGTCTTGTTGTCGGGATGCTAGGAGTTGGCGGTGTGCGGCGCGCACACCCGATGCGGGCCCGGCCTAGCCCGTGCGCGCCGTCAGGGAGGACAGGAAGCGATCAACCGACTCCGGATCGGCAGCACCCTTGGAAACCACCGTGGGCGCCACGATGGCGTCGTCACGGTAGAAAATCAGACCGTCGATCGTCCAATTGGCGTCACCACCGACCAGGTTGACGCTGTACCTTCGCGTCTCGACGCCCTCGAAGTCCCCGGTGGTCCGGGAGATGTCAGTCGCGGTTACGGTGCGCCCGGAGCTTGATTCCTCCCCTGCCCGCGCACTTTCGATCGATCCGTCGACGGCCTCGTCAAGGGGATACGGGGTGATGCCGTTCAGGGCGGTCTCGGAGATGGCGAACGAGTTTTTGCCGGACTCGAACTCGGTGAACTGTATCGAGAGGTCGCTGCCGGGAGCGGCTTGCGTCCGCGTGGTCGGCTTTCCAGGAAATTCGGCCGTGTAATTGCCCGACGCGGTGGTCGCTTCCTGCCATTCCGGCGCTGCGGACCCACAGCCGACGGCAGCCACGGTCGATAGCAGCACCAACAGTGCTAGCCAGGCCCGGTGCCGGGTGCGCAGCATGAGTTCTTGTGTCCCTCGAGTCGACCCTTCGCAGGGCGCTCGCCCAGATGGGCGAAGTGCAGTTCGTTGCGGTTCAGCCTATACAGGCACTCAGGTTGTTGGACAGCTCTCAGCTGCACGGAGACCGCAGGTCAGCGCCCTGTGCCGTGCGGGTTCCGATCAGGGCGGTAGCCTCTCTAGGTTGTGACTGCCCGTTATGCGCCCGGCTCCGCCGGTCGCGTCCGCGTCGCCGTTGTCTATGGCGGACGCAGCTCCGAGCACGCGATCTCGTGTGTTTCGGCAGGTAGCATCCTGCGCAACCTCGATCCGGAACGCTTCGAGGTGGTCGCCGTCGGCATCACCCCCGAAGGATCGTGGCTGCTTACCGACGCCCGGCCGGAGACGCTGGCGATCACCGACGGCCGGCTGCCCGAGGTGAGTGGCCCGTCGGGCACCGAGCTGGCCTTGCCGGCCGACCCGCGTCACCGCGGTCAGCTGGTGTCGTTGGGGCGTGGCGCGGGGGAGATCCTGACCGCGGTCGACGTCGTGTTCCCGGTGCTGCACGGACCCTACGGCGAGGATGGCACCATCCAGGGCCTGCTCGAATTGGCCGGGGTGCCGTACGTGGGTGCGGGCGTGCTGGCGAGCGCCGCCGGGATGGACAAGGAGTTCACCAAGAAGCTGCTGGTCGCCGAAGGGTTGCCGATCGGTGACCACGTCGTGCTGCGGCCGAAACAGGCAACGGTGGAACTCGAGGATCGCGAACGGCTCGGGTTGCCGGTGTTCGTCAAACCGGCGCGCGGAGGTTCATCGATCGGTGTCACCCGCGTGTCGGCCTGGGATCAGCTGCCCGCGGCCATCGCCGACGCTCGCCGCCACGACCCGAAGGTGATCGTCGAGGCGGCCGTGCCCGGCCGCGAACTCGAGTGCGGCGTCCTCGAGTTTCCCGACGGCAGACTCGAAGCCAGCACCGTGGGCGAGATCCGGGTGGCCGGCGTGCGAGGACGCGAGGACGCGTTCTACGACTTCGCCACCAAGTACCTCGACGACGCCGCCGAGCTCGACGTGCCGGCCAAGATCGATGACGACGTCAGCGACGAGGTGCGCCAGTTGGCCATCCGCGCGTTTCGCGCCATCGACTGCCAGGGCTTGGCGCGGGTGGATTTCTTCCTCACCGAGGTCGGGCCCGTCGTCAACGAAATCAACACGATGCCCGGGTTCACCACGATCTCGATGTACCCGAGGATGTGGGCGGCCAGCGGGGTGGACTACCCGACACTGTTGGCGGCCATGGTCGATACCGCGCTGGCCCGCGGCACCGGCCTGCGTTAACGCGTCGGCGCCGGCTACGCGTGTGTGCCGAGCGTGAACGTGCTGCGAGATTTCGGCACTCGCACTTTTTCGTAGTGGCCGCACGTTCGGCGCGTGAGGCGCGTCTGTGGAGCGTTAACGCGCCGGCGCCGGGTCGATCTCGGTGGCCGGCATCGTCTTGGCGATCGCCTCGGATATCTGCTGAATGGGCGTAGGCCCCGACCCCTGCGGCAGCGTCAGCGCGACGTAGACCGGACGGTCGACACTGAACCAGGTGCCGCGGCCATCATCGGCGACCTCGAACCACTGCACCGCGTCGACGACCTGGACCGGGGCGCCCACCACGAATTCTGCCGGCCGGTCCAGCCCGCAGCGCAGGATCACCGGTTCGACGTCAGGTGCCGCCTGCCAGGCCGCCGCGCCTGCGGGTGCGGGTTCGGCGGCGGGGACCCGGTGGTAGGCGCCGAGCTCCTCGGGCAGGGCGGCCAGCAGCGCCTGACATTCGGCGCTGTCCGCCGCGGGCGCGGGGACCGCGGCGATGGGGACCTGTTGGCGCTGCGGCGGTTGGCGGATCGCGGCTATCACCAAAACCGCCGCGATCGCCGCAATGGCCACCGCTATCGCGGTGATCAGCAGTGCCCGCGGCGGGCCCTCCTGTGGCCGGTCGGTCACGTGCGCAACTTAGGGTGGCGCTCCGTCGGCGATCGGGCAGGTCAGCGTGCGGGTGATGCCGGTGACCTGTTGCACGCTCGGCACGACATTGGCCCGCAGGTCGTCGAGGTTGTCGGCACCGATGCGAACCACGACGTCGTATGGGCCGGTGACGTATTCCGAGGACACCACACCGGGAAGCGCGGCAAGCTGCTTGGCGATGACCTCGGCGCGGCCCACCTCGGTCTGGATCAGCATGAAAGCCTCGACCACCCGCT